>NZ_DATMFZ010000355.1:0-22410 GCF_035556675.1 Geminicoccus sp. | reverse complement strand
GTCGTGAGCGCCAGGCCGAACCCGATCATCGCCGCCCGTGCCCAGCCGTCCAGCCGGCCGCTCCGGAACGGGTCGGCCAAGCCGCGGAGCACGCCGGCAGGAAGGGTGCGCAGGACATAGCGGCGCTCGGTCGCGAGCATGCCCGAGCTGCGCGGCATCAGGCTGAGCCTGGCCTTGCTGCCCCCCTCGCCATAGCAGCGCCGGCCGAAATAGCCGATCCGCATGCGTTGGGCCGGCACTTGGTGGAGGATCCGGGCCTCTGGCAGGTAGAACATGCTGTCTGGCCGGCCATGCGCGGCACGGATGCAGAACTCGACTTCCTCGCAGCCGCCGCCATTGCCGCCGAGCCGGCCGAGATCGCTGCGAAAGCCGCCGACCTCGCCGAACACCTGACGCCGTACTGCCATGTTGCCGCCGAACAGGTTACGCACGAAGCCGGACTGTTCGGGCAGGCCGCGATAAGAGCAGCCCACCACCCAGTCGAACTCCTCGGGGAACCAGGTGGGCCGCACGCCGCCGGCCCAGTCGGGATCGACCCGGCCACCGACCGCCATCACGCCGGCGCGCTGGAAGCCCTTGTGGAACTGGTCCAGCCATTCCGGAACCGCGGCCGCATCATCGTCGAGAAAGGCCACGAATTCGCCGCTGGCCTCGCCGATCCCGGTATTCTTGCCGCCGGACAGGCCGCGGGCATGGATGTTGGGGATCACCTTCAGCGCCGGATAGGTCTGCCGCAACCGCTCCAGCAGACGCTGGTTGTGGTCGACCACCAGGATGATCTCCCGAGCCGGCCGGGTCTGGGCCTGTACCGAGCGGATCGCTGCGGCGATCGCCGCCCAGCGTTCCTCGGTATAGACACAGATCACGACGCTGATGTCGGCCCCGGTGCCAGAGGCGGCGGTCATGACTGGCCCACACGCGCTGCGGTCTTGTAGCGGCGCCGGTCGAACGACCAAGGCCGCGGCCCTTCCCGTACGATGGTCTGCAGCACCCGCCAGCCATCAGGGATGGTGCGCAGGTTGCTCTGGCCATGCAGACGGCGGGCCTCGAAGCTCGGCACCTCGGCGATGCGCAGCCCGGACTTGAGCGCCCGCACGTTCATCATGGTCTCGACCTCGAACCCGTCGGTCCGAATGTCCAGGGTCGGCAGGAGCCGCCGCCAGAACGCGATGTAGCCGTAGCACAGGTCGCTGAACCGGCCGCCGAAATAGGCCCGGACCAGGTTCTTCAGCCCGGCATTGCCGAGCCGCCGGTACCACTCCATGTCAGCGGTGCCGCCGCCCTGGACGAACCTCGAGCCCTTCACGAATTCGGCGCCGCTGAGCAGCGCGCCGACGAACAGCGGGATCTCGGCGGCATCCATCGAGCCGTCGGCATCCAGCATCACGATGATGTCGCCTCTGGCCTCCTCGAAGCCCGCCTGTAGCGCGGCTCCCTTGCCGCGCCGCTTCTGGGTCACGATCCTGATGTCGGGCAGGAGCTGCCGGGCGACCTCTGGCGTGCCATCGACCGAGCGGCCGTCCACCAACAGCACCTCCATGACCCAGCCCGGAATGCGCGGCAGCACGCTCGGCAGGTTCTTGGCTTCGTTCAGCGCCGGGATGACAACCGAGACCGACGGAGTGATGCCGCCGATCCGGCTCGCAGGCCTATACTCATCAAAATGGAAGTTCTGCTCTTCAATCGGCACATCTATTGTTGAACGTTCGAACATAATCTTTGTCCCGCATTTACTCCGTGCCAACAGCTCGGAGGAATTATGGGCGACAGCCAGCACCCGGCAGAAATGCTGCCGATCCCGACCCAAGACTGACGCCGATGACCAGCGCACGACGGCCAATCGTCGTACTACTGGAGGTCAGCCAGCAATCTGACTTTCCAAATCCTTTCTACCAATACTCTTCCAGGTTAACAATAACCGTCATGCGACGATCGGACAAAAGCATGCACGCGGTACGCACATGATCCCCGAAGAACGAGCCCATCATTCTAGCAGATGTAAGATATGATCAATCTACAGCTCAGCTTTCTATAGATATTTCCGCATTTGTTATATTTTACTGAGCCGCTCTACCCGATGGGCTTCGGGAGCAACGAAGATTCAATCAAATTTGACATAGTATTTTTTGGACATTGCCAGCCAATCTCAAATGTGCCGGCAACTGATCACAAGATCAAAGGCGGTCGCAGGCTGGCGACATCCGACGTACGGCCTCGGGCCGTTCAGACCTCCGCCACCTCCCTCACGAGCGCTGGCTTCGGCCAGGGCAGCAGGTAGGGAGCCAGGGCGCACAGGCCCAGCAGCATGAAGCCCGCGCGCGGCGACCACAGGTCCAGGAGAAGAAGCAGGGCAGCCACCAGGATCGCCAGTGCTAGGCTGAGCGCGATGGCGATCGCGGCAAGCGGCACCGGATGCCAGTCGCCCAGCCGGCTGGCCCAGGCCAGGCCGGGTCCGGCCAGGAGGAAGGGCAGGGTCAGGACCGGGCGCAGCGGCTCGGCCGGCTCGACCAGGATGCCCCCGGCCGCGAGTAGGAAGGTGGCCAGCACGATGGCCGGCAACAGGTTGTTTACACGCATCATGGCGCGCCTCCCCGGCGGACGAACACCGCCGCGTCACGGTTACCGTAGACCAGCTCGAACTGCTGCGAGCCGCGCAAGGACTGCTCCACCGCGTCCAGCGACCCGGGCGGCATCGCGCCCAGCTCGTCGATGAAGGCCTTCTGGCTGCGGGTGATGATCACGAAGGCGGCAGGGTAGCTCTGGTCAGACAGCCAGCCGGACAGCAGGCCGGCCGCGTCGGCGTACAGCGCCTCTTTGACCTCGGCCGGCTCTTCTGCGAGCGGCACGTAGACGAAGTGCTCGTAGTGGCGGAACTGGGACGGATAGACCCGGGCCCCTTCCACCAGCAGGGTCCCCTCGGGTGCACGCTCGGCCACCCAGCGCGCCGCGTCGATCTCTTCCTGGGTGAAGGCGTAGAACCGGTCCTTGCCGCCATGGGCCAGCAGGAACAGGCCCGCGAGCGCGGCGGCGAACAGTCCGCCCGTCAGCAGGGTCGCCAGGGAGCGGCCGCGGTCACCCGTCGGGAAGAACAGGGCCGCGGCGAAGAAAGCCAGGCCCGGCAGTGCGAACATGTAGCTGCGGAAGATGATCTCACCACCATAGGAGGTGCCGACCACCAGGAGCAGCGGCAGGGCGATCAGTGCCAGGGCGATACCGTCGCGATAGCCGGCGATCAGGCGGCGGGCGATGCCCACCACCGCCGCCAGCACCACGGCCAAGGTCAGCAGGCGGCAGAACAGCGTGTTCACCATCTGCGCCTTGCTGATCAGCGCCCGATCGACACCCACCACCTGCAGGTGCGCGACGGTGGCTCCGAAGCCCTCCAGCTCCTCCGTGACATGCTGGGCCACGAACGGGGCAGCCGGCCAGACCAGCCAGAAGGTGAAGGCAGTCCCGGCGAACAGCGCCAGCGACAGGCTCAGCCGCCGTAGCGCCGCCAAGCCGGTCATGGTGGCGATGACCACCAAGGGTGTCAGCTGGTGGCTCGCGATGATCGCCAGGATCACGACCGCGGCCGCCACGGCGGCGGCAGGCCGTACCTCCTCCCTTGCCGCCGGGGCATCGTCGCCCAGCCAGCGGGCCACACGGTCCCAGGCACCCAGCAGATGCCGGCGCGGCGCTACCGAGCCGGGCGGGGCGAAGGCCAGGCAGCGCAGGCAGAGCGCCAACAGCACGAGATAGAAGAAGAAGGCCAGCCCCTGCGGCGCAAAATAGTCCTGGCCGATCCAGTCCGCGGCAACGAAGAACCAGGTGGCGGCCAGGACCACCCGCCGGTCGCGGGTGAGCTGTGCGTAGATCGCCGGCAGGATCGCCACATAGAGCAGGTTGAGCACCAGTGGCGTCCAGCGGGCGACCGCCTCGAAGCTGCGGATCCCGGCCAGCTCGCCGATCAGGGTCATGGCACCGAAGAAGCCCGGCCAGTTGTGGTAGGCGCCCAGCACCGGTTCGCTGCGGTCGATCCCGCCGTGGCGCTGGATGAAGTCGATGATGCCGAGATGCTTCCAGGCCCACTGGTAGCGCAGCGTGCCGTAGGCGAACACCGGCGTGGCGTGGAGCACCACGACCAGGGCCACGAGATAGAGCGAAGCCAGCCAGCCGGGGAGATCCTGGCGGCCGAGCGCGGTGAAGAAGCCGATGGCCAGGCACAGGATCGCCAGCCAGACCGCGCCCGGCAGCCCGCTCGCCAGCCCGAGCTCACCCAGTTCGTGCAGGTCGATCCGCCCGACACGGGTGCTCCACAGCCAGAAAGCGGCCATCAGAGGCAGCAGCGCCAGGAAGATTGTGCTCCCGGCTGCGCGGACCGGAGCCGGCCGCTCGTTGAAATAGCCGATGCCGGTGAGTGGCCGGTGCAGATTGCCATCCGCCCAGGAGGGGCTGGGGATCGGGTGGGACCGCTGCATCATGGGATCATCTCCTGGGTAACGCCGGCCGTGTGCCCGGGCACCAGCAGGCTGCCCAGCAGCGCGGCCCAGGACAGGCCGGCGCGGTGGATGTTCCAACCTGCTCGGCGCAACGCCGCCAGCACCAGAGCGGCAGCGATCAGGCTCTGACCGGCCAGCCAGGCCAGCCCCATGCCGACGATGCCGTACAGGTGCAGGAGCGGGATGCCCATGCCCAGCACCAGCAGCACCATCACCGCCTGGATCACGGCGACCGCCGTCACCCGGCCCTCGACCCGAGCCACGCCCAGGAACACGGAGGTGACGCCGAAGGGCAGCGCCGAGAGGGCGAGGAGGCGGAGGAGGTTTGCCCCTTCCAGGGCATAGTCGGCCCCGAACAGGCCCAGGATCAGCGGCGCGCCCAACAGGATGACCGTCACCGCCACCAGCAGCATCAACATGGTGTGCAGGAAGGTATCCGCCGCCAGCTTCGGCAGCCGCCTGCTGTCGACCGCCCCCTCGGCGACCAGCGAGATGCCCATCGACTTGCTCACCATGTAGAGTGAGTAGGTGATCGTCCAGGCGAGGTAGTAGACGGCGTTGTGCTCGGGTCCCGCCGTCTCCAGGATCAGCATCGGGGGCAGGCCGATGGCGATCGTGAAGAACAGCATCCCGGCCGAGTCACCCCAGAAATAGCGCAGCACCGAGCCTGGCTGCGCCGATCCCTGGCCGGCGGCGGGCGCGCGGTCGTGTTCGGGCAGGATCCGGCCGAACAGGAGCAGGTTGACTGGCACCACCGCCGCGGCCGCGGACAGCGTCCAGGCCATGAACGGCCCGAGCCCGCGCAGGCTGCTTGCGGCCAGGACCAGCAGAAGCCCGATCTTGGCCAGCGCGAACAACGTGTTCTCGATCGGCAGCCAGATCGCCTTGCGCAGCCCGGCCAGCACCAAGTCCTGGAGCGCGAACACCGTCCAGATCACGGTTGCCAGGACGAACCAGGCAGCGGTCCAGAGGTCCGCCCAAAGAAAGCCCAGGCTCGGTGCGAAGACCGGCACGCCCAGGAGGAACACCGTACAGCACACGATCGCGACGGCGCAGCCGATCGCGTAGCTGACCAGGATCCAGCGGCGCGCGTTGCTGCCGGCAGTCGGCAGGTAGCGGGTCAGGATGCTGCCAAGATTTAGTTGGGCGATGCTGCCCAGCGCCATCATGGTCGAGATCAGCGCCGCGTTGAGGCCGATCTCCTCGGCATCGTGGATCTGGGCTGCCAGCATCCACCAGACCAGCCCCAGCGCGGAACTCATTCCGGCGCTCACCACCAGCGAGTAGCCATTGAGGATCAGCGGGCTGCGCAGGATGGCCCTGGCGCGGGTGGCTACACCCGACAGGCCAGCAGTCGCGGACGCGACGGGGGGTGCCATTGGTCAGTCCGCCCGCTGCCAGACGCGGACATAGTCGATCAGGAAATCGGCTGGGAACTGTGTTGCGCTATTCGGTGCGCCTGGCCAGTCACCGCCGACCGCCAAGTTGACCAGGAGGTACATGGGCTCGCGGGGGATCGCCGCCTCGTTCTCGTAGCGCCAGCGCTCCTGGCCATCCAGGTACCAGATGATCCGGTTAGGCTGCCAGTCGACTCCGAAGATGTGCCAGCCGGTCGACAGATCGCCGACCGTAGCGCCATTGCCGACCGAGTGCAGCATGCGATCCATGTCACGATAGTGGAAATGCATCTGCAGGACGTGCGGTGCCTGGCCCAGCACTTCCATGACGTCGATCTCCGGCGTGGAATTGTAGCTGGAGGGCAGCAGCCAGAATGCCGGCCACAGCCCCTTGCCCCGGGGCACCCATGCCCGCATCTCGGCATAGCCGTACCGGAAGTCGAACTTGGCACCTTCCGGCGCCCGATAGCGGGCCGGACCGGTCGTGATCATGCCCGAGGTGTAGGGGAATACCGTGTCGTTGATCCCGACGACCCGCTGGCGCTGCGCGCGCAGCCGGACATGGCCTTCCGTCACCGTGACGTTGCCGGGCAGGTACCACTGCAGTTCACTGTTGCCGAGATTGGTGCACCCGCCCTCGTCCCACCAGTAGCAGGTCGTCCACTTGGTCCGGTCCAGGGTCGTACCGGCGAACCTGTCGGCGAAGATCCGCCGCCACTCGCCTTCCCGGCCATAGGGCCGGTGGTCGGCGATCGCCGGCTTGTCGGTCATTCCGGCTACAGCCAGCAGCAGCAGCGCGCCCAGGAGCCGAGCCGTACGGCTCGACCACCCGACACTTTGGACATTGCTCAAGCGCATCTACAGGTCCCAATCATCCTGGATCATCGTTGAGCGTGGCCGCGAGGGCGGCCAGGCCGGGTGCTACACGGGTACGGCCGACACCAGCATCGCGTAGCCGCCGGTGAACTGGGTTACCCAGCGCGCCGCACGCCAGCCCTGCCGGAACAGCGATTCCAGCGGCGGCGCCACCTCCAGCCTTTCCCCCGACAGCAATGGGCCGAGGTCGTCCGGCCGCGTCGCGGGCGTGATCGTGATGCGCGACAGGGCGAAGCGGTGCTCGTCCCGCGAACTGAGGGCATTGCGGACGCGGCAGGCGATACGGTAGCCGGCCTGCTCCACCAGCCGCCGGGTCGTGGCACTGCTGTAGCCGAACGGATAGGCGAAGCTCACCACCTGGGCGCCGAGCTGGTCCTCCAGCTCGTGCTTGCTGCCCTGGATCTCCTGGAAGGCCCGCGCCGCCGGGATGATGTCGAGCTGCGGATGGCTCTGGGTGTGGCCGCCACATTCGATTCCAGCCGCGGCGACCGCCCGCACCTCGTCCCAGCTCAGCATCGGTCGCCCGCCCTCGCCAAGGCCGCGCAGCCAGCTACTGGTGCCGCCGACATAGCCGGTGGTCACATAGAGGGTGGCCGGGAATCCGTAGCGCTCCAGGATCGGCACTGCATTCAGGAAGTCGCGGAACCCGTCGTCGAAGGTGATCACCACGGTCCGCTCGGGAAGCGGGCGCCCCTCGCGCATCGCCGCCTCCAGCCCCGCCACGGTGAGGACGCGGTAGCCATGCTGGGCGAGCCAACCCATGTGCTCGTCGAACAGCGTGGGCGAGACTACCCAGCGCCGAAAGGCCGGCGTCGCCTGGGTGTCGATGCCGTGGTACATCAGGATCGGAATTGGGCGCATCATCCTACCCTCGTCGGTGATCGACCGGAGTCGTGCGACTTGGCCGCACTGTGGCTGCGGGTTCATTGCGACACGACCTCCTGCACGAGCCGGCCGGTCAGATGCACCGGTGCGGCCGGCTCCTCCAGCGCCGCCAGGGTCAGGGCGATGCCTTCGGCGAGCGGCACGCGCGCCCGGAAGCCCAGTTCCGCCGCCGCCCTGGCCGTCGCACCGAGCGAGGTGCGGATGTCGCCCTCGCGCGGCGGCCCGAACGTGATCGCCGGCTGCAGTCCCAGCGTGCCAAACACGGTCCTGGCCAGGTCCAGAATGGTGGTGGGCGTGCCGGTGCAGACGTTGACGACCCGCGCGGCCGCCCGGCCGTCCGCCTGGTCCTGCCGGAGCCGGGCCATCGCCAGGAGCTGGGCCCGCACCACGTCGGTAACGAACACGAAGTCGCGGCTCTGCCAGCCGTCACCGTTGATCCGGATCGGCCGGGCCTGATTCGCCGCTGCGGCGAACACGGAAATCACGCCGGAATAGGGCGAGGCCGGATCCTGGCGCGGCCCGTACACGTTGAAGAAGCGCAGGCCGATGCTGGGGATTCCGCAGCTCAGCAGGGCGGCGACACCGTGCTGCTCGCAGGCGAGCTTGTCGCAGCCGTAATGGGACAGAGGTGCCGGCCGGACGTCCTCCGCCGCGATGCCCGGCACGTCCCCGTAGATGGCCGCCGAGGAGGCGTACACGAATGGGGTGGCGCGGCCGGTCAGGCGTGCAGCCTGAAACAGGTTGATCAGCCCGCCGACATTGACCTGGTGCGCCGCCACCATCTCGCGGTTGCAGCGCGGTACGGAAGCGATCGCGGCGAGGTGGAAGCAGCCGTCCACCGAGCCGATCAGCGCACGCACTAGGCCGGGCTCGGTCACGCTGCCAACCATCAGCTTGGCGTCCGGATGGCACTGCTCCGCCTTGCCGGTGCTGAGATCGTCCAGGACGGTGACCTCGGCGCCGTCACGGAGCAGCGCCTCGACGAGATGGGAGCCGATAAATCCGCACCCGCCGGTAACCAGAAAATGCGCCATGAGTATCTCCGCGCATAATATTGAAGATACCAATCGATGAATTACAAATTATTGGACGATAACCGTCATAAATCGGATACGCTTTATAATTTACACTCGGTATTTATCGCCACATATGGGCATATACCGGAGACAAGCATTGCCTCGTCATGCGACGTTAATACCAGCGTTACCATGTTCTGCCTAGAGGTTACCAAACGGTAAGGATATTTGCTTGTCGTACTGAGGGGTGATATTTCCGGGAGGGCCAGCCGGACAGGACATGACACGCGCGGACGCGGTCAGGCCGAACCTAGCGTCAGGTCGATCGGCACCGGGTGCACGGCATCAGGCGCACGCCCAGACGGGCGGCGCGGGGATCGGCTCAGCCGTCTTGCCCGGGGCCGCGGCGCGGGCGGGTCAGGCCAGCTTGGTGGCGTGGGCGTCGAGGCAGGCGGCGAGGTCGTGCTGCGTCACGCGCCATTCCCGCCCGAACTTGATGGCGCGCAGCTTGCCGGCACTGATCATCTGCCGGATCGTGCTTTCCTTGAGCTTCAGGATCTCAGCCACTTCGCGCACCGTCAGCAGCGGCTGGATGAGCATGGCGCGGACCTCGAGGAATTCACGGTTTCCATCGGCGTTAATCCCGCGCCGGCCTGCCGCGCAACCGTTCTCGGCGCCGCATGGGCGGGTGGTTACGTTCTGATGTCGGTATGTCACGCTTTGTCACCGTTTTCCTCGGTTCAAAATGGTTTTTGATGGTTGTCAGCGGCGTCTGGGCCTCCCAAATGAAGCTTGTCGCACGTACCATCTTGACGCCGCGTCATCTCCCGACGGTAACGTCCGGCCGATGACGCGGCGTTCTTTATCGGGTTGCGTCCGGCCTGGTTCACGGGCGCAGGCTCCCTCTGGTGGACGGTGATGCGACGCATCCTTCCCCCATTCCTGGCTCTGGTCCTGCTCCTGGCCCTGCTGCCGGTATTGGTGCTGGGCGACGCGACCGATCTGCGCGCGTTCGGCCGGGCACTGGGCCTGCGTGACCTGGATGGCTTCGTGGCGGCCATCTCCGCCATCCGTGAGGACGGGGAACTGCCCGAGCGCTGGATCACCAAGCGCGAGGCCGAGCGGCTGGGCTGGCGGCCCGGCCGCGATTTGTGCGATGTCGCCGACGACCATGCGATCGGCGGCGACCGGTTCGGCAATCGCGAGGGTCGTCTGCCGGACCGCAAGGGCCGGCGCTGGCGCGAGGCCGACCTCGACTTCGCCTGCGGCCGGCGCGGCGCCAAGCGGCTGGTCTTCTCCAATGACGGCCTGATCTTCGTCACCATCGACCACTACGACAGCTTCCACGAGGTGCCGGAATGACCGCAGGTGGCCGGGAAAGGCCGGTGGTGCGCCGGATCCTGGTCGGTCGGGACCTGTCCGGCCGCCAAGCGGCGTTCGACCGGCTGGCCGCACTCGCGGACCTGCCGGCCGGTGCCGTGCGCAACCTGGACGCCCTATTCGACGTGCTGCGCACCGACGCGCCGGGCCCGTTCGAGATCGTCTGGCGCCACGGCGGCGGCAGCGGGCTGGACGCAGTGCTGGGCGTGCTGCAGGACGTGGCCGCCGAGCGGAACGACGTTCGGATCGTGATCGAAGCGGCCGGCGCGCCGTTTGCCGAGGATGGGACGAGGATGCGCTTTACCGATAAGACTGTGATCGTGACCGGTGCCGCGCAGGGGATCGGGCGCGCCTGCATCGAGGCGTTCGCCGCCGAGGGTGCCCGGGTCGTGATCGCCGATGTCGATGCGGGCCAGGGCGAGCGCCTCGCCTCGGAGCTGCGCGACCGGGGTACCCGGGCCCTGTTCCATGCGACCGATGTCGGCGACAAGGCGGCGGTCGTGGCCATGGTCGAGGCTGCCAGGAAGTTCGGCGGCGGCATCGACGTGCTGGTCAACAATGCCGGGATCATCCGGGCCGGCGACTTCCTGGACCTGGACGAGGCCGACTTCGACACCGTGCTGCGGGTCAACCTCAAGGGCGCCTTCCTGTGCAGCCAGGCGGTGGCCCGGGTCATGGTGGCAGAGGGCAAGGCCGGTGCGATCGTCAACATGTCCTCGGTCAACGCGGTTCTCGCGATCCCGAACCAGACCCCCTACAATGTCAGCAAGGGCGGGCTGAACCAGCTCACCAACGTCACCGCCCTGGCGCTGGCCGACAAGGGCATCCGGGTGAACGGAGTGGGCCCCGGCTCGATCATGACCGACATGCTCAAGACGATCATGGTCGACCAGGCGGCGCGGGCCAAGGTGCTGGCGCGTACCCCGCTCGGCCGCTGCGGCGAGCCGGACGAGGTGGCCCGCGTCGTCCTGTTCCTGGCCTCGGATGATGCCGCCTATGTCACCGGGCAGACCGTCTACATTGACGGCGGCCGGCTGGGTCTCAACTATACGGTTCCGGTGCCCGACTGAGACGCCGCTTGAACCGTGCCCGGCGTTCCGTCAATACAGCGCCTGGAATTGTGCCCGTGTGACGCGGCGCACCTCCGGCAAGGGGGCGCCGCGTCGTCGTTTCGAGGAAGAAGGTGGATCGATGGATCGCCCGCTGATGCCGAAAGCCACGGCCGTATGGCTCGTGGAGAACACCGGTTTGACCTTCGAGCAGATCGCCGAGTTCACCGGCCTGCACACGCTCGAGATCAAGGGGATCGCGGACGGTGAGGTGAATGCCGGGGTACGCGGGCTGGACCCGATCGGTGCCGGCATGCTGACGCGCCAGGAGATCGACCGCGTCTCGAAGGACCCGAACGCGCGGCTGCGCCTGCAGCGCTCGATCGCCGACACCAAGCTGGTGCCGAAGAAGAAGGAGCCGCGCTACACGCCGCTCTCCAAGCGGCAGGACCGGCCCGACGGCATCGCCTGGCTCCTGCGCAACCACCCGGAACTGTCCGAGCAGCAGATCTGCAAGCTGCTGGGCACCACCAAGAACACGATCCAGCAGGTGCGCGACCGTACCCACTGGAAGAGCCAGGACATCCGCCCGCGCGACCCGGTCCTGCTGGGCCTGTGCTCGCAGTTGGAGCTGGATGACGCGGTGGCACGCGCCCGGGTCGCCAACCCCAAGGCGGTGCGCACCGAACCGCTGCCGCCCGAGGACGGCGAGGAGATGCAGGCGCCGATCTTCGAGTGATGCCGGCGGCACGGGCCGTGCCCGCCTGCATCTCCTGCCCCGGCCGCCGCTAGACCGGCCATGGACGTGCTCGTCCTGCGCCTGTCGCGGCTGGCCGGCGTCGTCACCGTCGCCCTGTTCTTCACACTCGTGGCGCTCGGCAACCTCACCGACCCCGGCGGCAACTGGCCGTTCGTCCAGCACGTCCTGGCCATGGACACGACGTTCGGCGATTCCCGCCTGATGTGGCGGGCGATCACCGATCCCTGGCTGCAGCGGCTGGCGTTCGGCCTGATCATCCTCTGCCAGGTGGCGACGGCCATTCTCCTGTGGATCGGCGTGGTCCGGCTCGGGCGCACCCTGCGCGCCGACCGGCCGACCCACCTGGCCGCGCGCAGCTGCGCGATTGCCGGCCTCACCCTGGGCCTCCTGCTCTACGGGCTGGGCTTCATCGTGATTGGCGGCGAGTGGTTTGCCATGTGGCAGTCCCAGACCTGGAACGGCCAGGGCAAGGCAGCGATCTTCGTGCTCCTGATCGGCCTGACGCTCTTGCACCTGACCGGCCCGGAAAGCTGACAGCCGTCTGCCGCCCCTGCTCCATCATTTCATGAAGCGACGGCAGCAGTCCGCGCCGGCGACAGCTCCGCCAGCATGGCGCGCAGTTCGTCCGGCAGTTCCCGGTCGGTGATCAGTGCGCACGCGATCTCGGCCAAGGCCGGTGCGGTCATGAAGCCGGCGCCGCCCTGCCCGGCCAGCCAGAGGAAGCGGTCGTGCCCGGGCAGGCAGCCAACCACCGGCGAGTGGTCGGGCACGAAGCTGCGCAATCCTGCCCAGCGATGGTGGATGCGCCGTGGCTCATGGCCGGTCAGGCGGGCATAGCGGTCGGCCGCCACTGCCACGTCCCATTCCTCGGCCTGGACGTCGTGCGGCGGTACCTCGGTCGCGTCGGCCGGCGACAAGAGCAGGCGGCCGCCCTCGGGCTTGAAGTACCACGTCTCGGCGATGTCGATCGCCATGGGCCAGCCGGACAGGTCCCATCCCGGCGGCGGGTCCACAGTCACCGCAGTGCGGCGCAGTGCCTTGAGCCCCAGCGGCGGCACCCCCGCCCGTTTCGCCAGCTCGTCGGCCCAGGCACCGGCGGCGTTCACCACGAGACCCGCCTCGACCGGGCCAGCGGCAGTGGCGAGCCGGTAGCCGTCGCCAACCGGCTCGATGCCAATCACCTCCGCATTGCACCAAAGCGTGCCGCCCGATTCCTTCAGGCTGCGCAGACAGAGCTGGAGGAAGCGATGGTCGTCGATCGCCGCGGCGGCATGGTCGAGCACACCGCCGATTACCGCCTGAGGCCGGAGAATCGGCACCAGGGCCAGCACGTCGTCCGCCGCCAGCGGCGGCAGGCCGGTCTCGGCGGCAAAGTTCGCGAGCAACGCCTCCTGGCCGGGCGAGGCGACATGCAGCATGCCGCGCGGGTGCAAGAGGGAGCCGCCCGGATGGCGTGAGTTGGCCAGGAAGGCGTTGCTGGCCAGCGCCAGACGGCGCACCAGCCGGTTGCCGTAGGCGGTGGCGAACATGGTGGCGGAGCGCCCGGATGCATGGGTGCCGGGCTGTGCCTCGCGCTCCAGCAGGCAGACGGAGCGGTGCGGCGCGATCCGGGCCGCACCGCTGGCGCCGGCGATCCCGGCGCCGACGATCGCGACCTCGACCCGCAGCACGGATCAGCGGCGTTCGGCGCTGCCGGGATCGGCCGGCTCGACATGGAGCTGCCGGTCCGCCCAGAAGCGCTGGGACAGGAGGCGGCGGTCGCGCTCGATCAGATCCGCAATGGCACGCAGCTTGGCAGCGGCACTGCTCGGGAGCGTGCCGGGCCGGACCATCACCCGGACCGCCGGGATGTCCACCAGCTCGTGGCGCAGCCGGACCATCGGCTCGTCGCCATCCGCGGTGGAGGCGAGGTCGAAGCTGACGAACTCCTCCGGCTCGCGTGCGGCATAGCTGTCGAGCAGGTCGTCACGGCTGGGCCCGTTGGACGGGCCGTCCTCGACCATGCCCAGCGACAGCAACTGCTTGATCTCGCGCGGCTGGTGGTTGAACACCTGCCTGGCGTGGCGGAGTGCCTCCAGCGTGCCCTTCTGCAGGGCACGGCGGATCGCGTGCCACAGCAGATGGTCCTCACCCAGCATCAGTTCCACGACGGGCTGCAGCTCGCCGAGGAACAGGGTCAGGCCGCGCTGCTCTCCCGGGTAACGTTCGCGCTGCATCCAGCCTGCCTCATGACTGTCACGAAGCAGAGCTTAAGGACTTCCTAACCATCCCGGAAGTGGGCTTCTCCACCGCGAGATGCGCCAGGGGATGCCCGGCGCACGTCCACGTCCCCTCGGCTCAGCCGGCCGCCAGGTGCCGGTCGACCAGCCCGGTCCACCAGGCCATGCCGATCGGCAGGGCCGCGTCGTTGAAGTCGTAGCGGGCATTGTGCAGCACCCGCCCCTCCTCGAAGCCGCCGATGCCCATCCAGATATAGGCGCCCGGGACCTGCTCCAGCATGAAGGAGAAGTCCTCGCCGCCCATCGACGGCAGGGGATCGCGCACGACGTTTTCCGTGCCGACCACCTCGGCGGCGACCTCAGCGCCGAAGTCGCGCTGCTCGGGGTGGTTGATGGTCGGCGGGTAGCCCGGGCGGTGGTGCAGCTCGGCGCGCACGCCGAACGCCTGGCCGAACGCTTCCACCATCTGGCGGATGCGGCCGATGATCCGCTCGCGCGTGTCGGCGCGGAAGGTGCGCACCGTGCCCTTCAGCGTCGCCGTGTCCGGCACGACGTTGAAGGCGGTGCCGGCATTGATCGCGGTGATCGACAGGACCGCGCGGTCCATCGGATCGGTCTCGCGGCTGATGATGTTCTGCAGGGCCGAGACGAGCTGGGCGGCCGCCACGATCGGATCGATCCCGGTGTTGGGCATCGCGGCATGGCAGCCCTTGCCGGCGAGCTCGATGCGGATCTCGTCGGTGCCGGCCATGGCCGGACCCTGGTGCATGGCGAAGGTGCCGAGCGGCATCTGCGGCCAGTTGTGCAGCCCGTACACCACCTCGACCGGGAAGCGCTGGAACAGGCCGTCCTCCAGCATCCGCTTGGCCCCGGCACCGCCCTCCTCGGCCGGCTGGAAGATCACCACCACCGAGCCGGCGAAGTCGCGCGACACCGCCAGGTGCTTGGCCGCACCCAGCAGCATGGCGGTGTGGCCGTCATGGCCGCAGGCATGCATCCGCCCGGGATTGGTCGAGGCATAGGGTTTGCCGGTCAGCTCCTCGATCGGCAGGGCGTCGATGTCCGCGCGCAGGCCGATCGCCCGGTTGCCCGGCCGCCTGCCCCGAATCAGAGCGACCACCCCGGTGCCGCCCATGCCGGTCACCACCTCGTCGGCGCCGAACTCCTTGAGCTTGTCCGCTAGGAAGGCCTGGGTCGCATGCTCCTCGTAGCCCAGCTCCGGATGCGCATGCAGATGCTGCCGCCAGGCCGTCACTTCCGGCACGAGGGCCTCTATTGCCGCAGGTATCCGCATCGATCACTCCGCTCGGGGGCTGGTTCAAAAAGTGAAAGGGAGCCCGAGACCGGGCTCCCTTCCCTTCTAGCAGCCGGATAACGGCCAGTGCAGCACCCAAGGATGTCCCTGGCCGCGACGCTGCCCTATTCTACTGGACCTGGGCGTAGTTGCCGTCCTTGTACTCGAACCAGACATAGGTGTTCTCGGTGAGATCACCCTTCTCGTCGAAGCCGATGTTGCCGATCACCGTGTCCCAGCGCTTGGAGCGCATCGTCTCGGCGACCTTCGCCGCATCGGTGGTGCCGGCCTCGCTGGCGGCCGCCGCCCAGACCTGCACCGCGGCATAGGTCGAGAGCGTGTAGCCTTCCGGATCATAGCCGCTGGCCTTGAACTCCTCGACCACCTTCTGCGCGGTCGGCAGGTTGCGCGCCTCGGCGCCGTTGGTGAACCGGGTACCGTCCGAGGCCGGGCCGGCCAGCTGGGCATACTCGATCGTGTTGAGCGCATCACCCGAGAGCAGCGGGGCGTTGAGGCCCTGCTCCGCCGCCTGGCGCGCGATCAGCGCCGCCTCGGTGTGGTAGCCGCCGAAATAGATCGCATCGACGTTGAGCGACTTCAGCTTGGTGATCAGCGCGGTGAAGTCCTTGTCGCCGGCGCTGATCGCCTCGTAGGCGACCTCCTGGAGCCCGCCCTCGTTCATGAACTGCTTGGTCAGGTCGGCCAGGCCCTTGCCGTAGGTCGACTTGTCGTGGATCACCGCGACGTTCTTGCCCTTGTAGTTCTCGGCCAGCCACTTGCCCGCAAAGTCGCCCTGCTGGTCGTCACGGCCGCAGGTCCGGAACACGGTGGTGATGCCGTTCTCGAACGGGCCCTCGGTATAGGCCGGGTTGGTCGAGGCGGGCGAGATCTGCAGGATGCCCTGCTCGGCATAGACGTCGCCGGCCGGGATCGAGGATCCGGAGCAGAAATGGCCGGCCACGAACACCGCACCCTGGTCGGCCAAGTCGTTGGCGACCGCCACCGCCTGCTTGGGATCGCAGGCATCGTCGCCAATCGCCAGCCTGAGCTGCTCGCCGTTCACCCCGCCGGCCGCATTGATGTCCTTGACCGCCTGTTCCGCACCGCGGCGCAACTGCTCGCCGAACGCGGCATAGGCGCCGGTCATGGGGCCTGCGGAAGCGATCACGATCTCGGCCTGCGCCATCGCCGTGCTGCCGAGCAGTGCTGCGACGAAGGTCGCACCGGTCATCCACCTGAAAATCTGCATGTTCCGCTCCCGCTGTCGAAAAACCCCACCGATCCCCTTCACGGCACGCTGCCCTGGCCCAGGGTCGGACGCGCCGAACTTCCGCAACTTTAACGCCGCTTAATCGTCCCGCAAGCGCGACCTTCATCAGCCGCCGGAACGCTCCCGGACAGCGAACGGCCCTGCCCGCTCGTACAACCACGGGTACTGGGAGAGCAGCTTGTTGGTCCGCGCGATCCGGTGCGCCAACAAGGCCAGCCCGATCAGGATCGCCGAGCAGACCAGGAACCCGGACAGGTGCAGGAGCGGCTCCTGGAACAGGGCGTAGGACATGAACCGGTCCGCGGCGCCCAGGAGCAGGCCATAGGGCACGATCTGCCAGATCGGCCGCCAAGTCCGGGCGATGGCGCGGCCCATCGCCATGGCTGCCGACCCCGACAGGATCAGGGTGAGCCCGATGAACACGCCGAGCGTCTGGCCGGTCACCGCTTCGAGCATAGCGCGATCTCCCTTCAGTGCCCGCCTTCGAGATAGGCCCGCCGCACTTCCGGGTCGGCCAGGAGCTGGCGGCCGGTGCCGGTCATGGTGATCTGGCCGTTGACCAGCACATAGGCCCGGTGCGCCAGCTTCAGTGCGTGGAAGGCGTTCTGCTCGACCAGGAGCACGGTGACGCCTTGCTGGTTCAGTTCCTTGATGACCGAGAAGATCTGCCGGACGATCAAGGGTGCAAGACCCAGCGACGGCTCGTCCAACAGCAGGAGCCTGGGCCTGGCCATCATCGCCCGAGCGATCGCCAGCATCTGCTGCTCGCCGCCGGACAGTGTGCCGGCCCGCTGGCCTCGCCGGCGCTCCAGGATCGGGAACAGCTCGAAGCAGCGCTTGAGATCGCCATCGAAATGGCTGGGGTCGACGTTGATCGCCCCCATCTGCAGGTTCTCGTAGACGGTCATGCGCGGGAACACCCGCCGCCCTTCCGGCGACTGGGCGATGCCGCGACGCATGATCTGGTGGGTCGACATCTGCGTGATGTCGGTCCCCTCCAGCATGATCCGCCCGCCCTGGCCGCGCGGCTGGCCGCAGATGGTCATGAGCAGGGTCGACTTGCCCGCACCGTTGGCGCCGATCAGGGTGACGATCTCGCCCTGCTTCACTTCCAGCGACACGCCTTTCAGCGCCTCGATCCGCCCGTAGAAGGCGTGGATGCCCTCGATCACCAGCATCAGCGCGCTCCCGGGTCCATGTCGAGGTCCTCGGCGACGATGTCCGGCAGGTCCTCCTCCTCGGGCTCGCCCAGATAGGCCTTGATCACCCTGGGGTCGTCGCGGATCTCGGCCGGCGTGCCCTCGGCAATCTTCTTGCCGTAGTCCAGCACCACGATCTTGTCCGAGATCCCCATCACCACGCTCATGTCGTGCTCGATCAGGAGGATGCCGATGCCCTGGATCTCCTTGATCCAGCGCAGGAGATCGTTCAGCTCGTGGGATTCGGTGTGGTTCAGGCCGGCGGCCGGCTCGTCCAGGCAAAGTAGCACCGGCTTGGTGCACATCGCCCGGGCGATCTCGAGCCGGCGCTGGTCGCCATAGGCAAGGGCCCCTGCTGGCCAGTCCGCCTTGTCGGTCAGGTTGATCCGGTCCAGCCAGGACCGCGCCAGGTGGACCGCCTCCTCCTCGGCCCGCCGGTAGGACGGCAGGCCCAGCAGGCCCTTGATGCTCCACCCCGAGGCCCGCATCTGCTCGGTGTGCTGGGCGACCATCAAGTTCTCCAGCACCGACATGCCGGTGAACAGGCGAATGTTCTGGAAGGTCCGGGCTACGCCGGCGTCGCGCACGATCCGGTGCCCGTCCAGCCGCTCCAGCAGGAAGTCGCCGCGCTCGCCCGACAGGGTGAGCTGGCCCGTGGTCGGCTGATAGAAGCCGGTCAGGCAGTTGAACATGGTGGTCTTGCCGGCCCCGTTCGGGCCGATGATCGAGGTGATCTGCGACTGCTCGGCGGTGAACGACACGTCGTCCACCGCGACCAGACCACCAAAGCGCATGGTCAGGTGCTCGACGGTGAGCAGCGGCGTCATCGGCCATCTCCCCGCGGATGAAGCCGGATGGTCGGATCGCGATGCGAGACGAGGCCGGTGGGCTTCCAGATCATGATCAGCACCATGACGAGGCCGAAGGCGAGCATCCGGTAGTCTTCCAGCTCGCGGAAGAACTCGGGCAGCCCGATCAGGATCGCGGCGGAGAACACGATGCCCAGCTGGCTGCCGAGCCCCCCCAGCACCACGATCGCCAGGATCACCGCACTCTCGATGAACACGAAGCTTTCCGGGCTGATGAAGCCCTGGCGTGCAGCGAAGAAGCTGCCGGCGAAGCCCGCGAACATCGCCCCGATGCCGAACGCCGCGAGCTTCACGTTGGTCGGGTTCAGCCCGAGCGCCCGGCAGGCGATCTCGTCCTCGCGCAGGGCCTCCCAGGCCCGCCCGATCGGCAGCTTGCGGATGCGGATGGTGAACCAGTTGGTGAACAACGCCAGCACCAGGATCACGTAGTAGAGGAAGGCGATCCGGTGGTAGGGATCGAAGCTCAGGCCGAAGAAGCTGGCAAAGGTCTCGCCGCCGTCCTTCGGCGGGTTGGCCTGGAACGGCAGGCCGAAGAAGGACGGGCGCGGGATGCCGCCGATCCCGTCCGGCCCGCCGGTGAACTCGTACCAGTTGATCAGCACGACCCGGATGATCTCGCCGAAGCCGAGCGTCACGATTGCCAGATAGTCGCCGCGCAGGCGGAGCACCGGGAAGCCCAGCACGATGCCGAAGCTGGCGGCGAACAGGCCCGCCAGCGGCAGGCAGACCCAGAAGCTCCAGCCGAAATACTCGGAGAGCAGGGCGTAGGAATAGGCGCCGACCGCATAGAAGGCGACGTAGCCCAGGTCGAGCAGGCCGGCCAGGCCCACCACGATGTTCAGCCCCCAGCCCAGCATGATGTAGATCAGCACGATCGTCAGGATGTCGACCAGCTGCCGGGAGCCCCAGGGGGAGACCGGGAAGGCGAAGGCCACCAGGATCAGCACCAGGCCCAGGCCCAGCGAGATCAGCTTGCCGGTCCGGGTCATCTCGCGCCGCCTGGTGGCAGCGGCCGGTGGGCGCGCCGAGACATAGGCGAGCTGGCCGGCGCGCATCAGGATGAAGGCCGGCAGGAGCAGGGCCAGCCAGTTCAGCGGCGCCACCGGGAACGGCAGGAGGAAGGCCAGGTTCGAATCGAGGTTGCCGGTGAGCAGCGGCACCAGGAGGAGTGCTGCCAGCACCACGCCCACCAGCATGGGCAGGCGCCAGCTCCGCTCGGCCAGCGCAAACACTGCGGCGGAGCCCAGGGCTACCACCACCACGCAATACAGGACGATGTGGTAGCGCGGGCGGAGCGACAGCCCGGTCTGGGTCGCCACCAGTTCCAGCCCTACGATCAGGCTGGTCATCAGGAAGGTGATGAGCACGGCACCCAGGACGTGGCGCAGCAGCCTGCTTCCGTCCAATCCGGCGAGAAGACCCGTCATCGCCTCAGACCTTCTCGATCTCGGGACGGCCCAGGAGGCCGGTGGGGCGGAAGATGAGCACCAGGACCAGGACCCCGAACGAGGCCACGTCCTTGTACTCGACGGAGAAATAGCCTGACCAGAACGCCTCGATGAGCCCGATCAGGAGGCCACCCAGCATGGCACCCGGCAGGGAACCGATCCCGCCCAGCACCGCCGCGGTGAACGCCTTGATGCCGGCCACGAAGCCGATGAAGAAGTCGATCACGCCATAGTAGAGCGTGAACATCAGCCCGGCCACCGCGGCCAGCGAGGCGCCGATCACGAAGGTGAGCGAGATGGTCTTGTCGACGTCGACGCCCAGGAGTGCTGCCATCTTGCGGTCCTGCTCGCAGGCGCGCTGGGCGCGGCCGAGCGCGGTGCCCTTGATCAGCCAGGTGAACACCGCCATCAGGACCAGCGTCAGCAGCACGATCACGATCTGGATGTAGCTGACCCGGGCGGCGAAGCCGGCATCGCTCTGGACCAGGGTGATGCCGCCCGAGACCATCTGCTGGAGGGGCTTGGGCCGGGCACCCTGGGCCAGCTGCACGTAGTTCTGCAGGAAGATCGAGGCGCCGATCGCCGAGATCAGCGGGGCCAGGCGCGGCGAGGATCTGAGTGGCCGGTACGCGATCCGCTCCACCGACCAGCCGTAGAGCGAGGTCAGGAGGATGCCCACGATCAGCACGATCAGCAGGGCCAGCGGCAGCCAGGAGATGCCGACCGCGCCCAGGATCAGGAACACGATCAGTGCGTGGAAGGCACCGATCATGAAGATGTCGCCATGGGCGAAGTTGATCATGCCGATGATCCCGTAGACCATCGAATAGCCGATTGCGATCAGACCATAGACAGCGCCCAGCGTGACGCCATTCACCAGTTGCTGAAGAAAGTATTCCATTCCGGATGAGGCTCCCGCGGCAGGTGCGCGTCCCCCCCGGGCAGCGGACGAGCACGCGCCGCGATCCGGTCGAGCCTCGTTGGTTTCGCGCCGCACCCCTCGATATCTGACAGCCGGTACACGAAGCCCGGCGGCCCCTCAAGTGTCTCGATACGATTCACGGTGCCGGCGCAACGGGTAAGAGCACGGCCGTGCGCGACAATGCTTCGTTAACCCGGTGCGGCTAGATTGCCTTCCCATGGAGGTGCCATGGAACGCAATGATCTCGACTTCGTCGCGGCCGGTGAACCGCCAATCCTGGAGTACCGGCGGATCGGCAGGCTCCTGCGCGTGGCCGCCATCGATCCCGACACCGGCACCGAAGTGGTGATCCAGGGCCGTGCCAGCGGCGACCATGCGGCGCTGGAGCGTCTGGCGCTGCGCAAGTTGGCCTGGGCGCTGGACCGCGCCGCCGGCCGCCGACGGCCGGGCCAGCACTGATGCCTGCCGACCGCTGGCCGGGTGCTGCGCCATCGCCCGGCCGATGCCGCGCCTGGCGTGACCGGCTGCCCTGGGCGGAGGTCGAGCCGATGGCAGGCTGGCCACCAGCCCCTGACCACCCGTTCCCGGCGCCGACCACTGCCGCGCCCGCTCCGCCGCGCCCGGTGCCGTCACCAGTGCAGAAGGAGAACGGTGCGGGCGTATGACGTGGCTTGCGCGACCGCCGGCCGGCAATGCCCTCCGGTTCCGCTTACCTTTTCTTCGTCCCACCGGTCCGAAGCCGCTGGAACGGCTTCAAAAGGCCCACCGGCCTGACTGACTGTCGGCAAAGTCGCTGGGTTGGCCAGTTCGTAGGTTAATCAGGCATGTCGTGGCTGGAGAGTGCCATGCCTGATCGACCCTATCCTTGCGCTCTGACTGACTGTCGGCAAAGTGGCTGACTGGTCACGCGATGCGCCGCAGCATGATCCGGCTCATGGCCGCATGGATCATCGCCACGCCGGT
This sequence comes from Geminicoccus sp., assembly GCF_035556675.1. GTDB lineage: Bacteria > Pseudomonadota > Alphaproteobacteria > Geminicoccales > Geminicoccaceae > Geminicoccus. The sequence continues at coordinate 382 of NZ_DATMFZ010000355.1, read as the reverse complement.
TTCAGGCAGCCGCTCATCGTCCCGGGCAAGGCGACGGGAACGGGAGAGCCAAGCGAAGGTCCGCTCAACGATCCATCATCCGTCAGCAGACGGATGATCCGCTTCCCGAAGGGACCGCGGTCAGCAGACCGCGGAGGCGGCGCGGCAGGACGTGGAAGCTTGGCGGCCGCTCCGCCAGTCCATAGCGCCATGCCTGACGCTGACGGTGGAAGGGGACCTCCATGCGCCAGCTGCGTTCCTTTGATCTTCCCCCGATTTGGCGGACACCTCTGCTACGCTCCTTGAGGGCGAGGAAGGTGATCTGATGGCGAAGACGCGACGGGAGTTCACGCCGGAGTTCAAGCGAGAGGCGGTGGCGCTGTTGGAAGGCAGCGGCCGGCCG
>NZ_DATMFZ010000354.1:0-8962 GCF_035556675.1 Geminicoccus sp. | reverse complement strand
GTTGGGCGGCAGGGACGAGCGCTTGGCCGTCTCGCCGGAGCCCCGCTGCACATAGGGGCCGAACCGGCCGACCTTCAGCCACACCTCCTCGGCATTGTCCGGGTCGCTGCCGAGCAGACGGTCCTTGCTCTCCGCCGCGTCCGCATCGCCGTTCGGCACGTCGAGCTGCCGCGTGTAGCGGCATTCCGGATAGTTCGAGCAGCCGACGAACGCGCCGAACTTGCCGATCTTGAGCGAGAGCTGACCGGTGCCGCAGGTCGGGCAGATCCGCGGGTCGGAGCCGTCCTCGCGCGGCGGGAACAGCCGGCTCGCCAGCGCGTCGTTGAGCGCGTCGATCACCTCGGCGACCCGGCGCTCCTTGACGTCCTCGATCCGGGCCTTGAACGGGTCCCAGAAGGCGCGCAGCACCGCCCGCCAGTCGACCTCGCCGGATGCCACGTCGTCGAGCTGGTCCTCCAGCTTGGCGGTGAAGTCCGGCTGGACATACTGGTCGAAGAACGAGGTGAGGAAGGCCACCACGATCCGGCCGCGCGATTCCGGCACGAAGCGCTTCTGCTCGAGCCGCACATATTGCCGGGCCTGGAGCACCGAGAGGATCGAGGCATAGGTGGAGGGTCGGCCGATGCCCAGCTCCTCCATGCGCTTGACCAGGCTGGCCTCGGTGAAGCGGGGCGGCGGCTCGGTGAAGTGCTGGCTGGGGGTGACTCCCTCGCGCGTCACCGGCTCGCCCACCATCATCGGCGGCAGGAGCCGGCTCTCGTCGTCCTCGTCGTCCGCGGCGGGATCGTCACGGCCTTCCTGGTAGAGCTCCAAAAAGCCCGGGAAGGTCACGGTCTGGCCGGTGGCGCGCAGGCCCACCGAGCCGTCGGTGGCATCGATCTCAGCGATCACCCGGTCGAGCAGGGCGGCTGCCATCTGCGAGGCGACCGTGCGCTTCCAGATCAGCTCGTAGAGCCGGCGCTGGTCGTCGTCGAGGAACTGCCCAACCTCCTTGGGCGTGCGGAACACGTCGGTCGGCCGGATCGCCTCGTGGGCCTCCTGGGCGTTCTTGGTCTTGGTCTTGAACACCCGGGGCTTGTCCGGCAGGTGCCGCTCGGAGAAGCGGCTGCCGATCCAGCGGCGGCACTGGCCGATCGCGTCGTTGGACAGGGCCACGCTGTCGGTGCGCATGTAGGTGATGAGACCCACCTGCTCGCCGTTCAGGTTGACGCCCTCGAACAGGCGCTGGGCGGTGCGCATGGTGCGGTCCGCCGAGAAGCCCAGCTTGCGCGAGGCCTCCTGCTGGAGCGTCGAGGTCGAGAACGGCGGTGCCGGGTTGCGGCTGACCTGCTTCTTCTCGACCGAGCCCACCTTGAAGCTCGCCGCCTCGATGGCACGCACGGCCGTCATGGCCGCGGCCTCGTCCGGCAGGTCGAACCGGTCGAGCTTCTTGCCGTTCAGCTTGGCCAGCCGCGCGGTGAACCCGTCGCCGCGCTCGGTCCGGCAGGCGACCGCGATCGTCCAGTACTCGCGGGCGACGAACGCCTCGATCTCGGCCTCGCGCTCGCAGATCAGGCGCAGGGCCACCGACTGCACCCGTCCGGCCGAGCGGGCGCCCTGCAGCTTGCGCCACAGCACCGGAGAGAGGGTGAAGCCCACCAGATAGTCGAGCGCCCGGCGCGCCTGATAGGCGTCGATCAGGTGGTGGTCGAGCTGGCGCGGCTGCTGCATCGCCTCCAGCACGGCGGGCTTGGTCACCTCGTAGAACAGGACCCGCTCCACCTGCAGGCCCTTCTTGATCGCCTTCTTGTCCTGCAGTGCCGAGAGCAGGTGCCAGGAGATCGCCTCGCCCTCGCGGTCCGGGTCGGTCGCCAGCACCAGGCGGTCGGCGCCACGGACGGCCCGCGCGATCTCGTCGATCCGCTTCTTCTTGTCTTCCTGGACCTCATAGATCATGCGGAAATCGTCGTCGGGAAGGACGGAGCCGTCCTTCTCGGGCAGATCGCGGACATGACCATAGCTGGGCAGGACGGTGAACCCGTCGCCCAGATACTTGTTGATCGTCTTGGCCTTGGTCGGGGATTCGACGACGACGACGTTCATCAGCGGCTTTTCTCGGGGTGCCCACCGCGACAGGTCGGCGGCGACGGGGATCGGGTCGGGAAGGTGGGCCCTGTCTTCCGAGTTGCAAGAGCCTGCGGGTCACAAGGCTCGGGCGAACAGCAGGGAGACACGGTTGCCACCATGCCGCTCCAGGCGACCTTCGAGCTCCAGCTCGAGCAGGGTCTCATGGATCTGGGCCGTCGTTGCTTGGCACTGGCGTACGAGATCGTCAACCGCGAGGGGTTCGGCACCCAGACAGGCCAGCACCTGCGCCACGAGGCCGCCCGGTGCCGCCGCAGCGCTGCCCGGCAGGTCGCCCGGCAGGTTCGGAGGCGGTGGCTGCGCACGCTCCGGTCGTCGCGGCGGCGGTGCGATCCGCTCGCGGCGCATGATCAGCGGGTCGATCACGGCGCGCACGTCGGCCGCGTCCTCGATCAGCACCGCCCCGTCCTTGATGAGCTGGTTGGTGCCGCGATGCCGCTCGTCCAGCGGCGAGCCCGGCACCGCCATGACCTCGCGGCCCTGCTCCAGCGCCAGCCTGGCCGTGACCAGCGAGCCCGAGCGGATGGCAGCCTCGACCACCAGCACGCCCAGCGACAGCCCGGCGATGATCCGGTTGCGTGCCGGAAATGCGGCCGCCCGCGGCTCCGCGCCGAACGGCCGCTCGGTCACCAGCAGGCCACAGGCCGCGATCCGTGCCGCGAGTTCGGCGTTCTGCTCGGGATAGACCTGATCGATGCCGGTCGCGATCACCGCGATCGTGCGGCCCGGTGCCGTCACAGCCCCTTCATGCGCCGCGGTGTCGATGCCACGCGCCAGGCCGGACACGACCGTGTAGCCTCCGGCCGCCAGCTCGTGCGCGATCGTGCGGGTCAGCGTGCGGCCGTTGCCGCTGGCATGGCGCGAGCCGACGATCGCCACCGCCGGCATGTCCAGGAGGGCCGTGTCGCCCAGGACCGTCAGCACTGGCGGTGGGTCGTGGATCGTGGCGAGTGCTGCGGGAAAAGCCGGCTCGCCCAGGAACAGGAGGCGGGCGCCATGCCGCTCGGTGGCGGCCCATTCGCGCTCGACCGCCGCAGGATCGGCCAAGCGCACACTGGCCGTCGCCTCGCGCGGCAGCTCGTGCCAGCGCTCCAGCACGTTCCTGGCGCTGCCCAGGCGGAACAGGAGCCGGCCGAACGCGCGGGGGCCGATCCCGTCGCTGCGGCACAGGCGCAGCCGGGCCAGGGCTTCCGCGGTATCGTCCGGCGCCTGGATCATCCGGGTTCCAAAGGGGTCTCTTGCCACTAATGCATTAAGAGATGGGCGCTGTGCAACCTTGGCGAGAAAAACTGCTGGGCTACTGGGACCGGGCCGGGCAGGGGCCGCTCCGCCCCACCGTGGCCCATGCCCTGGCCGCGTTCGCACGGGAGGCCCGGACCACGCCCCTGCGGGTGGTGGACCTCGGCTGCGGCATCGGCCGGGATGCGTTGCCGCTCCTGGCCATGGGCCACACCGTCCATGCGATCGATCGCGAGCAGGTCGCGATCGATCGCCTCCGCACCGCCTGCCCGCCGGGCGACCTGCCGAGGCTGACCACGACCGTCGCACGGTTCGAGGACGCGGGCTGGGCGGAGGTCGATCTCACCGTGTCCTCCTTCGCCCTGCCGTTCTGCCCGCCGGAGCGCTTCGCCGATCTGTTCACCCGGATCCATGACCGGCTGGCACCAGGCGGCCGGCTGGCCTGCCAGCTGCTGGGCCCGCACGACGGTTTCGCCGGTCGACCGGGCATCACCATCCACACGCCGGCCGAGGTGGAGGCGCTGCTGGCGCCGTTCACCGTGGAGCGGCTGGACGAGGAGGAGACCGACACGGTGACGCCGCGCGGCCGGCCGAAGCACTGGCACCTGTTCCACTTGGTGGCGCGGCGGCGCTGACCGGTCAGGCCGCCGGCAGCGGGACCGCAGGCGCAGCAGGCTCGTCGGCGGCGGCACCCAGCAGGGTCGGGCGCATGGCGCGTGGGGCCTGCGCGACCCCAGGGGGATCCGGGTGAACGCGGTGGCACCCGGCTGGATCTACACGGACGCCGCGGAGGCGCTGGTCGAGCGGATCGCCACGAGTGCCGGCATCGACGCGGCGGCGGCGCGCCAGCGCATCCTGGATGCGCTGGGCAGCATCCCGCTCGGTCGCCCGGCCCAGCCCGAGGAGGTGGCCGAACTCATCGCCTTTTTGGCCTCGGACCGCGCCGCGGCGATCCACGGCGCCGAATACACCATCGATGGCGGGACCGTGCCCTGCGCCTGAGCTGACCTTATGGCTTCTTGGCGAAGCTCAGCTTGTTTTCCTCGCCCCGCGCCAATCGGCCGATGTTCTGGTGGTGTTTCACGATCACGATGATGCCGATCACCGCGAACAGGAGGGCGGCTCGCGGATCGCCCAGGGCGAAGGCCACCAGCGCCGCCGTGAGGGAGGCCAGCACCGAGCCCAGCGAGACGTAGCGGGTGAGCGTCACCGCCGCCAAAAAGACCAGGAGCGCTGCCAGCAGGGTGACTGGGCTGATCGCCAGGACCACCCCGGCGGCGGTCGCCACCCCCTTGCCGCCCTTGAAGCCCAGCCAGACCGGGAAGCAGTGGCCCAGCACCGCGCCCAGCCCCACCAGCATGGCGAGGTCGCGATCGAACCAGAGCAGGGCCGCTGCGACCGGCAAAGCGCCCTTGGCGGCATCGAACAACAGGGTGGCCAGTGCCAGGCCCTTGCGCCCGGTGCGCAGCACGTTGGTGGCGCCGATATTGCCCGACCCGATGGCGCGGATGTCGCCGGCCCCGCCCAGCCGGGTCACGATCAGGCCGAACGGGATCGAGCCCGCCAGATAGCCGAGCACGAGGGCCAGGAGGTGGGGCCAGCCCCACGCGGCGGCGACGGGTTCCATCGTTCAGTCCAGTCTGGTGGAGATGGGCCCGCCCCGGCGGAACACGACGCGGCCGTCCACCAGCGTCGTTTCGACCCGGCCCATCATGAGCCGGCCCTCGAACGCGGTGTTCTTGGACGCGCTGTGCAGGTCGCGCTCGGCGACCTTCCAGGGCCGGTCCGGGTCGAGCAGGATCAGGTCGGCGGGGGCACCTATCGCGAGCGTGCCGGCCTCGATGCCGAGCAGTCTCGCGGGCGTGGTGGACAGGCGGACGAACAGCTCGGCCAGGCTCATCCGCCCGTCCGCCACCAGGCGCAGTGCTATCGGCAGGAGCGTCTCCAGGCCGACCACGCCGAACTCGGCGCTGGCGAACGGGAGGCGCTTGCTGTCCTGGTCCTGCGGGCGGTGGTCCGAGGCGATCGCGTCGATCGTGCCGTCCACCACCGCCGCCTCGATCGCGCGCCGATCCGCCTCCGCCCGCAGCGGCGGCGAGACCTTGGCGAACGTCCGGTAGCCTTCGACCTCCAGCTCGTTCAGCGCCAGGTGGTGCGGGGTGCAGTCGCAGGTGACCCGCACCCCCTCCGCCTTGGCCCGGCGGATCGCCTCCACCGCCTCGGCCGTGGTGATCCGCGAGAAGTGGATCCGCCCGCCGGTAGCCTTGGCCAGGCGCAGGTCGCGCTCGATCAGGATGACCTCGGCCTCGCGCGGGATCGAGGCCAGGCCCAGCCGGGCGGCGATCGGCCCCGGGTTGGCCACGCCGCCCCGGGCCAGGTCCGGCTCTTCCGGATGCTGCATCAGGAAGGCGTCGACCAGCCGGCCATAGCTGAGTGCCCGGCGCATGATCCGGGCACTGGCGACGGCCAGATGGCCATCGGTGAAGCCGACCGCACCCGCCTCGCGCAGCAGGCCGAACTCGGCCAGTTCCTGGCCCTTCAGACCCTTGGTGATGGCGGCATAGGGGTAGACCTTGGCGAGCCGCACCCGCCGGGCGCGCCGTGCCACGAACTCGACCATGGAGGGGTCGTCGATCGGCGGCTGGGTGCCGGGCAGGCAGGCGAAGCTGGTGACGCCGCCCGCCACCGCGGCCAGCGCACCGCTGGCAAAGCTTTCCTTGTGCTCGGCACCCGGCTCGCCCAGCTGCACGCGCAGGTCGACCAGGCCCGGTGCCAGCACCAGCCCGCCCGCGTCCAGCCGCTCGGCATCGATCGATCCGTCCTGGCCGAGAGTGGGGCCATGGGCGGCGATCTTGCCATGCTCGACCAGCAGGGCGCCCGGAGTCTCGGTGCCGGCCGCCGGGTCGACCAGCCGGGCATTGGCGATCAGCAGGCGGCTCATCGCTTGGCCTCCGGTCCCGCCAGCGCTTCCAGCACGGCCATGCGCACCGCCACCCCCATCTCGACCTGGTCCAGGATGGCGCTGCGGTCGATGTCGTCGGCCACCACCCCGTCGATCTCCACGCCGCGGTTCATCGGCCCCGGATGGAGGACCAGGGCGTCCGGGGCGGCATTGGCGAGCTTGTCGCGGGTCAGTCCGTAGAGGCGGAAATACTCGCGGATCGAAGGGAGATGGGCGGACTGCATCCGCTCCAGCTGCAGGCGCAGCATCATCACGATGTCCGCCCCTTCCAGGCCGCGCATCATGTCGGTGGTCACCTCGGCGCCATAGGCCTCGATCCCGCCCGGGAGCAGGGTGGGCGGCGCCACCAGCCGGACCCGGGCACCCATCGCGAGCAGCAGCAGCATGTTGGAGCGGGCGACCCGGGAGTGGAGCACGTCGCCGCAGATCGCGACCGTCAGCCCCTCGATCCGGCCCTTGCGTCGGCGGATGGTGAGCGCGTCGAGCAGTGCCTGGGTCGGATGCTCGTGCAGCCCGTCGCCGGCATTGACCACCGAGCAGCGCACGTGCCGGGCGAGCAGGGCCACGGCCCCGCTCTCGCCATGGCGCACCACCAGCACGTCCGGGTGCATGGCGTTCAGTGTCATCGCGGTGTCGATGAGGGTCTCGCCCTTCTTCACCGAGGAGGTCGCGACCTCCATGTTGACCACGTCGGCGCCCAGCCGCTTGCCGGCCAGCTCGAACGAGGTCCGGGTGCGGGTCGAGTTCTCGAAGAACAGGTTGAGCAGCGTGCGGCCGGCCAGCCGGTCACGGCGGTCGGCGAGGCCGCGGTTCACGTCGACGCAGGCATCCGCCCGGTCGAGCAGGTCCTGGATCTCGTAGGGCGCCAGCCCCTCGATGCCGAGGAGGTGTGGCCCGCGGAAGCGAAGGGAATATTGGTCGTCCATGGCCGGGAGGCATAGGCCCGGCCCGCCCTGCCGACAAGCAGCGGCGATGCTGCCGGATGCCGCCTCGTCAGCGCGACGGGCGAGTCTTCTCGACCGTCTCGACCCGCAGTCCCATCGGCGCCAGCCAGAGGCTCGCCCAGGTGGCGAAGCCCAGGCGCAGCATATTCAGGGGCATCAGCCAGGCATCCGCAGGGTCGAAGACCATCGGTTGGGCCGGTACGGCTCGCGCCGGCTGGGCGCTGCGCAGTGGGATGATGTCTGCCATCTGAATTCTCGACCTCGCCTATGCCTACTTGTGAGCGACGGCCGAAAGTCCGTCTATGCCCGTCGAGCAACAAACAGACCAGTAGCAGCAAGGTGCCTTCAGCCAGTGTGACTGCCGTCACCACGGCAACATGTTCCGCACATGGATGCACCCACCCAGATGATGACGATGCCACGGCGGGCGGGAACGTCCGAGCGACTGGCGTGGCCAAGGACTGCAGGAAGAGCCGCGGCCTGATGCTTCTGATATGTTGCTGAAGTTAACTAATTATTAACCAATTTCCGCCACTAGTAAATCGGGGATCGCGCATCTGGCGCATCCGCTATTGCTAGGGCGCAATCATGCAGATCAGCCGGCGTTCTTTTGTCATTGGTGCGTCGGCCGTGCTAATGCAACATTCAATTCCTAGTATCTCGCTCGCTCAATCCGGCGGCATGGAGCCATACTATCACGAAATCATTCAGAACAGAGGTCGCTATGGCAAGGTCTGTCATCTCTTCGGTGACAGCATCATGCGCGGCTGGGCCTTGGGCGAATTCTGGGACGGAGAGAAGGTAGATCCGACAAGAAACGGCAACGGTCCGGAAGGCGTCAGTTCGGTACAGGGACATCCGCTTTCCTGTTGGTATTCGATCGCAGCATGCATGCGCGACTTGGCTGTGGAGAATCGTCAGAATCGGCTCGGCATTGGCTATGCGGGTGGTGCCGATCCATCGATGGTCCGAGCATTGGTCGAGAACGGCACGATCCGCACTGGCGACTATGTCATATTCGAGGATGCGGGTGACCATGGCGCCGACCCAGTCGCCTACTTCCACAAGGTTCGCAACTGGCGGCAGTCGGTGATCAACCGCGTGAACGCCACCTGCATCCTCATGACGATGTTCGACTATCGTCCATTTCGAGGGCAGTACCCCAACATGGAGTATGACCGGCGCTATCGGATCCTCGATGGTCGGATCCTATCGACGAACGACGCTATCCGCATGGCTGCTAGCAGCATCTATTGGAAGCGCGGGCAACCACTTGGCCGGACCATCCTAATCGACATGAACCGCCGCATGGATGAATGGCGCAACTACTGCCTTGCACACAGCCGTCTCGATCCCATTCATACCGACGGCGTACATCCCAACTGCTGGGGGCAGTGGCTGATGGTGCGAGAAATCCTACAGGCCATGGGACGCGCTGATCTGCGGACTGTCCGCATCGAGCGGAATGTCCAGCGGGCATCCGAGAACTGGCAGTTCCTCGGCTATGGCACCGCCCGGCCAGACTGGTCGCCGGACCGGGCAGCGTTCCATCTGCGGCGGTTGTTTCGCCAGATCTGAAGTGTCTGAACTTACTGGCTCAGTAGATCATGCCGAGTTCGAGCTGCGCCTCTTCCGACATCATCGAGGGATGCCAGGGCGGGTCCCAGGTGATCTCGACCGTGCAGCCGGGGAT
>NZ_DATMFZ010000353.1:0-12853 GCF_035556675.1 Geminicoccus sp. | reverse complement strand
TGGCGGCCGTCTGCATGTTGTTCGCACCCCCCGGAATGGCCAAGGAACCGCCGCCACCGGTCGCCGACACCGTCTATCTGGGCGGCAATGTCGTGACCATGGACGCCGCCCAGCCGCGGGCCAGGGCGGTTGCGGTCAAGGGCGGCAAGATCCTGGCGGTGGGCTCCGATGCCAAGGTCCGCGAGCATGTCGGGCCCGGCACGAAGACCGTCCGGCTGGATGGCGCCACCGTGCTGCCGGGCTTCATCGACCCGCATTCCCACTTCCTGGGCTATGCGTTCTTCACCGACGAGAAGCACTGGCTCGACGTCTCGTCGGTAAACCTGTTCTTCAAGCCGCTGCCGGGCGATCCGCGCTGCAAGACGCCCGATGATCCGCAGCGCTGCTTCATTCCGGTGAAGAGCCAGGACGACGTCATCGAGCGGATCACGGCCGCGGCCAGGAAGAAGGGGGCGACCCGCGTCCTGGCGATGAGCTATGACCCGGCCCGGCTCGGCCACGGCAAGAGCTGCAAGGGCCCGAAGACCAATGTCGGCTTCGCCTGCCCGAACTTCGAGGACGGCAACGCGCGCGCGACCCTGGACGCGATCTCGACCAAGATCCCGATCTTCGTGTCCAGCCAGTCCGGGCATGTCAGCTACGTGAACACGCCGGCGCTGAAGCTGCTCCGGATCTGCGGGGTGGCCGGCATCACGACGGACTGCCTCAGTCCCTCGATCAACCCGAAGCAGGAACTGGCGCTGGCCAAGACCGGGCAGCTCAACGAGGACCTGGCGCTCTATGCCGACTCCTTCTGGGTCAGCCAGGTGCTGGAGGACGACAAGCTCTCCGCAGCCACCTCGCTCGCCAAGGCCATCGATATCTATGCCGGCCATGGCTACACCCTGATCCAGGAGGGCGCGGCCTCGCTGGGCGATGCCAGGCTCTATCTGGACCTGATGAAGGACCCGGGCTTCCCGTTCACGGTCGGCCTGATGATGTACGACAACTCCAGCCCGAATTTCGCCAATACCATCAACATGGCGAAGCAGGCGGCGGCGGCGATCAAGGGCCAGTCCAAGATCTTCATCGCGGGGGTGAAGAGCTTCGCCGACGGCAGCCCGCAAGGCTACACTGCCTTCCTGAACGACCCCTACTACATGGTCTTCCCGCCGTTCACGGAGCAGCCCTTCCCCAAGCCCTACCAGGGCCTGCCGGACCTGTGGGAAGGCCAGATGGAGCGCCGCATCCTGGCGGCCCACCAGGCCGGCTACCCGATCATGATCCATGAGAACGGCGACCAGGCGGCCGACAAGGCGGTGGCAGCGCTGCGGCGGGTGCACTATCCGGACGGCTGGAAGTTCCGGGACATCGTGCTGCACGCGCCGTTCGTCAGCAAGCAGACCATGTCCTGGATGAAGAGCATCAACGCTCCGGTCAGCTTCCTGATGGGCAATCTCTATTTCTGGGGCCTGCCCCAGTGCCAGCAGGTGCTGGGCCCGAAGGTGATGAACGGCAAGTACTATCCCTACCCGGCGCGCAGCGCGCTGAACTCGGGGCTGCGGGTGACGATGCACACCGATTCGCCGGTCGAGCCGCCGTCCCCGCTGTTCTCGGTCTGGGTGGCCAAGACCCGCAAGGCCCAGCAGCCGGACTGGTACCCCAATACCGACAAGGCCGCCTGCCCGGCCGTGATGGGTCCGCAGGAATCGATCTCGATCGAGCAGGGCCTGCGCGCCTGGACCGTCGATGCCGCCTGGCAGTACGGGCTCTCGCAGAGCCGCGGCACCCTGACGGCCGGCAAGGTGGCCGACATGGTGGTGATGTCGGACGACCCGCTCCAGATGGAGGCGGCACCCGACCGGCTGAGGGACATCCGCATCCTCGCCACCGTGCACGGCGGCAAGCACCGGCCGAACCCGCGCGCCCTGGAAAAGCCGATCTGGCCGGCCGACTACTGACGGCCGCTATCAGTCAGCAGCGCGGCACCCGGACGTGCCGCGCTGCCGGCCCCCTTGTCAGATCGAGCGCATCAGGCCGCCGTCGACGCGGATGTTCTGGCCGGTGATGTAGCCGGCCCCCTCGGATGCCAGGAATGCGATCGTCGCCGCGATCTCCTCGCTCCTGCCATAGCGGCCCATCGGCACGCCCTGCCGGCGCTCCTCGGTGGCCGGCAGGCTGTCGATCCAGCCGGGCAGGACGTTGTTCATGCGCACATTGTCCGCGGCATGGCTGTCGGCGAACAGCTTGGTGAAGGCGGCCAGACCCGCGCGGAACACCGCCGAGGTCGGGAACATCGCACTCGGCTCGAACGCCCAGGCCGTGGAAATGTTGATGATGGCCCCGCCCTTCTGCGCCCGCATGACCGGGGTCACCAGCCGGGTCGGGCGGATCACGTTCAGCAGGTAGACGTCCATGCCGGCGTGCCACTGCTCGTCGGTGAGCTCCAGCACCGGTGCGCGTGGCCCGTGTCCGGCACTGTTGACCAGCACGTCGATCCGGCCCCAGCGCGCCATCGCCCCGTCGACCAGGCGCTGGAGATCGTCGACCGACTGGTTGGAGCCGGTGACGCCCAGCCCGCCCAGCTCCGCCGCCAGCGCCTCGCCTTTGCCCGACGACGACAGGATGCCCACCGCAAAACCGTCCGCCGCCAGGCGCCGCGCCGCCGCGGCACCCATGCCGCTGCCGCCCGCGGTGACCAGCGCCACCTTCTGTTCCGCCATCGGCCCCTGGCCTCCTTCACATGGTCGTGTGCGGCCGGACTATGGCACCGGCCAAACGCCGGGGCGACGCGGTTGTTCAGGCATCCTTTAGGCTGCCCCGATGCCGCCGGCAGTTGCCGGGCCCCCACCGGGAGCCGCTATAGTCCGGCCAGTGCGTCCTTCCGGATGGCAACGGTCGAGGAGCAGGTTGATGATGATGTCGTCGGAGGTCGCCCGGCCGCTCGGGCAGGGCGGCCCAGCCGCGACCGGGTTGGTCCGGACGGGCTGGCTGCGCTTCCTGCCGCTGCTGGCTGGCGCCTTCTGCGTGCTGCTGGTCCTGGCGGTGGGCATGAGCAGCCTCGCCACGTTCGAGCGCTACGGCTCGGCCTCCTACGCGCTGATCGCCGAGCATCTGATCACCAGCTGGCGCTACTCGCTGGACGGCATCCACACGACCGCCCTGCGCCCGCCGGCCTATCCCTTCTATCTGGCCGTCTGCATGCTGCTCGCGGGCAAGAGCTGGGCGGTGTTGGCTGTGCTGGGCCAGGGGCTGATGGCGCTGGCTTCGCTCGGCATGGTGGCGCTGATCACCGAGCGGATCCTGGGCAGCCGGCTGCTGGCTGCCGCGGCGGCAATGCTGGCCGTGCTCAACCTGGCGCTGCTGCGTGAGTTCTTCGTGCTGCGCGAGACCGGCCTGTTCACCCTCCTGACGCTGGCCTGGGTCCTGGTCCTGCTGTGGCCCATGAACGGCACGGGCAAGGCCGTGCTGCTGGCGGTGCTGGCGGCCCTGGCGCTCCTGACCAGGCCCAGCGGCATCGTGCTGGTCCCGGCCACGCTGATCGCCCTGTGCTGGCAGGCCGATGCCCTGCGGCCGGCCATCCGTCCGGTCCTGGTCCATCTCGTGGTGCTGGCCGTCTGCCTCCTGCCCTGGCAGGTCCATCTCGCGACGAGCTTCGGCCGGGTGGCGCTGTCCGGCACCAGCACGGGCGGCATGAACCTGTTCAAGGGCAACCACCCCCTGATGGGCGACCTCTATCTGCTGGGCGACGTCGACCGGTCTGACCCCTGGATCAAGCCGATGATCCAGGAGCAGGGGATCGACTGGGACACCGAGCAGTGGCGGGCCGACGACTATCTGGGCGCGCTGGCCAAGGACGCGATCCTGGCCGACCCGGCCCGCTTCCTGCACCGGGCGATCGAGAAGGGTGTGGTGTTCCTGAGCCCGGCCACCGCGCCGATCGCGCGCGAGGGCGAGGTGGTGATGGGCCCGGACGGGCAGCTCACCGTGGCGGATGCGCAGTTGGGCAGCGGCGACCTGCGCAACCTCTACCATCTGTTCCTCCTGCCGCTGGGCCTGGTGGGCCTGGCGTCGGCCCTGCTCTGGCCCAGGCGGCGACTGTTCGGCCTGGCCGTGCTGCTGCTGGTCGCCGGCAACCTCGCGATCTATGCGCTGACCTTCCCAGAGCGCCGCTTCCGCCTGCCGCTGGAGCCGCTCCTCGCGGTGGCCGCCATCGCCTGCCTGCGCGACGTGGCGGCAGCCGCAGGCGCACGCCCCGTCACGCCGGCTGGATGAAGCGCAGCAGGTCGTCCGTGACCTGCCCGGCATGGGTCAGGAAGATGCCGTGCGGAGCCCCGGGATAGCGCACCAGCTCCGCATGGCGCAGCAGGGCGAGGCTCTGCTCGGCAGTCAGCGCAATCGGCGCGCTCACGTCCGCCTCGCCGTGGAGCAGCAGGACCGGCAGCTCGATCCGCCGCAGCTCGGCACGGAAGTCGGCCGCCGTGATCGCCCGGTTGCATTGGACGATCGCCTGGAGCGAGGTCTGCCGGCAGATGGAGCGGATCCAGTCGACCATGCCGTCCGAAGTCTCGGGCGCCACGAACGGCCGGATATTGTCCTCGATCCATTGCGGGAAGTCGCGCATGAGCTGCTCGCGGCGGACCTGCTCGAACACGTCTTCCGGAATGCCGGCCGGATTGTCCGCCGCCTGCGCCAGCATGGGCGTCACCGTGCCGAGCATGGCGACCCGCGCCACCCGGCCGCTGCCATGCCTGGTCAGGTAGCGGACGATCTCGCCCGGTCCCATCGAGTAGCCGACCAGGGTGACGTCGCGCAGGTCCAGCCGCTCCATCAGGCAGGCTAGGTCGTCGGCCAGCGTGTCGTAGTCATAGCCCCGGCCCGGATCGTCGGACCGGCCATGGCCGCGCCGGTCATAGGCGATGCAGCGACAGCCGGCCTCGGCCATGGGCAGCATCTGGTAGGCCCAGCTCTCCGAGCTCAGCGACCAGCTCGCCAGGAACACCACGGTTTGCGGCCCCTGGCCCCAGTCGCGGTAGAACAGCTCCACCCCGTCGGACGTGCGGATCGTCGGCATCACGCACTCTCCCGGTCCAGAAAGCCGGTCACCGCGGCCAGCCGGCCATCCTCGGCGACCACCGCGAAGTCGGTGCCGCGTGCCACCGGCACGCCGCCTTCAGGCGCCAGCGTCCAGGAAAAGCGCAGCCGGTCGTGATGGCGGTCCGGCGCGCCGGCGAGGCGGAAGACCAGGCCCGGGAACTGCGCCTGGGCGGCGGCGATCATCGCGTCCAGCCCGCCATGGCCCTCGGCCTCCATCAGGGGATCGAGATAGCTGCCGGTCTCGGTCCAGGCTCGCGCCACGGCGGCCCGGCGTTCCACGGGCTCACGCGCGTTCCACGCGGCCAGGTAGCGGGCGGCGATCAGGTTGGCATCGAAGCTCGGCATGGTTTCCTCCATGGGTGCGAGGAAACCATGAAGCGGGAGCCTTCCCGGGTCGATTACCCGGGAGGTAAGGCGGCGTGGTCAGGCGGAAGCCGGGATGCTCTGCGGGAAGCGGAACAGGCCATCGGGATCGTAGCGGCGCTTCACCTCGGACAGACGCTCCAGGTTCGGTCCATAATAGGCCCGCGCCCAGTCCCGCAGCTCGCGGTTGGGGAAGTTCACATAGGAGCTCGGCAGCAGGAACTTCTGCATGTCCTCCATGTAGCCGGTCAGCCAGTCCTGCTGGCGGCGGACCTGCTCCGGCCCGTCGAGCGGCCCCCAGGAGGCCTCCATCTGGAAGATGAAGTCCGCCGCCCGGTGCGGGTAGGCGGTCTCCTCGGGCTTGCGTTCCTTCACCTTGCCGCCGGCGGCGAACAGGATCCCCATGTTGGCCTGGCGCAGGGAGCCGCCCGGCCAGCGCGTCATCCAGTGCAGCATGGTTTCCAGGCCCGCCTCGTCGAGCGCCCCGCTCACGTAGCGTGAGCGGATGTCGTAGCTGCCGGTCGGGTCGTCGGTGACGAGAAAGTCGCGCGCGACCCAGTAGGGCATCTCCTCGATCTCCAGGATGTCCGGCTCGAGCAGGGCGAGTGCCGGCTGCATGACCTGGCGCAGCTCGTCGGGACTGCCCCAGTAGATGCCCAGGGTCTGGGCGAACAGCTCGGCCATGGCCAGGGACGCACCCGCACGGGTCGGGCTGACCTTGCTGCGGGTGGAGATCATGGTCGGGTTGCCGAGCTGGACCGACTGGAGCGCCGCCATCAGCTCGACCTGCCGGCCGGGCGGCCAGACGATGTGGAAGGCCGTGACCCGGCCGACCGGGTGGAGCTGGAAGGTGAAGCTGGTATGCACGCCGAAATTGCCGCCACCGCCGCCCCGCACTGCCCAGAACAGGTCCGGCCGCTCGCGATCACTGGCCGTGATGGTCTGGCCGGTGGCATCCACCAGCTCGGTGCTGAGCAGGCTGTCGCAGGTCAGGCCGGAATGGGTCGCGGCGAAGCCCCAGCCGCCACCAAGGGTCAGGCCACCGGCGCCGACCGTCGGGCAGCGGCCCGAGGGAACGGTGAAGGGCAGGCTGCGCATGGCATCGGCCATGTCCTGGTTGTTGGCGCCACCGCCGACGGTGGCCGTTCCCGCCTGAAGATCGACCGTGATGCGGCTCAGCGCCTTCACGTCGATCAGCAGGCCGTCCGTGGTGGAGAACCCGGCATAGGAGTGGCCGCCGGAGCGGATGGCGAACGGCATGCCGTGGTCGCGCGCCCAGCGGATGCAGCGCCGCACGTCCTCGTCGCCCGCGCAGGCGGCGACCGCCTGCGGCAGCACGCCGGACCAGCGCGCGTTGTTCGGCCAGGCGGCAGGAGCGTAGCCGGAATCGCCCGGGAGCAGCAGGCGGCCGTCGAGGTCACGGCCGAGCGCCAGGAGGCCGCGGGTGGGCGCGTCGGCACGAGCGTGCGACCAGAGCGGCGGGACGGCCAGACCGCCCATCGCCCATGCGCTTGCCTGGAGAAGCCGACGCCGGCTCCCGCTCGGACCATCCATCACTCGTCTCCCTGACCTCGTTGAGGAGGGCAGGGTATAATCCGGAAATATAGCAGGTCGAGGTGGCAACGAAATGTCTCGCCGGTGCCACCTCTTCTTTATTATTTCACCCAGATCTCCTCGCACACTGCGAACGTGGGCGCCCCGTCCAGCAGATGTCCCACCGCATCGAAGAACCGCTTGCCGGTGGTGGCGTTGTGCTGGTCCATCGCTTCCCGGTCGGCGAAGCGCTCATAGGTGGTGAAGACCGCCGGGTCCTCGACCGCGCGGCCGACATGGTAGCCGAGCGTGCCCGGCTCGTGCGCCGAGCCCTCGCTGCCGCATTGGAGCAGTGCCTGGTGCACCTCCTCTTCATGGCCGGGCTTCGCCTTGATGATGGCGGTGATGGTGATCATGCGCTGATGCCCTTTGCCGGTCGATCTGCTGCCCGAAGGCAGGATTGCCTTTGCCGATGCCGCCCGTCCTGGCAACCGGCCGGCCGGCTTGTCGGCACTGGCGTCATGCGTCAGACACCCGCCGGCGGGGTCGTGGCGGGCAGGGACCTCCCGGAGCTGTTCCGGCGTCTGTACCTCGACTCCGTGGCCAGCGTCGGGTGTGCGCTCCCGTCGTGATCGCGGCAGGGGCGGGAGCAGGCATGGCGAGCGGTTCAGGCAGTACGGAGTTCTGGCGCGGGGCGCGGGCCACGCCCACCATGATCATCGCGATCGCACCATTCGGGCTGCTGTTCGGCGCGCTGGCCGCCGACAACGGCTTTTCCGTGCTCGAGGCCACGCTGATGAGCGCGCTGGTCTATGGCGGGGCCAGCCAGATCGTGGGCGTGGAACTGTTCGGCCAGCGGGCGGCACCCTGGATGATCGTGCTCTCGATCTTCATCGTGAACACCCGCTCGATCCTCTATTCGGCGGCGGTCGGCCGGCTGATCGGCTCATGGTCCGCGGCGCGCAAGGCGCTGGCCTTCTTCCTGCTGGTCGACCTGCAATATGCGGAGAGCGAGCGGGAAGCGGAGAGGGGCCACCGGCTGACCTTCGCCTGGTATCTCGGCCTGGGGCTGCCGATCTACCTGACCTGGATCGCCGAGGCGGCCGTGGGGGCCGCATTCGGCCGGCTGATCACCGACCCCTACGCGCTGGGCCTCGACTTCCTGGTACCGGTCTACTTCCTGAGCCTGGTCATGGGCTTTCGCCGCCGGGCGAACTGGCTGCCGGTGGTGGCCGCCAGCGCCATGGGCTCGATGCTCGCCTACGTGACCCTGGGCTCGCCCTGGCATGTCACGATCGGTGCGCTCGCCGGGATCCTGTTGGCCGCCGCCATGCCCCTGCCGCGCTACGCGGAGCCGAAGCGCGGATGAGCACGACGCTCTGGATCATCCTGGCGGCCGCAGCCGTCACCTATCTCGCGCGCATCCTGGGCCATCTGGTCCTCTCGCGCTTCGCCCGCGTGCCACCGCGCGTGCAGGCCGGGCTGGACGCGGTGCCGGCCGCGGTGCTGACTACCCTGGTGGCCCCGGCGGCACTGGGTGGCGGCGTGCCGGAGCTGGCAGCGCTGCTGGTGACGGCCCTGGTGGCGCTGCGCGGCAGCGCGCTGGTGACCTTCGTCGCCGGCGCCGCCGTGCTGATCGCCCTGCGCAACCTGCCCTGGTAGGCGGACCGTTCCGGGCAGGCAAGCGCGGCTCAGGCCGCGTCGCGGCCGCCCACGGTGCGCAGCCCGGCATGCTGGTCGGCACAGCGCCAGGCACGCTCGGTGTCGACCATGTAGTCGCGGGTGAGCGGAACGGCGTGGCGGTCCTTGGCGAGCTGGATCTGGAACACCATGCCGCGCTGGCGGCGGAAGAACAGTTCCGAGCCGATCAGGTAGATCTCCCACATCCGGCAGAACCGCTCGTCGTAGAGCGCCTTGGCCTCGTCGCGGCGGGCCATGAAGCGCTGGCGCCAGTGCTTCAGCGTCTCGGCATAGTGCAGGCGCAGGATCTCGACATCGGTGACCCACAGGCCGGCCCGCTCGATCGCCGGCAGCACCTCGGACAGGGCCGGGATGTAGCCGCCCGGGAAGATGTATTTGCGGATGAAGGCCGAGGTCCAGCTCGGCCCCTCCATCCGGCCGATCGAGTGGAGCAGCATCACCCCGTCGTCGGCCAGCAGGTCGCGGACCTTGCCGAAGAACTCGTCATAGTGGTGAACGCCGACATGCTCGAACATGCCGACCGACACGATCCGGTCGAAGCGCTCGCGCAGATGCCGGTAGTCCTGGAGCAGGAAGCGGACCCGCTCGGCTACGCCCTTGCCACGCGCCCGCTCGTTGCTGACCTCGTGCTGCCGCTCGGACAGGGTGACGCCGGTGACGTCGCAGCCGCCGAGTTCGGCGATGGTCAGGCCGAGCCCACCCCAGCCAGAGCCGATGTCCAGCACCTTCTGGCCGGGCTCGAGCAGCAGCTTGGCGGCGATGTGGCGCTTCTTGAGGAGCTGGCTCTCCTCCAGGCCGATGTCCGGCGAGGGAAAGTAGGAGCAGGAGTACTGCTCGTCCTCGTCCAGGAAGAGCCGGTAGAACTCATCCGTCAGGTCGTAGTGGTGCGCGATGTTCTGCTTGGCGCGGCCGACCGGGTTGTACTGCTGGATCTTGCGCAGGCCGAGCCGGATCCGCTCGCGGAACGTGCCGCGCTGCGCCTGCCACTGGTGCTCGGCATTGACGATCAGGAAGTCCAGGAACTCGTAGAGCGTGCCCTCCAGGATCTCGATCCGCCCGTCCATGTAGGCTTCGCAGACCACGAGCTCCGGGTTCTTCAACAGGTCGCGGGCGACCTTGTCGTCGGTGAACCGGATCTTGGTGACGGGACCCGCCTCGGCGCCTTGCCAGCTCTTCTCCCGCCCCCCGGCCTCGACGATCGTGATGGCACCGAACTTCACGAACCGCTGCAACATCGCGTCGAGCAGCATGGGACAAATCTCCAACCTGAGGTTGATAGCGCCTTGTTTCGGCTGTCCTTTGTCCGGTGAGCCTATGCTTTGTAACAGTGGGTGCAACAAAAATTGCATTGGACTGTTACTGATGGCCGTCTGCCCCCGTTCTTTCCGTGGTGCGGCGGGAAGCCCGGCAGGCCGGAAAGATATTTCTGCGTAACATGCGTTGCATGGTGTTCGCGGCCGGTGCGGCAGGGCGCTTCGATCACGGATGGAGATGCGCTGCCGGCTGCCCTGGTTCTGGCTGGGGCATGTTCTACATTATTATTGGCGGGCAATCAAATCTATTCCTATGGAGTGCTATGGTATTTATGCGGCCGATGCTATGCACTCTTCCGGTACTGCGGAACCTTGCCCCGGTTATTGGCAGGTGGCGGGCCCGGCTGCCTGCGTGCGGGGCCGTGGCCGTGGCCTTCCTGCCGCACCCCGGGACGCGTGCCGCGGGTCCGATCCGCCCGCTGTGCGGTTGCACGCACCGGCCGGGCCTGCTCCATAGGCTGCGCGGTGCCGGGTCCGGGCAGTGCTTGGACCGGACAGCGCCAGGACCGGACGGGGAAGAGGCTCAGGGATGCTGGCTTCGACATCGGCGGCGCGGCGGCTGGTCTGGCCGGTCGCCCTCCTGCTGGTCCTGCTGATGGCCTCGAGCCTGCTGCGCGGGCTGCAGCCGGAGCTGGCCGGCTGGATCGGGCCGGAACAGGTACGGCTCCTGGACCGCGTCATCATCGCTTCTCTGTGGCTGGCGCTGGCCTGGCTGCTGGTGCGCCTCCTGGATGTGCTGGTCTGGTCGCGGCGCGCGCGGCATCTGCCGCGCCTCCTCACCGACCTGTTGGCCGCCCTCATCCTCCTGACCGCAGCGCTCGCGATCGCAGCCGTGCTGTTCGAGGTGCCGCTGGCCGGCATCCTCACCACCTCGGGCGTGGCGGTGGCGGTGCTGGGCTTCGCCCTGCGCGACATGCTGGCCAGCCTGTTCGCCGGCATCGCCCTCAACCTGGAGCGGCCCTACCGGATCGGAGACTGGCTGGAGGTACAGCCGGACACGGTCGGGCGGGTCGAGGAGGTCGGCTGGCTGACCACCAGGCTCGTGACCCAGGACGGCATCGGCCTGGTCGTGCCCAATGCCCAGCTCGCCACCCGCGCGTTCCGCAATTTCGACCAGCCCATGGGCCCCTGGCGCGACCATCTCACCGTCACGCTCGGCTACGAGGTGTCGCCGGCCCGGGCCGAGCGCATTCTCCTGGCGGCCGCCGCGACCGTGGCGGCGATCCGGATCGAAGGGCACCGGCCGGATGCGCGCATCGCCGCCTGCGGCGAGCATGGCGTGGTCTGGGACCTGCGCTACTGGGTGCCGGGCTATGCCGCCCGGATCGATCTGCGCCACCAGCTCCACGCCGCGGTGCTGCACCATCTCTACAAGGCCGGGATCGGCCCGGCGCACCGGCGCCTCGACCTGTTCCACGCGCCGATGCCGCCGCGCATGGTGGAGCATCGCGCGGAGCCGGACCTGCTGCTCGCCCGCAGCGACCTGTTCGGCTCGCTGCCGCCCCCTGAGCTGAAGGAGCTGGCGCACAAGGCCAGGCGGGTGCGGGTGCCGGCCGGCAGTGCCGCGGTCCGCCAGGGCGAGCCCGGCAGCTCGATGTTCGTGGTGCTGGAAGGGGTGCTGGACGTCACTCTCGAGCCTCCGTCCGGGCCGCGTCGCTGGTTGCGCGAATTCGTGCCGGGCGACATGTTCGGCGAGTTCTCGCTGCTCACCGGCGACCCGCGCAGCGCCACCGTGACCGCGCGGACCGACAGCCTCCTGTTCGAGATCGGCAAGGCGGACCTGATGCCCCTGATGGAACGCTACCCCGAGCTCGCCGAACGGCTGAGCGGCATCCTGGCCTACCGCCAGGCCGACCGTGCCACCGGCCGGAGCGAAGCTGCCGAGCCGCCGCCGGCACCGGCCAGGCGCACCGACCTGCTGGGCCGCATCCGCGACTTCTTCGGCCTGCCCGATGACCGCGGCTGACCCCCGCGTCCTGCCGGCACCGATTGCCCGCACCGACCTCCCGGTCTCCACCGAGGCCATGGCGCGCTGGCTGATCGGCAAATCGCTGGTCCACGCCCACCTGGACGGCACCGCAGCCGGGCGCATCGTCGAGACCGAGGCCTATGTGCCGGGCGACAGCAGCAGCCACGCCTTCCGCGGCCCGACCCCGCGCAACCGCTCGATGTTCCTCGAGCACGGCCATGCCTATGTCTATTTCATCTATGGCAGCTGGTTCGCGCTGAACGTCAGTGCCGAGCCGCCGGGCACCGGTGCTGGCGTGCTGATCCGTGCAGTCGAGCCGACGGTCGGCATCCCGCTCATGCAGCAGCGCCGCGGCACCGACCGCCTGCTCGACCTGGCGCGCGGCCCCGGCCGGCTCGCCAGCGCGCTTGCGATCGACCGCAGCCTGGACGGAATGGACCTGTGCCAGGGCGCCCCGCTCTGGCTGGGCGAACCGCTCCGCCCGGCTGGCCCGATCGGCGAGAGCGTCCGCATCGGCCTGTCCCGCGAAACCGACCGGGTGCTGCGCTTCTTCGAGCCGGGCAGCCCGTTCGTGAGCGGCCCGAAGCGGCTGAACGCCCTGCCGGCTGCTCGCTCGCGATAGACCGCAGGCTCTGGCCTGCCAGAGAAGTCTACGGACCACAGCATCATTTCTGAGTCCGGACAGAGGCAACACTTGAAGGTAGGAATTTACACTGTTACTCCCTGAATTATAATAATCAGGGAGACGTTGATGTCAGTTGCCAGAACTGCCGGCGTGATGGCCGGCTTGGTATTGCTTGCAACCTCGACAACGGCCGCCACCGCCGCCCCGCCCGACCTCACCGGGGAATGGAAGGGCACCGTCCTCTGCGATGGCCTGACCGGCGGCAAGTTCGGC
>NZ_DATMFZ010000352.1:0-6443 GCF_035556675.1 Geminicoccus sp. | reverse complement strand
CACCACACCTACGTGATCGCCGGCGATGGCTGCCTGATGGAGGGCATCAGCCACGAGGCAGGTGCGCTCGCCGGGCATCTGAAGCTCAACAAGCTGATCGTGCTCTGGGACGACAACGGCATCTCGATCGACGGCAAGGTGTCGATGGCGTCGTCGGAGGACGTGGCCGCGCGCTTTGCCGCCTATGGCTGGGCGACCGACGCGGTGGACGGGCACGACCCGGACGCGGTGGATGCGGCCATCCGGCGGGCCAAGGGCAATGACCGTCCGACCCTGATCGCCTGCCGCACGGTCATCGGCAAGGGAGCGCCCACCAAGGCCGGCGGCCATGGCGTCCATGGCTCGCCGCTCGGCAAGGAAGAGGCCCAGGCGACCAGGCTGGCGCTGAACTGGGCGCACCAGCCGTTCGAGCTGCCCGAGGCGACGCTGTCCGCCTGGCGCGAGGTCGGCAAGAAGGGGGCGCGCCTCCACGCCGAGTGGCGCGAGCGGCTGGCCGGCTCCAGCCAGGGCGAGGCCTTCCGCACCACGATGGCCGCGAAGCCGTCGGATGCGGCCCGGCTGGCGATGCAGGCCTACAAGGCCAAGCTGGTCGAGGAGCGGCCGAACTGGGCGACGCGCAAGTCGTCGGAGGAGGCGCTCAAGGTCCTCACCGCCCAGATCCCGGAGCTGATCGGCGGCTCGGCGGACCTCACCGGCTCGAACAACACCAAGACGCCGTCCACCGCCTCGATCACGCCCGACGACCTGTCCGGCCGCTACATCCATTACGGCGTGCGCGAGCACGGCATGATGGCGGCGATGAATGGCATCGCCCTGCATGGCGGGCTGATCCCCTATGGTGGCACCTTCCTGGTGTTCACCGACTATTGCCGCCCGTCGATCCGGCTGGCGGCGCTGATGGGCATCCGCTCGATCATGGTCGGCACCCACGATTCCATCGGCCTTGGCGAGGACGGGCCGACCCACCAGCCGGTCGAGCATCTGGCGGCGCTCCGGGCGATCCCGAACCTGCTGGTGCTGCGCCCAGCCGATGCGGTCGAGACGGCGGAATGCTGGGAGATCGCGATCGACACGGTGAACAAGCCGTCGGTGCTGGCCCTGTCCCGGCAGAACCTGCCGGCGGTCCGCACCACCGACAGTGCCGAGAACCTGTGCGCCAAGGGGGCCTATGTGCTGGCCGAGGCGTCGGGCGAGCGGGCGGTCACCATCCTCGCGACCGGCTCGGAGGTGCATATCGCCCTCGAAGCCCGGCGCCGCCTGGAAGAGGCCGGCACGCCGGCCGCGGTGGTGTCGATGCCGTCCTGGGAACTCTTCGCCCAGCAGAACGCTGCTTATCGGGGGCTGGTGCTGGGCACCGCACCGCGCGTGGCGATCGAGGCGGCATCACCATTCGGCTGGACCCGCTTCGTGGAAAGCGAGGATGATGTCGTCGGCATGCGCGGCTTCGGCGCGTCCGGGCCGGCGCCGACCCTCTACCGGGAGTTCGGCATCACCGCGGAGGCGGTCGTGGCCCTGGTCGAGCGCAAGCTCGCTGCCTGAGGGCAGGCGCGAAGAACTGCCAGCAAGTCGCCGGTGCTCTCCTGCACCGGCATGCATGATCGGATGGGAGCAACCATGGTCGTCAGGATCGGCATCAACGGGTTCGGGCGGATCGGGCGCAACGTCTTGCGCGCCATCGCCGAGAGCGGCCGCCAGGACGTCCAGGTCGTCGCGATCAACGACCTGGCGCCCGCCGCCACCAATGCGCACCTGCTGCGCTACGACAGCGTGCACGGCAAGTTCCCGGGCAAGGTCACACTGGAGGGCGACACGCTGGATGTCGGCACCGGTCCGATCCGGGTGACCGCCGAGCGTGACATGGCCAAGCTGGCCTGGGGCGATGTCGGCGCCGACATCGTGATGGAGTGCACCGGCATCTTCACCTCGAAGGAGAAGGCATCCGGCCATCTCCAGGCAGGGGCGAAGAAGGTCATCATCTCGGCACCCGGGGACGGCGCCGACCTCACCGTGGTCTACGGGGTGAACCACCAGGACCTGAAAGCTGGGCACACGGTGATCAGCAACGCGTCCTGCACCACCAACTGCCTGGCGCCGGTCGCCAAGGTGCTGCACGAGGCGGTGGGGATCGTGCGCGGGCACATGACCACCATCCACGCCTTCACCAACGACCAGAACCTCCTGGACGTGTTCCACAAGGACCTCTACCGGGCCCGCTCCGCCACCGAATCGATGATCCCGACCTCGACCGGTGCGGCCAAGGCGGTGGGGCTGGTGCTGCCCGACCTGAAGGGCAAGCTGGACGGCGTGGCGATCCGGGTGCCGACCAAGAACGTCTCGCTGGTCGACCTGACCTTCCTGCCGTCGCGCGACACCTCGGTCGAGGAGATCAACGAGGCGCTCAAGGCCGCGGCCGCCAGCGGCCCGCTCAAGGGCATCCTGAACGTCACTGCCGAGCCCCTGGTGTCGATCGACTTCAACCACGACCCGCACAGCTCGACGGTCGACCTGAAGGCGACCAAGGTGCTGGAAGGCAAGATGGTGCGCGTTGCCTCCTGGTATGACAACGAGTGGGGCTTCTCCAACCGGATGAACGACACGGCGGCCTATCTCGGCACGCTGTGAAGCGCCGGGCATAACCCCTTGGGAACGGCCGCCGATCTGGCGGCCGTTCGTGTTTGGGATCAGACCCGGACCGGCCAGCCGGCCATGCGGTAGGCGCTGTCCCAGAACATCCACTCGTACTGGGCGCAGCGGTGATAGGCCCGGCGCATCCGTGCCTGGGTCGCCTCGCCGGCAGCCTCGGCCATGCGGTCCACCGCCGCCTCGGCGGCCAGCACCGCGTCGCCGAAGGTCTGGTCGGAATAGTTGTCGATCCAGGCGGCGTAGGGGTTGTCCGGCACGGTCACTGCCGCGATCCGGCGGCCGACATCCCAGTAGATCCTAAAGCAGGGCAGGATCGCGGCAGCGCCGACCTCCAGCCCGTCGCGCGCGACGCTCGCCTGCAGGAAATCGGTATAGGCCAGGCAGGCGGGCGAGGGCTCGGCCGCGGCCACCTGTTCCTTGCTGATCCCGAACTTCTCGAAATAGCTCGCATGGAGCGCGCGCTCGACCAGGATGGCGCCCTCGGCGGACTTGGCGAACAGCGCCACCGTGTCGGGATCGGGTGCGACCGCGGCGATCCGGGCGAGCACCCGGCCATATTCCAGCAGGTAGATGGCGTCCTGGATGACGTAGTTCTGGAAGCGTGCCGTCTCCAGGCTGCCGTCGGCGAGCTCGCGGTTGAACGGCAGGTCCAGGATCCGCTCCAGCAGGTCGGCGGTTTCCGCGCGCATCCGGGCGGAGAAGGGCTCGGTCATCGCTCGCTCCAAAGGGCGTGGTAGTGGTGGATCGGCCCGTGGCCCTGGCCGACCTCGAGCTGGTCGGCCCGGGCGATGGCACCGCTCAGCCAGGCCTTGGCGGCACGCACCGCCTCCAGCGGGTCGTCATGGCGGGGCAGGAGGGCGGCGATCGCCGAGGAATAGGAGCAGCCGGTGCCGTGGGTGTTCTTGGTGGCGATGCGCCGCCCGGGCAGCTCCACGACCCGCTGGCCGTCGGCGAACAGGTCCGGTGCGTCGTCCGTGCCCAGATGGCCGCCCTTGAGCACCACTGCCTTCGGCCCGAGCGCCAGCAGGTCGGGGAGCAGGGCGCGCATCTCGGCGAGGTCGGTCGGCTCCGGGCGACCGGTGAGGTCGGCCGCTTCCGGCAGGTTCGGCATGAGCAGGTCCGCCAGCGGCGCCAACTCCTCCCGCACGGCCGCCACCGCCGCCTCGGCCAGGAGCCGGTCGCCGCTTTTCGCGACCATCACCGGGTCCAGCACCACCCGCTTGGCCTGGTGGTTACGCAGGCAGCCTGCGACCGCACCGGCGATCTCGGCGGTCGCCACCATGCCGACCTTGACCGCGTCGATCCGCACATCCGCGAACAGCGTGTCGATCTGCAGGGCCACGAACTCGGGCGGGACGGGATGCACGCCGGTGACCTGCCTGGTGTTCTGTGCGGTCAGCGCGGTGAGCACGGCACAGCCATAGGTGCCGAGCGCCCCGAACGTCTTGAGGTCGGCCTGGATCCCGGCACCGCCGCTGGGATCGGAGCCGGCGATCGTCAGGATGTTGTGGATCATCATTGTCTTCCAGATTCGCGGCCAGCGCGTTCGATCTCGATCATGAGCGCCCGGGCGGCCGCGGTGGGATCGGCCGCCCGGGCCACCGCGCTCACCACGGCGACCCCATCGGCCCCGGCCCGGATCGCTTCCGCGACATTGCCCTGGCCGATCCCGCCGATCGCGACCACCGGCAGGTCGAGCTGGCGCCGGATCGTCGCGAATCGTTCCGGGCCGAGTGCCGGTGCCGCATCGGGCTTGGTGCCGGTCGGGAAGATCGGGCCTAGGCCGACATGGTCGACCAGGGCGGGGTCGACCGCGCCGATCTCGGCCTCGCAGGTGACCGACAGGCCGATGATGGCGTCTTCACCCAGGATCGCGCGGGCGTATTCCGCCGGCAGGTCGTCCTGGCCCAGATGCACGCCGTCGGCACCGGCCGCCAGCGCCAGATCGGCCCGGTCGTTGACGATCACCGGCACGTTCCGGCCATGCAGCCTGGCCCGGACCGCCTGGGCCAGGGCGATCAGGCTGCGGGCACTGGAGCGCTTGTCGCGTAGCTGGATCGCGGTGGCACCGCCCGCAACGGCGGCTTCTGCCAACTCGGCGAACGCGGCAGGTGGGGTGGTGGCCTCGTCCAGCACCACGTAGAGGCGCAGATCGACCCTGCGGCTCACGACAGCCTGGCCCGTTGCTCGAGCGTGGCGGCATCGAGATCAGCCAGGCGATCCAGGATCGCCACCTGCAGCGAGCCCGGCCCTTTCGTCGCCGACGCCGCGATCTCGCCGGCCACGCCCAGGATCGCGCAGGCGGTCAGTGCTGCAATGGCGGGTTCCGGCTCCACGGCGAGGCAGGCGGCACTCAGCGCGGTGAGCGTGCAGCCGAGCCCGGTGACGCGCGTCATCCGCACATCGCCATTGGCGCAGGACCAGACCGAAGCCCCGTCGGTGACCCGGTCGACGGGCCCGGTGACCGCCACGACGCTGCCAGTCGCCGCAGCCAGCGCCTTGGCCGCCTCAAGGGAGGCGGCATCGCCAGCGGTGCTGTCCACACCGCGGGTGGCGCCGATTCCGCCGGCCAGCGCCACGATCTCCGAGCCGTTGCCGCGGATCAGGGTCGGCCGGTGCTGGAGCAGGGCAAACGCGGTGTCGGTGCGAAGCCGCGTGGCACCGGCACCCACCGGGTCCAGCACCCATGGCTTGCCAGCCGTCCTGGCTCTGGCCGCGGCCAGATGCATGGCCGCGATCCAGGGCGGGGACAGGGTGCCGATATTGATCACCAGCGCATCGGCGATGCCGACGAACTCCTCGACCTCCGCCTCGGCATGGACCATGGCGGGAGAGGCACCTACCGCAAGCAGCGCATTGGCGGTCGTGTTCATCACGACATAGTTGGTGATGTTGTGGACGAGTGGGCGACGCGCGCGGATCGCGTCGAGCACCCGCCCGATCGCTGCGGACGGCATGGTCATTGGCCTCCCTTCGCTGGCATGACCCAGAGCAGGTTCGACGGGTTTGATCTCAGTTCGCACGGCGGCGAACACCCCTTGGCGGCGCAGAGGATGGGGGCTCCTGCCCGGATGTCAACATCCGGCGAGGTAGACCTGGAGTGCGGCGCGTGCTGAACCTCGCCTCGAGGAACGACCAACGGAGTGTGATCGGCGTGAACGTCCTAGTCTTCCTCCACGACAGCGCGCTCGAGCACGACACCGGCCCGGGCCACCCGGAATGCCCGGAGCGCTATGCAGCGGTGCAGGCCGGGCTCGACCGGATCGAGGCGGACTGGCTGCTGCGCGAGACCGCTCCTGAGGCCGAGCTGGCAGCCCTGCGGGCGGTCCATGCCGAATCCTATGTACGCGCGGTGCTGGACGCGATCCCGAGCCAGGGTCTGGCCCGGCTCGACCCGGACACGGTGGTCTCGCCCGGCAGCCGCGCAGCAGCGCTGCGCGCACCCGGAGGTGCGGTGGCGGCAGTCGATGCGGTGCTGGGAAGCCGGGTCCAGCGCGCCTTCTCGGCGATGCGGCCGCCCGGCCATCACGCCGAGAGCAGCCGTGCCATGGGCTTCTGCCTGTTCAACAGCATCGCGGTGGCCGCGGCCCATGCCCGGGCCGCCCATGGCGCGGGCCGCATCGCGATCGTGGATTTCGACGTCCACCACGGCAACGGTACCCAGGAGATCTTCTGGGACGACCCGCAGACCCTGTTCGTCTCGACCCACCAGTGGCCGCTCTACCCCGGCACCGGTGCCGCGGGGGAGCGGGGTGCCCATGGCAACATCCTGAACCTGCCGCTGCCGCCCGGCACGGACG
>NZ_DATMFZ010000351.1:0-5802 GCF_035556675.1 Geminicoccus sp. | reverse complement strand
TTAGATTGGCCCACCGGCTCCTTTTTGACCGCATGATGTGGCGGCCCTGGTTCCGACCACGGACGGAAGCATGAGACCGGCGACAGGATGATCGCTCGGGGGGACTTGACGCCCAACGGCCCGTTACGGAAGCACTACCTTCACTTTAGTTGGTAGGCGGCTGGTGAGGTTGGTGGCGTAGTGTGGGCAGCGGATCCATGTGCGGCGGAACAGCTCGACCAGTCGGCGTCGGCCAGTGGGCAGGGTCGGCTGTGGCGCTGGCCCTGCCGGTCCGGCTCCTTTGCTTTTTTCTCATTCCTGGAGGCGGAGGTGCTGGAGGAAGCAGAGCGCGATCATGGTCATGAGCGCATGGCGATGCAGGCCAGTCCACGACCGCCCTTCGAAGTGGTCGAGGCTGAGTTCCTCCTTCATCTGCTGGTGGGCCTGCTCGCAAACCCATCTCGCCTTGATCGCGGCCGCCAGTTCCTCAAGGCTTGTGTCGGCTGGAAGGTCGAAAGGTGGTACTTGCGCTCGCCGGAACTGCGATGCTCGCCGATCGGCCAGACCTCTTTGCCCGGCAGGTGACGGCCCTGCCTGAGCTGCTCACCTTCGGCCGGGCACACGCGTACGGCGGCGAACTCGGCAGCGAGCGGCCTCTTCGTCCCGCGGCGCCAGGAGATGCGACGCCAGCGGGCGTCGACCAGCACCTGCTCCGCCGGGATCGGATCCTCGCTCGTCACCGGGTGCTTGCGGGCCCGGCCCGTGCTGGCCTTGGGCCAGTGCAGCGCGACGGCGGGCGAGTAGACGTTCTGTACTCTGGGAACGCCGACCGCCCAGAGGAGACCGCGCTTACTCAGGCCAGAACGAAAGGCGGCACTGGCGCCATAGCCGGCGTCGGCGACCACCCGGCCAAAGCGGGCACCGGCAGCCAGGAGCCGGTCGATCTCCATCAGGGCGATCTCGGTCTTGGCGAAGGCTCGCCGGTGCTCTGCTGGTATGCCGGCTTCAGTGCAGCGGGTTGCATCGGCAGCCCAGGCCTCTGGCAACAAGAGCCGCAGCCCTATCGGCAGCGGAACCTCATCCTTGGCCCGGGTGAGCGAGACCAGAATTTGGCAGTTGGCCCGCTTGCCCAGGCAGCCACAATATTGCCGTGCCACGCCCACCGAGCGCTTTCCCTGCTTGGGCAGGACCGTGTCGTCGACCACCAGCGCGTCTGCTTGTTCCACCATGAATGGCCAGATGGCCATTCATCCGTCATCCGCAGGATCCAGGTCCAGGAGGACCTGGAGGGACCCGCCGCAACGCCGCATCGTTCCAGGTCGTGCTCGTCACAAAGTGATGGAGCTGGTCGTGGCTGCCCAGGCCCAGCCGAGCCGCCGTCGGCTGCAGGCTCTTGCGTTCTCCTGGACCGATCAGCCCCTGCAGGTAGACTGGCGCCCACATCCGCCGCTTCTTGTGCCCCATCTCCGACAGGTATGGTGAGAGCCTGTCCTCCAGATCGCTCCGCCAGTCTGCCTTCGTCATCACCTTGGCCCACCAGACGGTCAGAACACGGCAACGGATCAGACATCTGCAGGTTCTGCCAAGATAGTGCTAATGACGCTCCGAAGCGGACCCGAAGATGATTCTCGATAGTTCGGTCTTGTTCCGGATCTGGAGCTTGCCGAATACGGTGCGGATATAGTGCCGGACGGTATTGGGCGTAATGCCTATTTCCTGGGCAATGGCCTTGTAGGTCTTCCCGAAGGCGTACTGTTCGGCGACGGCCAGTTCACGCGGGGAAAGTTCGGAAACCGGCCGGCGCTCGGATATGCGCACGAGAAAGAGGCCGGAGACGTCGCGGAAGACGGCACGGATCTTCCTGCCGCGAAAAGGGCGGCCATCGCCCAGATGCGCGAGCAGGTCGTCCGGCAGCATCGGGCCGCGCCATCGTTGCCATTCGATGGCCATGAAGCGGGCGAAGAACTCGTCGGCCGAGAGAATGAGGCCCGAGCGGTCGCAGATCGCATTCGCTGCCAGCTGTTCATCGGTAAGCGCATCCAGCAGCGCCGATTCGAGCTGCCTGCGCCAGCTCAGATGCAGGGCATGCATCAGATGGGGCATGACCATCTGCTTGAGTTTCCGCTGGGCCTCCGTGAACGGGGTTTCGGTGCGATAGATGGCGAGAAAGGCATGAAGTCCTAGGGAGGGCTCCAGTGTGTGCGTGCAAAGGACATGCCGGATGTCGTATTTCGCCAGCATCGTTTGCAATGCCGGGTAGCTGGAGAGTACTGGCGCGTTGAACATCACGGTCGAGAACGGGTGCAGCGCCGCCTGCAGTGCGATCGGATCCTCGGCTTTTATCTTCTCCCAGTCCTCGTGATAGGTGGCTGGCAGCCTGAACTTGAGCTCGGTGTGGAGATTGAGGCCCGACACCAGGCCCCACCAGGCGCAATCGAACGGGACCACCCGCATCAGAAGGGCCAGGGCACGCTCCTGGAAGCCAGCGAACTCGACCTGATGGGGCAGCTTGTGGATGGCCAACAGAAGCCCGCCCGCCGCGTCCAGATCGTGCAGGGGATCACCGTCCATTTGCAGGGGTTCAGACAGCCGTTCCCTCATATGCGCGGGGCTATAGCATCCGCCCAGCCATGCCAACAGGGAGGGACGCAATGAGCAGGACGGGCTACGTCTTCCGCGAGGAGTATATGTGGCACAATACCGGGGTGGCGGCGAACTACATCGCCCCGGGCGGTCACGTGCAGCCGGATATCGTGCATGCCGAAAGCTCGGACAGCAAGCGCCGCATCGACGGGCTTCTGTCCGTTTCCGGCATCAAGAAACACCTGCGCATCATCGACGATTTCGAGCCGCTGAACGACGACCAGATCGCGCTGTTCCACACGCGGGACTATATGCGGCGGATCAAGGAGATGAGCGACAACGGCGGTGGCGACGCCGGCGAGCTCACACCGTTCGGCCCTGGCGGCTACGAGATCGCGGCCCTCTCGGCGGCCGGGCCCCTGGTGGCGGGACGCGCCATCCTGAACGGCGAGATCGACACCGCCTATGTCCTCAACCGGCCGCCCGGCCACCATGCCGAAGCCGATATCGGGCGCGGCTTCTGCATCTTCGCCAATGCCGTGCTCGCCGCGATGAACCTGCGCAAAGAGTTCGGCGACATGAAGATCGCCATGCTGGACTGGGACGTTCATCATGGCAATGGCGCGCAGAAGGCGTTCTATCGCGATCCCACCACGCTGGTGATGTCGATCCACCAGTACAAGAACTATCCGCAGGATTCAGGGTTCGTCGAGGAAGCCGGCGAAGGCGACGGCTATGGCTACAACATCAACATGCCGCTGCCGCCGGGCTCGGGTCACGGTGCCTATCTGCACTGCATCGACACGGTCGTGACGCCGGCGATCGAGGCCTTCAAGCCGGACATGATCTTCATCCTGTCCGGCTTCGATGCCGGCGCGGTCGATCCGCTCGGGCGCAACATGGCCCATAGCGGCACCTATCGCGAGATGACCCTCAGGATGAAGGCGCTGGCGGACCGGTTCTGCCAGGGCAAGCTGCTGATCATGCACGAGGGCGGCTATTCGCCGGCCTACACGCCGTTCTGCGGGATCGCGGTCGTCGAAGCGCTGACCCAGGTCAATACCGGCGTGGAGGACCCGTTCTTCAAGATCCTGAGCGGCTACGGGATGCAGGAGCTCCAGCCCCATCAGGCGGA
Organism: Geminicoccus sp.; assembly: GCF_035556675.1. Classification (GTDB taxonomy): domain Bacteria; phylum Pseudomonadota; class Alphaproteobacteria; order Geminicoccales; family Geminicoccaceae; genus Geminicoccus. The sequence goes on along the minus strand of NZ_DATMFZ010000351.1, from coordinate 2,105 downwards.
GATGATCGCCCAGTCGGCGGCGCTGGTGAAGCATATCAAGTAAGCAATCAAGATACAGAGCCCAACAGGGAGGAGTTCTCGAATGCGCGACAGGTCAGCTGCCGAACGGTGGATCCTGATAGTCAATCTGATCATCATGCTGTTTCCGCCAATCCATCTGTTCTTTGCCGGCGGGTCCATGCCAATGGCGCTCGTCTATTTCTTCGGGAGCGGCCTGGTGCTGGTCGGCTCCATGGCGATGCTGCGCTCGATGGGCCCGCAACGGGGGGAAGAATAAGATGAACTTCGTCATCGGCTACGGCATGATCCTGCTGTTCTTCGTCGTCGTCATCTACATCATGGAGCGCAACCACCGGGAAACCGACAATTTCGAGGAGTTCTCAGTCGCCGGGCGCTCCTTCGGCTCGTGGTTTCAGACCATGGCTTTCCTGAACACCTGGCTGCCCGGCACCATCTTCATCGCCTTCGCCGGGCTGGCGGCCTCGGCGGGTGTGATTGGCTACTACGTCATCTCCTATTCGCTGCTCGCCGTCCTGTTCATGTACTATCTGGCCGACCGGGTGTTCGACTGGGGCAAGCGCCACAACCTCAAGACCCAGTCCGACTTCGTGGGCATGCGGTACAATTCCGACGCCGTGCGGGTGACGGCCGCGATCATCGGCGTCGTGTCGATGTTCCCGTGGATCATTCTCGGCCTGCAGTCCCTGGGCCTGGTGTTCTCCTATTTGTCCTTCGGCTACGTCTCGCCGGAGCAGGCCGTGTTCGTGAGCATCGCGGTGCTGGCGATCCGGCAGTACTGGACGGTGCGCCTTGGGATGCGCGGGATCGTCATCTCCGACATGGTCCAGGGCATCATCGCCTATGGGGTGGGTGGCCTGCTGTCGATCGGCTTCATCGTCATGCTCCTGCGCTCGGAGCATGGCTTCGGCCAGCTGGCCGAGAGCTTCGCGGCGCTGCCGTCGTTCGGCAGTGACCTGGGACCGCTCTACTACTTCTCGATCGTCCTCACCGGTGCGCTCGGCTCCTGGTGCTGGCCCGACATCTTCGTTCGCCTCTTTACCGCCAAGAGCGCGCAGACGGTAAGGAACTCCGCCTTCAAGGCCGCTCCGCTGATGTTCCTGTTCCTGGCGCTGATGCTGACGGCGGCGATGCTTGCCAGTTCCATGCCCGAGGTTGCCGCAGCGCCCGACAATGTCTGGTTCCTGCTGGCGAGCCATGGCGGCCCGGTCATCCTATCCATCGCAGGCATCTGCGTGCTCGCGGCAACGATGGGCAACATCAACGCGCTGACGCAGGCGACCGGCGTCCACGCAGCCCAGGACATCTTCCACGTGAAGGGCGGGACCGACCGGCAGATCACCCGCACGGCACGCATCATCGTCGGGATCACCACCATTCTCGCCATCATCGGCGCGATCATGACGGTGAACACCACGGCCGGTCTCCTGACGCTGGCGCTCGCCGCCTATCAGGGCATCGTGCAACTGGCACCATCGCTTTATCTGGGCCTGCTCTGGAAGAGGCCGACCGCGTCTGCGGCGGTGCTCGGCATGATCGTGGGCTTCGTGGTCGCGGTAGTCCTGCAGTTCCTCTATCCGGTCTCGATCCCGGCCCTGGGCGGCCTGACCTCGGGTGTGGTCGGGCTGATCTGCAACACGGTGGTTCTTGTCGCCGTGACCCTGCTCACCCCGGCAAAGAGCATCGAGACGCAACGCGTGGCGGCGCTGTTCGCCTAGGCCGTGTTCTCAACCGTGTCGGGCTCCCAGATAGCCTGGGATGAGACGCCACGAGATGAGTGAGGCGGCATGGCGGCGGCTTGCGCCGTTGTTGCCGCCGGAGCGGGGCAGGCTGGGCGGGAGGCCGCCCAAGGACCGCCGTCGGGTGCTGAACGGGATTTTGTGGATCCTGCGTTCGGGTGCCCGTTGGCGGGATCTGCCGGAGCGGTACGGGCCTTGGCAGACGGCGGCCAACAGCTTCTATCGCTGGCGTCGTGCCGGCGTCTGGTCACGGGTGCTGGCAGAGTTGCAGCGCCAGGTGGACGAGCGGGGCGAGTTGGACTGGGCGCTGCACCATGTCGACAGCACGGTGGTCCGGGCGCACCAGCA
>NZ_DATMFZ010000350.1:0-10638 GCF_035556675.1 Geminicoccus sp. | reverse complement strand
ACTTCCCGGTGGGCGAGGGGCCAAGGCGGCCAGGCGATCCGGCCAGGCTGGTGGCGGACGGGCGGAAGATCCGCGAGGTGCTGGGGTTCGCGCCGCAGTTCGACGACCTGGAGACGATCATCGCCCATGCCTGGAGGTGGGAGCAGAAGCTGAAGGAGATGCAGGCACCGGGCTGATCAGCGTGGGGCGAGCTGGCGAGGTCCTGTACGCGTTCGTGCCGGTGCTGCTGCTGATCCTGGGCGGCTATCTCGGCCAGCGCAGCGGGCGGATCGATGCCGGCCTGCGCAGCGGGCTGGAACGGATCGCCTATCACGTGTTCCTGCCGGCACTCCTGTTCCAGAACCTCGCATCCTCGGCCGTGCCCGGGGCGGCGGTCCTGCCGCTGCTGCTGCTCACCGCGAGCTCGATCCTGCTCGCCACCCTTGCCATGCTCGCCTGGTGCCGCCATGCGGCCGTGCCGGCGGCCGAGGTGGGGCCGCATGTCATGGCATCGATGCGGTTCAACAACTTCCTGGGCTTCTCGCTGCTCCTGCCGCTGTTCGGCCCGATCGGCCTCGCTGCCGGTGCGATGGTGTCCAGCTTCGCGGTGATCGTCGCCAACACGGTGAGCGTGGTCGTGCTGCTGGCCTATGCCGGCAGGAACCGGCCGAGCCTGCGCCAGCTCGGCCTCGAGCTGGCGCGCAACCCGCTGATCCAGGCATCGGCCGCAGGCCTCGCCTGGAAGGCGGGCGGCCTGGACCTGCTCGCCCCGGTGGAACGCACCCTGGCGATGCTGGGCCAGGCCGGCATCGTCTGCGGGCTGATCGTGGTGGGTGCCGCCCTGGCACTCGCCCCGAGCGCCCTGCCCCGCCCGGCAGCGCTCGCGTCCACCGGGTTCGCCAAGTTCCTGCTGCTGCCGGCCCTGGCCTACGGCCAGGCTTGGCTGTTCGGCCTGGACCCGCTGGTCACCGCGGCGATCACCCTGTTCTTCGCCCTGCCCACCGCACCCGCCTCCTACCTCCTGGCAAGGCAGCTGGGCGGCGATGCGGAGCTGATGGCCGGCCTGATCGTGGCGCAGTCGGTGCTGGCCATGCTGGTCCTGCCGGCCGTGGTGCTGCTGGTCGGCTGAAGGAGTGCCGGCGTCAGACCCGGCGCACCCGCCCGCTCGCCAGCAGTTCCGCCATAAACGGGAACACGGTCAGGCCGCCCTGCACCTTCTGCAGGGTCTCGGCCTCGGCAGCACGCACTCCGGCCAGCGCCTCGACCACCTGGGCCAGCCGTTCCCGCGGCACGATCACCACCCCGTCCGGGTCACCCACGACCACGTCGCCTGAGCGCACCACCAGGTCGCCCAGCACGATCGGCAGGTCGACGGTGCCGGGCCCGCTGCGCGCCGGCGAGTTGGGCACCAGGCCCTTGGCAAAGCAGGGCACGCCGACGTCGCGGATGCCTTCCAGGTCGCGCACCATCCCGTCGGTGACGAAGCCGACCACGCCCTGGTTGCGGGCCATGCCGAGGGTCAGGTCACCGGTCACCGCGGCCTTCTCGTAGCCAGCGGTGGCGGTCACCAGCACGTCGCCCGGCTGGCAGTCGGCGATCGAGGCCATCAGGGCCAGGTTGTCGCACGGCCCGCAGTCGGACGTGCGGGCCACGCCGCAGAACCGGTCCTGGCCCGGCACGATCGGCTTGATCCGCCAGTCGAGCGCGCCGCTGCCGCCCATCGCATCCACGATCTGGCTGGTCAGCATGCCGGAGAGCTGCTCCACCAGCTCGGCCGGCGGACGTTCGAAACTCTTGGCCACGGTGAGGATCGGGGCTTCGTCGATCATGCGGCAATCGCCTTGGGCAGGTTGGGAGGAACGAGGCCGGGGGCCAAAAGGTCCGCACCGGCATCGACGAACCGGGTGACGCCGCACAGGCACAAGGCGCGGTCCAGGTCGCGGCGCAGGATCTCCAGCACTGCCGCCACCCCGGCCTCGCCGGCCACCGCCAGCCCCCAGAGCTGCGGCCGGGCGATCAGGCAGGCATCCGCCCCCATCGCCTTGGCGACCAGCACGTCCACGCCGCGGCGGATCCCGCCGTCCAGCAGCACCTTGAGCCGCCCCTTGGCGGCAGCGGCGATCGCCGGCAGCGCATCCAGCCCGGCCGCGGCGCGGTCGAGCTGGCGGCCGCCATGGTTGGACACGATCACCCCGTCGACGCCGTGATCCACCGCGATCTGGATGTCGGCCGGATGGAGGATGCCCTTCAGGATCAGCGGGCCCGGCCAGTGCCGGCGCAGCATCGCGACGTCGGCCCAGGACATGGTCGGGTCGAGCAGCGCGTTCATCCGCCCGGCCAGCGTGTTGCGGTCCGCCCCGCCCTCGATCCCGGTATAGTTGGCGAAGGTGAAGTCGCGCCGCTCGCGCATCCGCCACAGCCAGCCCGGCCGGATCGCCATCGCCGCCATCACCTTCACCAGCAGCTTGGGCGGGATCGAGAAGCCGTTGCGCACGTCGCGCTCGCGCTGGCCGAGCGTCTGGTTGTCGATCGTGAGCACCAGCGCGTCGTAGCCGGCCTCCTGCGCCCGGTCGGCCAGCGAGCGGGTGAAGCCGCGGTCCTTGTAGACGAACACCTGCATCCAGCGGTTGCCGGTCTTCGGCAGCGCCTCGATCGGCACGGTGGAGGCATGGCTCAGGCAGAACGCGGTGCCGGCGGCGGTAGCAGCCCGATGCGATTCGAGCTCGCCGTCCGGCCACAACATCCCGGAGAGCCCGGTCGGGCCGATCATGACCGGCATGGCGAGCGTCTTGCCGAACAGCTCGATCGACAGGTCCCGATCCGCCACGCCCTGCAGCGGCCGGGGCAGGAGTACCGGCTGGTGGAAGGCCGCCTCGTTGCGCCGAAGGGTGATCTCGTCCTCGGCCCCACCGTCGGTGAAGTCGAACATCGGCCGCGGCAGCGCACGCATCGCGGCCCGGCGAAACCCTGTCACGCTGACGTGGCGCCGGATGAGCTGATCCCGGTCCATCCCCCGGCTGCCTCCCCGCTCGCCGCTTGTCTTGAGCGGCAACTAGGCACCGGTGAGGGTCCTGGTCAACCGGCGGATGACCCTGCCCCGGTCAGTCCGGTATCTCGTCGGTCACCACCTCGAAGCGGGTGAGCGTGCCCGGGCCGAACGTGTGGGTCAGCGGCACGTCGGCGGCGTCGCGGCCTCGCGCGATCAGGATCCGGCCGATCCGGGGCGCGTTGTTGCGCGGGTCGAACACGTGCCAGCGCCCGCCCAGGAACACCTCGATCCAGGCGGCGAAGTCCATGGGCGCATGGGGCGGCGGCAGGCTGATGTCGCTGATGTAGCCGGTGCAGTAGCGGGCCGGGATGTTCATGCATCGGCAGAAGGCGACCGCCAGATGGGCATAATCGCGGCACACCCCGACTTTCTCGCGAAAGGCGTCATGGGCGGTCCGGGTCGGCCGTGCGTGCTGGTAGCCGAACGTGATGTGGCCGTGGACGAAGTCGCAGATCGCCTGCACGCGGGCCCAACCCGGCCGGGTCCGGCCGAACAGGCGCCACGCCTCGTCGAACAGATGGTCGGTGTCGCAGTAGCGGCTGCCCAGCAGGAACATGATGGTGTCGTCCGGCAGGTCCTCCACCGCGTGCTGGATGGCTTCCTGGTCGAGCGGATCGGCCTGCCCGCGGTCACGGATCACCGTCGATGCGGAGAAATGGACGCTGCCGGCGGGCGCCACGAGCCGGGTGCACCAATTGCCGAAGTTGTCCCGATAGCCGTGCAGCGGGATCGATGGCCGCGTGATCAGATGGTCCGGCATCTCCAGGTCACCCACCCTCGACCAGTGGACATGCAGCATCAGGATCATCGGGGTCGGCTGCGGGAAGTCGTAGGCCATCTCGTAGCCGATCCGGATTCGCATGAGCCTGCTCCCTGTCGTGCCTGTGCCTGCCCGCCACGGGCCGCGCCGGCTTCGGCAGGATGCGATCGTCTGGCTACCGCCCGTCCGGCACCTGTTCGCCTTGCACATATCATACCAGAGCCGGCGTCGGCACGGGGTAGGCACCGCTGCCCGGCCGCTCCAATATCTTCCGGCACATACGGAGTCGGGCAGGCCGGCGCGCTGCCGCAAAGGACAGCTTGGGGGAATCGAGGATGTTATCGCGGCGGGTGGTCGTTGGTCTCGCCGTACTGCTGGTGCTGGCCGCCGGCGGCTATTTCTGGTGGCTCAACCGGGAACCTTCCCTGCCGGCCGGAATCGCGCGGGGCAATGGCCGCATCGAGGCCGAGCCCGTCGACATCGCCGCAAAATATTCGGGCCGGGTCGAGGAACTGCGCGTCGACGAGGGTGACCGGGTCGAGGCCGGCCAGGTGGTGGCGGTCCTGGAATCGACCGAAACCGAGGAGATGCTGCGCGAGGCGGAGGCCGACCTGCGCCGCTACACCCTCCAGCGCTCGGAGACGCTCGCGACCCTGTCCAGCCGGCAGAGCGAGCTGGCCCTGGCCCAGATCGAGTTCGACCGCGCCAGCGAACTGCGCCGCCAGGAGAATGTCAGCCAGTCGGTCTTCGACCAGCGGCGGGTGGCGCTGGAGGCGGCGCGGGCCGCGGTGGATGCAGCCAGGGCCGCGGTCGGTCAGATCGAGGCTGCCATCGAGGGCGCCGAGGCCCAGGTGGCGCGGGTCAAGGCCATGCTGAACGAGCTCACCCTGCGCGCACCCCGCGCCGGGCGCGTGCAGTACCGGCTGGTCCAGGCCGGCACGGTCGTCGCCGCCGGGCAGAAGGTCTACACGCTGATTGATCCGACCGACGTGCACATGACGATCTTCCTGCCGACCGCGGATGCCGGCCGGCTCGCGATCGGCGCCGAGGCCAGGATCGTGCTGGATGCCGCCCCGTCCTACCGCGTCCCGGCCAGCGTCTCCTTCGTGGCCTCCGAGGCGCAGTTCACGCCGAAGTTCGTGGAGACCCAGGACGAGCGCAACAAGCTGATGTTCCGGGTCAAGCTCCGGGTGCCGCGCGAGGTGCTGAGCGACTATGCCGACTATGTGAAGACCGGGCTCACCGGAGTGGGCTACGTGCAGGTCGATCCGGACCAGCCCTGGCCCGCCGATCTCGAGATACGGCTGCCCGATGCGGGCTGAGGCGGACCCGGTCGTCCGGCTGGCGGGCGTCGGCCACCGCTATGGCAGGACCACGGCGCTGGAGCAGGTGGACCTCGCCGTGGCGCGGGGACGCATGGTCGGCCTGATCGGCCCGGACGGTGTCGGCAAGTCGACCCTGCTCGGGCTGATCGCGGGCGTGAAGACCGTCCAGGCGGGGCAGGTCGTCGTCCTGGGCGGCAGCATGGCGGACGAGCGGCATCGCGAGCGTGTCTGTCCCGAGATCGCCTACATGCCGCAGGGCCTCGGCAAGAACCTCTACCCGACCCTTTCGGTGGCCGAGAATCTCCACTTCTTCGGCCGGCTGTTCGGGCAGAAGCGGGCCGAGCGCCTGGCCCGGATCGAGCACCTGACCCGCTCCACCGGCCTGTTCCCGTTCCTGGACCGGCCGGCCGGCAAGCTGTCCGGCGGCATGAAGCAGAAGCTGGGCTTGTGCAGCGCGCTGATCCACGACCCGGAGCTCCTGATCCTGGACGAGCCCACCACCGGCGTGGATCCCTTGTCCAGGCGGCAGTTCTGGTCCCTGATCGGCGAGATCCGGCAGGACCGCCCGGGCATGACCGTGCTGGTCGCGACCGCCACCATGGACGAGGCCCGCCGGTTCGACCGGCTGGTGGCGATCGATGGCGGGCGCATCCTGGCCGAGGACACGCCCGAGCGCCTGCTGGCGCAAACCGGCGCGGACGATCTGGAGGAAGCCTTCATCCGGCTCCTGCCCGAGGAGCGGCGCCGGGACCATGTCAGCCCCGTCCTGCCGCCCAGGACGTCGGATGGCGGTCCGCCGGTGATCGAGGCGCATGGCCTGACCCAGCGCTTTGGCAGCTTCACGGCGGTCGATCATGTCGACCTGCGCATCGAGCGGGGCGAGATCTTCGGCTTTCTCGGCTCGAACGGTGCCGGGAAGACCACGACCATGAAGATGCTGACCGGCCTGCTCCCGGCGACCGAGGGCACCGCCACCCTGCTGGGCAAGCCGATCGACGCTTCCGATCTCGAGACCAGGCGCCGGGTCGGCTACATGAGCCAGGCCTTCTCGCTCTACGACGAGCTGACGGTCCGGCAGAACCTGGAGCTGCATGCACGGCTGTTCGAGCTGCCGGCGGCGGGCCGGGCGGAGCGGATCGCGACGATGCTCCGGCGCTTCGAGCTGACCGAGGTCGCCGACCAGCTCGCCCAATCCCTGCCGCTCGGCGTGAAGCAGCGCCTGTCGCTGGCCGTGGCCGTCCTGCACGAGCCGGAGCTCCTGATCCTGGACGAGCCCACCTCCGGCGTCGACCCGATCGCCCGCGACCGCTTCTGGGCGATGCTGATCCGGCTGTCGCGCGAGGACGGCGTGACCATCTTCCTGTCGACCCATTTCATGGGCGAGGCGGAGCGCTGCGACCGGATCTCGTTCATGCATGCCGGGCGCGTGCTGGAGGTGGCCACGCCGGCCGAGCTCAAGGCGGGCGTGCCCACGCACGACCTGGACGATGCCTTCGTCGCCGCCATCGAGAAGGCCGCACCGGAGGCCACCCGGGACGAGCGGCAGCTCGCCCCCGACGCGGGACCGATCGCGGCCGGCCAGCGCACCGGTGCCGTCGCCCGCACCCTGGCCTGGGCGGCACGGGAGGCCAAGGAGCTGCAGCGCGACACCATCCGGCTGGTGTTCGCCGTGCTGGGCCCGATCTTCCTGATGTTCGCGTTCGGCTACGGGATCAGCTTCGACGTCGAGAACGTGGCCTTCGCGGTGCTCGATCAGGACCAGAGCCCGCAGAGCCGGGCGCTGGTGGAGGAGTTCCGCGGCTCGCGCTATTTCGAGCAGCAGCCGGACATCGCCGATCTGGCGAGCCTGGACCACCGCCTCCAGACCGGCGAGCTGAAGGTGGCGCTGGTGGTCCCTCCCGATTTCGGCCGGGACCTGGAGGCCGGCCGCGGGCCGGAGATCGGCATCTGGGTCGACGGCGCCATGCCGTTTCGGGGCGAGACCGCGCGCGGCTATGCGATCGGGGTGGCGCAGAACTTCGGCGCCCGGATCGCCGCCGGATCCGGCCAGGCCGGTTCCGCCGCCAGCCCGTTCACGCTGGAGATCCGCTACCGCTACAACCAGGAGTTCGAGAGCATCCGGGCCATCGTGCCGGGCGTGGTCATGCTGCTGCTGGTCATCGTGCCGGCGATGCTCACCGCACTCGCCGTGGTGCGCGAGAAGGAGACCGGCGGGATCATCAACTTCTACGTCACCCCGACCCGCCGGCTGGAGTTCCTGGTCGGCAAGCAGCTGCCCTATGTCGCGGTGGCCTATGGCAGCTTCGTGTTGCTGGTCGGGATCGCGGTCACGGTGTTCGGCCTCAGCATCAGCGGCAGCATCCTGGCCCTGGCACTGGGCGGCCTGCTCTACGTGCTGGGCTCGACCGCGGTGGGGCTGCTGTTCTCCACCTTCGTGAACAGCCAGGTCGCCGCCCTGTTCGGCACGGCGATCGCCACCGTGATCCCGGCGATCAATTTCTCGGGCTTCATGGTGCCGGTCAGCTCGCTCAGCGGCTTCACGCCCTGGATCGGGCGGCTGTTCCCCTCGGCCTGGTTCCAGATCGTGTCGGTCGGCACGTTCGCGAAGGGCTCAGGGCTAGGCGAGCTCCTGCTGCCGATGCTGGCGCTGGCCGGACTGGCGCTGGCCTACCTGCTGCTGGCGGCCCTGTGCCTGCGCCGGCGGGAGACCTGAGCCGATGCTGCGCACCGCCAGGGCGGCCTTCTATCTGGGCCTGAAGGAGATCGCCTCCCTGTCGCGCGACCCGGTCCTCCTGTTCCTGATCGCCTACTCGTTCAGCCTGGCGATCGTGTCGGTGGCGCGCGGGGCGCGGATGGAGGTCAACAACGCCGCGGTCGGCATCGTCGACGAGGACCGCAGCCCGCTGTCCCGGGCGATCGCCCAGGCGCTGCTGGAGCCGCGCTTCCAGCCGCCGCAGGAGCTGGAGCTCGACCAGGTGGACGACACCTTCACCCTGGCGCGGGCCACCTTCGTCCTGGACATCCCGCCGGACTTCGAGCGCGACCTGGTGGCCGGACGTCGGCCGACCCTAGCGCTCGCCGCGGACGCCACCGCGATCGCCCAGGCCGCCACCGGCACCAGCTATATCAGCCAGATCATCCAGCAGGAGGTCGAGACCTTCCTGGCAGTGGCGCCGGATGCGCCGCCGTCGCCGTTCAGCCTCGCCGTCCGGACCGCGTACAACCCCAATCTCGACAGCGACAGCTTCAACGCGGTGATGCAGATGGTGAACTCCGTCTCGATGCTGGCGATCATCCTGACCGGGGCGGCCGTGATCCGTGAGCGGGAGCACGGCACGCTGGAGCACCTGCTGGTGATGCCGCTGCGCCCGCTCGAGGTCATGCTCGCCAAGATCTGGGCGAACGGCCTGATCGTGCTGGTGGCGGCCACGCTGTCCCTGACCCTGGTGATCCGCCTGTTCCTCGGCGCGCAGGTGGCGGGCTCGACCGCCCTGTTCGTCCTGGGCACCGCCGTCTATCTGGTCGCGGTCACGTCGCTGGGCATCATGCTGGCGACCATCGCCAAGACCATGCCGCAATTCGGCCTGCTCGCCATCCCGGTCTTCGTGGTCATGAACCTCCTGAGCGGTTCGTCCACGCCGTTGGACGCCATGCCGCCCGCCCTGCAATGGGCGATGCAGGCTTCGCCCTCCACCCATTTCGTCACCTTCAGCCAGGGCGTGCTGTACCGTGGTGCCGGTATCGCCATCGTCTGGCCACAGCTCCTGCTGATCCTGGGGCTGGGCGCCCTGTTCTTCGCCATCGCCCTGCGCCGCTTCCGTGCTGCCCTGTTCGCCTGAGCGGGCAGCACTATCTCGGCAGGCGATCCGCCCGACCTCGATCTGCTGGTAGAGCTGGATCCAGCCGAGCGCGGTCGAAGCAGGACCTAATACTAGGTTTATATTCATAGAAACATGCGCCTGATGGGGCTATGGTGGGCGATGTGCGAACTCACCCCCAGGATCACCGCTCATGCCCCGCACCGCCGCCCAGGCCGCAGCCTCCCGCAAGAACGGCGCCCGCTCGCAGGGGCCCGTCACCGACGAAGGCAAGGCCCGCGCCGCCAGGAACGCCCGGACCTACGGCTTCCGCTCGTCCGAGGCGCTGCTGACCGATCTCGACGACGAGGCGCGCTTCACCGAACTGCAGGAAGCCGTGCATGCGCGCTTCAAGCCCGTCTGCCCGATGGAGGCCGCGATCTGCGCACGCATGGTGGCGGCGCTCTGGCGGGCCGAGCGTGCCGACCAGCTGGAGGCCGAGCACTGGTGCCTGCTGCCGCGCGGCATGAAAGCCGGCGACAAGCTGCGCATGGGCCAGATCCTCCATCACGACGAGAACAATCGCCGCCAGAGCCTGCAGACCATCCTGCGCTACCAGGCCGAGGCGATGAACGGCTTCAACCGCGCACTGCGCGCCCTCAACCTGCTGCGGGCCGCCCGCGACGGCGCGGACAGCCCGCCGGCACCGCCGGCGGAGCCTGCGGAAACCGCCCCCGCCAACCAGAACCGCCCGGCCGGGCCCGCGCCGGTGCTTTGCACGAACGAACCCGAACCTGCCCCTCCGGCACCGGGTCTGGCCGGCGCCCTGCCACCCGGCATGACCCCGCGCCACCCCGACTGGGCGCGCTTCAAGGCGTGGAACGACCATTGCGTGCGCCAGATCGAGGCGTTCGCCAATGGCGACCTGTTCCAGGGCACGGAGCCGCCGTCGGTGAGCGCGGCCGGCACGGATGAACCCAGCCCGGCCGGCTGACATCCTCCCCGGCGACCGCCGTGCGGCACTGGCCAAAGCGCGCTACACTGCCGGATGCGACCAATAGCGGCCGCGCCGCCGGGTGCTGGACTTGCGCCCGGCCGGCCAACCGATCAGGGAGGAGGCGCGCCATGCACGGTGCAGCCAAGCGCTCCGTCGCCGTCGTTCTGGGATTGGGGGTCATCTTGCCGCTTTCCGCCAACGCCAAGGGTATCGACCGCCAGCCGTTCGGCCAGCTCGCCGACGGCACCGCGGTCGAGCAGATCACGCTGACCAACGAGGGGGGAATGCAGGTCGCGTTCCTCACCTATGGGGGCACGGTCACCGCGATCCGCACGAAGGACCGCGACGGCCAGCTCGCCAACGTGGCGCTGGGCTTCGCCGAGCTGGCCGACTACGTCGAGAAGAACCCCTATTTCGGCAGCATCGTCGGCCGCTATGCCAACCGCATCGCCGGGGCAGCGTTCGAGCTCGACGGCCAGACCTACAAGCTCGCCGCCAATAACGGCCCGAACTCGCTCCATGGCGGCCAGACCGGCTTCGACAAGCGGGTATGGACGGCCGAGGAGGTCGCCGGCGGCGATGGGCTGGCGGTGGCGCTGACCTATCGCAGCCCGGACGGCGAGGAATCCTATCCCGGCAATCTGGACGTGCGGGTCACCTACACGCTCACCGATGCCGACGAGTTCCGGATCGACTACGAGGCCACCACCGACCGGCCGACCGTCCTCAAC
>NZ_DATMFZ010000349.1:0-4861 GCF_035556675.1 Geminicoccus sp. | reverse complement strand
CAGATGGGACTGGTGCGGACCTTCCAGCTCAATGCCGCCTTCGACAGCTTGAGCGTGCGGGACAACATCCAGCTCGCCGCCTATTTCGGCAAGGCGCGGCGCGGGCTTCCGGGCTTCCGGTTCGGGCCGGGGGCACTCCGGCGCAGCGAGGCGGCGATCGAGCTCTTGGGGCTGGAGGCGGTGGCACTGCGGCCGGCGGGAGAGCTGCCGGTGCTGGAGCGCAAGCTCCTGATGATCGCCAGCGCGGTCGCGACCGAGCCCAAGGTGGTGCTGCTGGACGAGCCGGTGGGCGGGCTCAACCCGCACGAGATCGACCGGGTGGTCGAGGTCGTGCGCAGGCTGCGCCAGCAGGGCCTCACCGTCGTGCTGATCGAGCACGTGATGCGCTTCCTCCTGCAGCTTTCCAGCCGGGTGATGATCATGCACCAGGGCCGCTCGATCTATGAGGGCCCGCCGGAGGGCGTGCCGGAGGATCCGAAGGTGGTCGAGACCTATCTGGGTGCGGCTACCACCAAGCGGCTGCGGCGCTTCTTCCAGAGCGAAGCCGCCCATGGCTGAGGCGGCGCTGGCCATTGAGGGGCTGGTCACCGGCTATGACCGCCGCGACGTGCTCACCGGCATCTCGCTGGACCTGCCCGACGGCGCACTGGTGACCGTGGTGGGGCCGAACGGCCACGGCAAGACCACGCTCCTGCGTGCCATCTCCGGGCTCCTGCCGACCCGCAGGGGCAGCATCCGCCTGTTCGGCAAGAAACTGGCAGGCCTGGCGCCGCACCAGGTGGCGGCAGCCGGCATCGTCCATGTGCCGCAGGGCGACCTCCTGTTCCCGCAGATGAGCGTCCACGAGAACCTGCTGATGGGCGCCTATCTGGAGAACAACCAGGCGGTGATCCGGCGGCGGCTGGAGGAGGTGGAAGCGCTCCTGCCGAAGCTCGCCGAGCGGCGCGACCAGCTGGCCTCCTCGCTCTCCGGCGGCGAGCGGCGCATGGTCGGGATCGGCCGGGGCCTGATGATGGGCGGGCAGGTCATGCTGATCGACGAGCCGTCCCTGGGGCTCGCCCCGATCATCATCGAGCAGGTCTACGAGGTGATCGCACGGCTCAAGGCCTCGGGCCGCACCATCCTCCTGGTCGAGGAGAACCCGGCGCGGGTCGCGGACCTGGCGGATGCCATCCACCTGCTCGACAATGGCCGGATCGTCTGGTCCGGGCCGCCGCACGACCTGCTCGAGCGCGACGAGCTGCTCGAGACCTATCTCGGAGGCTGACGGTGGAGATCCTGGGCCCGGTCTTCGTCGCCGGCATCACGACCGGTGCGCTCTACGCCCTGGCCACGATCGGCCTGTCGCTCGTCTGGGGCGCCCTCGGCATGCTGAACATGGCCCATGGCGCGCTGCTCACCATCGGCGGCTATGCCGCCTTCACGCTGGCGACCCTGCTGGGTGCGCCCTGGCCGGTGGCGGTGCTTGCCCCGGTCGTGGTGGGTGCCCTGATCGGAGCCGCGATCTACCTGCTGGTCGCCCAGCCGCTGCTGGCACGAGCGCCCAAGAGCTTCGAGACCAACGTGATCATCGCCACGTTCGGCGTGGCGATCGCCTTGGAGAACGCGGTCCTGCTGATCTTCGGCGGGCAGCCGTTCGGCCAGTCGATCGCACTGCCGGGGCATCTCCAGGCCGGCGGCACCTTCATACCGTGGCAAAATGTCCTCATCGTCGCCGTGGTGATGGTTCTGATGGCGGGCACCGCCTTCTTCCTTGCGCGAACCAGGGCAGGTCGTGCTATCCGGGCCACGGCCCAGCATCGCGAGGCCGCCCAGCTGCTGGGTGTGCCGGTCGGCCGGGTCTACCTGCAGGTGCTGGCGTTGTCGGGGGGCATCGCCGGCACCTGTGGCCTTCTGGTGAGCTCGATCACCCAGCTCTCGCCGACGCTGGGCGCCGATCCGATGCTGAAGGCCTTCATCATGTGCGTGGTGGCCGGCCTCGGGAACCTGCCGGGTGCGATCGGCGCGGCGTTCGTGCTGGCGCTGATCGAGGCGTTCGCGAGCTATGCGCTGGGCGCCCGCTGGGGCTTCCCGCTGCTGCTGGCGATCGTCATCCTGGTGCTGATCTGGCGGCCGGACGGCCTGTTCGGCCGGGCCGCGGTGCGGCGGCTGTGATGCCGGCCCGCGGGGGGAGGGAACTGGGATGAGCCGTGCCGACCGGGGCCATCTGGTCTTCGGCCTGATCGTGCTGGCAGCGCTGGCCGCCCTGCCGTTCGTGGCCGACAGCCGCTACGTGCTGGGCCAGGTGATCCTGGCCCTGTTCTACGCGATCGTCGCCTCGCAGTGGAACCTGCTGTTCGGCTTTGCCGGGGTGTTCTCGCTGGGGCAGATGGCCCTGTTCGCGTTCGGCGGCTATGCCACGGCGATGCTGGGCTTCTACCTGGACTGGTCGATGTGGCTGGCCATGCCGGTGGCGGCGGTGGGCACGGTGCTGTTCAGCCTGATCATCGGCCTGGCCTGCCTGCGTCTTGCCGGCGCCTATGTCGCCCTGCTGACGCTCGCGGTCGCCCAGGTCATGTATCTGCTGATCGTGACCGACACGGACTGCTTCGTCATGCAGGGTGCCACCTGCCGGCAGTTCACCGGGGGGGCGGTGGGCTTCGCCCGGTTCGGCGACCTCGGCACGCGCGCGATCTTCAAGGGCGACTACGTGATCGCCAACTACGCGATCGTCGCCGCCCTGTTCCTGGTCACCATGGGCTTCACCTGGGCGGTGATCCGCTCGCCGCTGGGGCTGGCCTTCCAGGCATTGCGTGACAATCCGGGTTGTGCGGTGGCGCGCGGGATCAACCGGTTCTCCACCCAGCTCCTGGTGTTCGGCGCGTCTGCCTTCTTCACCGGGCTGGCGGGCGGTCTCTATGCCGCGCATTTCCAGGCGATCGGCCCGGGCGTGCTGTCGCTGTCGACCCTCATGTTCATCATCGCCATCGCGGTGGTGGGCGGGATCGGCAAGCTGTGGGGGCCGCTGGTCGGGGCGGTGATCCTGGTGCTGGCCGACGAGGCGCTGCGCGAGGTCGGCGGCGACTACCGCACGCTGGGCCTGGGCCTGATCATCGCAGCCGCGATGGTGCTGATGCCCAAGGGGGTGATCGGCCTGGTCGAGGGCATGGTGGCGCGGCTGCGCCCGGCGTCCGGCCGGGCCGCGGAGCTTGTCAAATCAGGGACGTAGCATGTTCGACACGATCGTGGTGGGGGCCGGTACCGGCGGTTGCGTGATGGCCGGCCGGCTGAGCGAGGACCCGGGCCGCAAGGTGCTGCTGCTGGAAGCCGGCCGGGCGGCGCCGCTGCCCTCCAAGATGCCGGCCATGTGGATCACCATGGTCAACACCGAGGTGGACTGGGGCTACCACACGGCACCGCAGCCGGGCTGCCGGATGCGGCGGATCTTCTGGCCGCGCGGCAAGATGATCGGCGGCTCGGGTGCGCTGAACGCGATGATCTATATCCGGGGCCTGCCGTCCGATTATGACGGCTGGGCGGCCATGGGCGCGGAAGGCTGGGCCTGGCGGGACGTCCTGCCGGTGTTCAAGGCGTCCGAGCGCAACGAGCGATTCGAAGCCGGCGAGTGGCATGGGAACGGCGGGCCGCTCAACATCACCGACGTGCCCTATGTGGACGCCACCGAGCGGCTCTGGCTCCAGGCCTGCCAGAATGCCGGCATTCCGTTCAACAAGGACTTCAACGGCGCCTCGCAGGAGGGCTGCGGCCTGTTCCAGCTGTTCCTCAAGAACGGCGAGCGGTTCGGCACAGGCAAGGCCTATCTGGAGCCGGCGCTGGAGCGGCCGAACCTGACGGTCGAATCGGGCGTGCTGACCACCCGGCTGATCGTCGAGAACGGCCGGGCGGTGGGTGTGGAGTATCTGAAGAACGGCCGGCCGCAGACCGCCTATGCCTCGTCCGAGGTGGTGCTGGCCTCGGGCTCGATCGGCTCGGCGCAGCTCCTGCTGCTTTCGGGCATCGGCCCGGCCGACGAGCTGCGCCCGCTCGGCATCGACGTGGTCCACGACCTGCCGGGCGTGGGCAAGGACCTGCAGGACCATATCAACGTGCCGGTCACCTTCCACACCAAGGAGCCGCTCGGCATCGGCGGGATGACCGGGGACGAGATCCGGGCCGCGATCGACGAGTGGTCGACCAGGCGCACCGGGGCCATCACCAGCAACTGGGCGGCGGCCGGCGGCCATGTGCGCAGCCGGCCGGACGTGGCCGAGCCCGACCTGCAGCTCTACGGCGTCATCGCCGCCAACCGCGACCATGCCCGCTATCTGTCGTCCCGGCCGGGCGTGACCCTGCACACCACGCTGCAGCGGCCGAACAGCCGGGGCGAGCTGACCCTGCGCTCGGCCGACCCGATCGAGCATCCCTGCCTGGATCCGCGCTACTTCGCTTCCGACCGGACCGGCCAGGACCTGGCGACCCTGGTGGAGGGGGTGAAGATCAGCCGGCGGATCGCCGCGTCCGAGCCGCTGGCCGGGGTGATCGACCGGGAGATCACGCCGTCGGCCGAGGCGCAGACGGATGTCGAGATCGCCGACTATGTCCGCGCCCACTGCACCACGCTGTATCATCCCGCCTGCACCTGCCGGATGGGCACCGATCCCATGGCGGTGACCGACCCGCAGCTCAAGGTGCGCGGGATCGACGGGCTCAGGATCGCGGACGCCTCGGTGTTCCCGAAGATGATCTCCGGCAACACCAATGCCGTGACGATCATGGTGGCCGAGCGCTGCGCCTCGTTCATCCGGGGAGGGTGAGGCGGGGGCCGGCTTGCGCGACCGCATGCATGACCTGGATGCGGGCCTGCTCCTGGCGCTGGACGCGC
>NZ_DATMFZ010000348.1:0-50703 GCF_035556675.1 Geminicoccus sp. | reverse complement strand
TCGGCCAGCCGCATCATCTCCTGGGACTGGAACGGGTTCACGCCCTGGCTGTCCACCAGCAGCGGCCCCTCGCCCTCGCCGGTGACGAATGCCCGGGGATCCAGGCCGGAGGGCTGGATCTGCAGAGGACGCAGGAGGTCGGCCAGCTGGGCAAGGCCACCGGCCTTGGCCCCGTCCGCCGACAGGACGCGCGGGCGGCGGTCCGCCAGCACCAAAGCGGTCGCGAGCTTGGCCACGGTCACCGACTTGCCGGCCCCGTTCGGGCCCACCACCATCAGGACGCCATTGGACGCGGTGAGCTCGCCGAACGGCAGCACCGCCTGAAGCGCCTGGCCCAGCGCCTGCACCGGGTCCTGCCAGCGCTCGGCGCGCACCGCGGCCAGGAGCCGCTGGACCAGATCGGGGGCGGTCTCGTGCCAGCGCAGCCCGTCCTGGATCCGCGCGGTGTCGGGTTCCGGCAGGTCGGTCCGGAGCAGCTTGTCCAGGTCGAGGCCGGAATCGGGCGCCGCGGCGGTCACGCTGACGCCGGTGCGGTCCTCGCGGGTGGCGATGATCACCGCCTGCTCGCCCAGTTCGGCGGCGACCCGCGCGATCGCCTCCGAGGCGGACGGGGCATGGAATACGCGGAGTAGCATGGTCACACCTGCCCCATGGTCTTGATGCGGGCCTTGGGATGGATCTCGTTCTGCGACAGCACGCCGGTGCTGGGCCGAAAGCGCTCGATCAGCGAGCGGACATAGGGCCGGAGTGCCGGCGTGGTCACCAGCACCGGCAACTCGCCGCGCAGCGCCAGCGCTTCGAAGGTCTCGCGTACCGAGCGCACGAACTGCTGCAGCCGGTCGGGCGCGATCGCGAGCTGGCGCTCCTCGCCATTGCCGACCAGCGCCTCGCCCAGCGCCTGCTCCCAGCCGGCCGACAGGGTGACGATCGGGATGTAGCCGCCCTCGCCGGTGAACATGGTGCTGATCTGGCGGGCGAGGCGGCTGCGGACATGCTCGACGATCACCACGGTGTTCTGCGAGTGGGTCAGGGCCTCGCCGATCGCCTCCAGCACGGTCGGCAGGTCGCGGATCGACACGCGCTCGGCGAGCAGGCCCTGCAGGACGCGGTGCACGCCGCCCATGGAGATGCGCGCCGGCACCAGGTCGCCCACCAGCTTCTGCCACTCCGGCGGCAGGTCGCCTAAGAGCTTCTGGGTCTCGGCATAGGTGAGCAGTTCCGCGAGATTGTCCTTGACCAGCTCGGTCAGGTGGGTGGTGACCACCGTGGCCGGGTCGACCACGGTCAGCCCCCGGAAGCTCGCCTCCTCGCGCAGTGCCGGGCTGATCCAGGTCGCCTGCAGGCCGAAGGTGGGCTCGGTGGTCGGCTCGCCCGGCAGGCCGATCGGCCGGCCCTGCGGGTCCATCACCAGCAGCATGCCGGCCCGGATGTCGCCGCGCCCGGCCTCCATCTCCTTGATCTTGACCGTGTAGCTGTTGGCCGGGAGCTGGATGTTGTCCTGGATGCGCACCGAGGGCAGGACGAAGCCCAGCTCGATCGCGAGCTGGCGGCGCAGCGCCTTGATCTGGTCGGTCAGGCGCGGCGAGGCATTCTCGCCGATCAGGCCCAGCAGGCCGTAGCCCAGCTCGAGCCGGATCGGGTCCATGACCAGCACCGACGCGATCGGCTCGTCGCCACTGGCAGCGGGTGTCGGCTGAGGCTCGGCCGGGACCGGAGTGGCCACGCGCCTGGTCGCATGCCAGGCGGCATAACCGCTGCCGGCGGCGATCGTCAGGAACACCAGGGTCGGCAGGCCCGGCAGCACCGCCAGGATCAGGCTGATCACGGCGGTCAGGCCGAGCGCACGGGGATAGGCCCCCAGCTGGCGGAGCAGGGCGGCATCGGTGCGTCCCTCCACGCCGGCCTTGGTCACGAGCAGGCCGGCCGCCACCGAGATGATCAGTGCCGGCACCTGGGAGACCAGGCCGTCGCCGATGGTGAGCAGCGTGAAGGTGTGGGCGGCATCGGCCACCCCCATGCCCATCTGGGCCACCCCGATCACCAGCCCGCCCACGAGATTGATCGCGGTGATCAGCAGACCCGCCACCGCATCGCCGCGCACGAACTTGGCGGCACCGTCCATCGCACCGAAGAAGGAGCTTTCCTCTTCCAGCTCCTTGCGCCGGCGCTTGGCGGTCTGCTCGTCGATCAGGCCGGCCGAGAGATCCGCGTCGATGGCCATCTGCTTGCCCGGCATCGCGTCCAGCGAGAAGCGGGCAGCGACCTCGGCGATGCGGCCCGAGCCCTTGGTGATCACCACGAAGTTCACGATCACCAGGATGGCGAACACGATCACCCCGATCACGAAGTTGCCCTGCATCAGGAAGTGGCCGAACGCCTCGATGATGTGGCCGGCAGCGGCACTGCCCTCGTGGCCGCTGGACAGGATCAGGCGGGTGCTGGCGAGGTTGAGCGCCAGGCGCAGCATGGTCGCGATCAGCAGCACGGTCGGGAAGGAGTTGAAGTCGAGCGGCCGCTCGATGAACAGCGCGGTCACCAGGATCAGCACCGACAGGCTGACCGAGCAGGCAAGCAGCAGATCGAGCAGCATGGGCGGCAGCGGCACCACCAGGACTGCCAGGATGATGAGGATGCCGGCGGCCAGCAGCACCTCGCTGCTGCCGCCCGAGCGGCGCAGGCCACCCCAAAGCTCGCGGCCGATGCCGCCGAGTGCGACCGTCCTCACGAGGCGGCTCCATCGAGGCAGGGCAGACGTACGCCCTCCTGCGCATATTGCTTCAGCTTGTTGCGCAGGGTGCGGATCGAGATCCCGAGCAGCACGGCGGCGTGGGTCCGGTTGCCCCGGGCATGCTGCAGGGTGTCGAGGATCAGGTCGCGCTCCACGACGGCCAAAGTGCGGCCGACCCGCACCTCGCCCGATGCTGCACCCAGTCCGCCGGCGGCAGCGGCCGGGGCCTCGGCCGCAGACTCGTCCGGCTCTGCCTGGTGCAGCCGGTCCGGCTGGAACAGGATCGCCTCGGGCCCGATCTCCGGACCGGACGCCAGCAGGACGGCGCGGTGCATGCAGTTGTCGAGCTCGCGGACATTGCCCAGCCAGCGACAGCGACCGAGTGCTGCCAGTGCCGCCGTGCTGAGCGGCCGGTCGGGCAGCTGGTTGGCGCGGGCGTGCTTGCGTTGCAGCCAGCGCGCGAGCGGCGCCACGTCACCCGGCCGCTCGCGCAGGCTCGGCAGCTGTAGGCGCAGCACGTTCAGGCGGAAGTAGAGATCCTCGCGGAACTGCCCGCTGCGCACGCTCTGTTCCATGTCGCGGTTGCTGGTGCCGATCAGACGGATGTCGACCTTGACCGGTCGTGAGCCGCCCAGCCGGTCGATCTCGCGCTCCTGGATGGCGCGCAGCAGCTTCGCCTGCAGGCGCGGCTCCATCTCGCTGATCTCGTCCAGGAGCAGCGTGCCGCCGCTGGCCTCCTCGAACTTGCCGATCCGCCGCGCAATCGCACCGGTGAACGCTCCCTTCTCATGCCCGAACAGCTCGGATTCCAGGAGGTTCTCAGGGATCGCCGCGCAGTTGACCGAGATGAACGGGCCGGCGGCACGCTTGCTGTGGCGATGGATGAGCCGTGCCATCACCTCCTTGCCGGTGCCGCTCTCGCCCGTGATCAGCACGCTGGCGTCGGTGGGGGCGAAGCGGCGCGCCAGCTCCAGCACCTCCAGCATCCTGGGATCCTCGGCGACGAAGTCCGACTGCTCCTGGGAGGTCTCCTCCAGGATCGCCGCGATCAGGTCTGGATCCGGCGGCAGGGGCAGGAACTCGCGGGCACCGGCGCGGATCGCCTGGGCGGCCTGGCGGGGATCGGTATGCACGCCATAGGCGATCACGGGCAGATGGATGCGTTCGGCGGCGAGCCGGCGCAGCGCGTCGGCGATGTCGCTGCCGACGTCCAGCAGCAGGAGATCGGCGCCCTGACCTTCGCACAGGCTTACCAGTGCGCTCGGCAGATCGTCCTGTTGGCGGACGCTGGCGCCGCGCCTGGCGGCCATCTCGGCCGCCAGGGTCACCTCGGGCAGGCTCTTGCCGATGATCAGTAGACGCATCGCTGGATCTCCCCCAGGGCCGCGGAGCTAGTGCTCGCCCTTGATGATCTCGGTCATGGTGACGCCCAGCCGGTCCTCCACGACGATCACCTCGCCACGCGCCACCAGCCGGTTGTTGACGAAGATGTCGATCGGCTCGCCCACCTTGCGGTCGAGCTCGACCACGGCGCCGCGGCCCAGGCGCAGGAGCTGGTTGAGCGGCATCGATGCCTTGCCCAGCACCGCCGAGAGCTGCACCGGGATGTCATAGACCGCGCCCAGCGGTGCTGGCGAAACGATGCCTGGCCGAGGCTCGGCGCCGGGCTCCTCCTGGGTCGGTTCGAAACTGTCGAGAGGCAGGGTCCGGGAGGTCATGCTGGCTCACTCCTGATGGGTAGCGCTGGCCTGATGGGTAGCGCTGGATCTATGGGCCGGCCTCGGCCGGGATTGGCAGGGCAGGATCGTCCGCCGGGACGGGCATGGCCTCGAGGGCCGTGAGAAATTGCCGGCGCAGCTGCTCGAACGACCATTCCGACCAACCGGATGGCCAGGACATCGCGACATCGCCCGGGGTCATGCCGACCTGGCCGCGTACCTCGCAGCTGCCGGAGCCGGGGTCGCCGGCTGTCAGCAGGGCCGCCACCGGCGCCACGAGTTCCGGCGCCACCATCACGACCATACCCTGATCGGCCGGCAGCTCCGCCAGGGTCCGGGTCACCGCATCGGCCATGACTTCGGCCGTGGCCTTGCCGCAGAGCTGGTCGAGGCAGGTACGTGCCAGGATCGCGAACAAGGCAGTGGCCTGACGAGCGGCCGCATCGGCCACGGCACGCCTGGCCACCTGCAGTTCGGCCAGCTGTTCGGCCAGCCGCTCTGCCGTGCGCAGCAGTGCCGCCTCACCGCTGGTCGCCATGGTACACTTGGCAGCGGCATCGGCCTGAATGGCGGCCCAGCCCATCGCCCGCGCCAGCTCCGCTTCGCTGAAGCTGGGCTCTACTGCGACGGGGCGGGCGTGTTCGGGTTCCGCAGCCTCGGTGGGCGACGCCGGCCAGGACAGCTCAGGGAAGACGAAACGCGTCATCCGGACACTGGCCGGGAAGAGGCTGGCATCGACCGCAATGGAACCCGGTGCCACGTTTCGCATCTCAGTAGACCAGCTGGTCGTTCTTGTCGTCGGCGACATAGATCTCGCCCGTGGCTGCCAGCTCCTTGGCGGTGTTGACCAGGAACTGCTGTGCTTCCTCCACGTCCTTGAGCCGAACCGGGCCCATCGCGGCCATGTCGTCCTTAAGGATCTTCCCGGCCCGCTCGGACATGTTGCCGAGGATCAGGTCCTTCAGCTGTTCACTGGCACCCTTCAGCGCCAGGGCGATGCGCTCGTTGCCGACGCTGCGGATCAGTGTCTGGACCCCGGCCGCGTCCAGCCGTACCAGATCCTCGAAAGTGAACATCAGCGCCTTGATCCGGTCGGCCGCGTCCTTGTCGCGCTCCTCGAGGGAGGTGATCAGCCGGCTCTCGGTCTGCCGGTCGAGGAAGTTGAAGATCTCCGCCATCACCTCGTGATTGTCGCGCCGGTTGGTGCGGGCGAGATTGCTCATGAACTCGGCACGCAGGGTGCGTTCCACGTCGCCGATGATCTCGTTCTGCACGACCTCCATGCGCAGCATGCGGGACACGACCTCGAGCGCGAAGTCGTCCGGCAGGTTCGCCAGCACCCGGGCCGCATGGGCGGCCTCGATCCGGGAGAGCACCACGGCCACGGTCTGCGGGTATTCGTTCTTCAGGTAGGAGGCGAGCACCGCCTCGTTGACGTTGGCGAGCTTCTCCCAGACCGTGCGGCCAGCGGGCCCGCGGATCTCCTCCATGATCGTCTCGACCCGCTCGCTCTCCAGGAACGAGGCGAGCAGCCGCTCGGTCGCGTCATAGCTGCCGACCACCCCGCTGGTGGCGCCCACCCGCTCGCAGAACTCGCCCAGCACCCGCTCGACCGTCGGGCGGTCGGCCCGGCCGAGCGCCGACATCGCCTGCGACAGGGTGCGGATGTCGTCGAACTCCAGGCTCTCCATGAGGCGGCGCGAACGGTCGGGGTCGAGGGAGAGCATCAGCACCGCCGCCTTGTCGATCCCGCGCATCGCGGCGGGGGGCACGGTCACCAGCTGGTTGGCCATGTCATTCTCCAAGCCAGGTGCGGATCATCTTGACCGCCTCGTCCGGCCGCTCGTCGACGATCCGCACCACCTCATGCAGCAGCTGGTCGTGCGGAGCGGGCGATCCCGGCAATGGCAGCCGGCGCTGTGGATCGCCGCCGGTAGCATCGCCATGGCCGGTCATGGCATCGGCGGCCAGCCCACCCGCCGGCCCTGCGGCCAGCAGCGGGATGGTGCCGGCCTGGTCGGCGAGCGGGGCCGCCCCGGTGTCGCGGGCAGGTGGCAGCAGCCGGTTCAGGACCGGTCGGACCCCGAAGAAGACGACCGCAAGCGTGAGGAGCGCCAAGAGGCCGAGCTCACCCCAGCGGGGGGCATCGACCCCGAGTCGCTCCAGGAGGCCGGGCTCGGGCAAGGGGGGCACTGGTGCCTCGACGAAGCGACGGCTGACGATGCGAAACACGTCCCCGCGCGCCTCGTCGAAGCCCGCGGCACCCTTGGCGAGCGCCTCCAGCTCGGCCAGCTCTTCCACAGAGCGGGGTGCATAGCCGATGGTGCCATCGGGGCCGGGCATGCGCAGCCCGTCGACCTGGACGGCGATGGACAGGCGGCGGATGCCGCCTGGGCGCTGCACTTCATTGCGTACGGTGCGTGAGATCTCGAAGTTGACGGTTTCCTCGCTGCGGTTGCTGCGCTCCCGGCTGCCGGCGGACGCACTGGCGGGAGCCGCCGCGGTCGGCAGATTGCTCGCCACCGAGACCGGCTGATCCGCATCGGTTTCGTCGCGGCTGGAGTCCTCCTCGACTGTCTGGGTGCTGCGGGCGACCTGGCTTTGCGGATCGAAGGTCTCGGCGGTGGTGGTCACCTGGTCGAAGTTCATCTCGACCGTCACTTCCGCATCGACCCCGCCCAGGCCCACGGTCCGCTCCAGGAGCTGCACGATTTTCTGCTTGATCCTGGCCTCGTAGCCGCTGCGCAGTTCATCGATCTCGCCGGGAAACATTCCGGCCTCGCCGGCCTCGCCCGAGCGGGCCAACAGGTTGCCGCGGTCATCCACGATGGTGATGGCAGACGGGTCCAGCCCGGGAACGGCTGCGGCGACCAGGTTCCGGATCGCCTGGACCTGCCGGCCGTCGAGTCCGCTGCCCCCGCGCAGGCCCAGCACGACAGACGCGCTGGGCTTGGCCTCGTCGCGACGGAACAGCGAGCGCTCCGGCTGGACGATGTGGACCCGGGCGGCACGGACGGGCTGGAGCGTCGTGATCGAGCGCGCGAGCTCGCCTTCCATGGCGCGGCGCAGATTGACGTTCGACAGGAAATCGGTCTGGCCGAAGCTGCTGCCCTGATCGAAGATCTCATAGCCCACGACATTGCCCTGGGGCATGCCGTCCGCGGCCAGATCCATGCGCAGCCCGCCGATCCGGTCCTGCGGCACCATGATCGCGTCACCCGCCGCGTTCAGCCGATAGGGCACGCCCTGCGCCTGGAGGCGCTCGGTGATCAGGCGGGCATCCTCCGGGCGCAGTTCGGCGTAGAGCAGCGCGAAGGACGGTTCGAGCGCACGGCTCGCCACGAAGGCGAAGAACATGACGAAGCCCAGCAGGATCGTGCCGAGCGCCAGGAGGCGGGCCGGCCCCAGTGCCTGAGCCGCGGCCATGGCCGCCTGGAGGCGGCTGGCTGCTCCGCCGGCTGGCTCGCCTGGCGCTGGTACTGGACCGGTCGAGGGCGATGGAGTGGCTATGTCCATGGGTCCCGGGTCGCTCGTCGGCAGCGGGTTGCCGCCCTGACCCGGAACCTAGGCCCGGACTGGTTAAGCGCAGGTTAACGGGCGGACAGGTCCTGACCCGGAACCGGCTTCACGAGCGGCCCCGCTCACGGTCGCGACGCTTGATCGCCTGAATCTGAGTGACTCGCAGGCCGCTCAGGCCGTGGCGATAGATGGCGTCCTGCCAGATCTCGAACTCTTCTTCCGAGATGCTGTAGCGGATGCAGGCGACTTCCCGGGACAGGATACCGGCCTGAACCGCGGCCACGACCTCGGCCTTGCGCCGTGCCACCCAGCGTCTGGTGTCGCTGGGTGGCAGGTCCTCTAGGCGCAGGAGCGTACCGTTCGGGCCGACGGCGGCCTGGACCGGTGCTCCCATCGTTCTGGACATCGTGGTTCTCCTATGACGGCCGACACGTTTCCATGAAGCTCGAATACATCCCGCTTCCCTAATCGTCTGATAAGACGAATGGTAAACAAGGGTGGCAGTCCACTGCGAATCGTACCTGAATACTGTCATTAGCGCTTGATGCGCATCAACTCGTCGAGCATGTCGTCCGTGGTCGTGATCACTTTGGCATTGGCGGAGTAGGCCCGCTGGGTCACGATCATCTTGGTGAACTCGTCGGCGAGGTCGACATTGGCCGCTTCCAGGGCGGCGGGCGAGATCTGCCCGGCACCGCCGCTGCCGGCGGTCTGCAGGTTCGCGTCACCAGAAGCGCGGGTCATCGCGAACACGTTGCCGGACCGGGGCTGCAGGGCGCTCGGGTTCGCGAAGGTGGCGACGGGGATCTGGAAGATCCGGCGGACCTCGCCGTTGGAGAAGGCTGCCTCGACGAAGCCGTCTTCGTCGATCCGCACCGCATTCAGCTCGCCGAAGCCGGCACCGTCCTTGGTGACGAACGAGACGGCACTCTCGCCGGCGAACTGGGTCAGCCCATCGGTCCCGCCGATCGCGCCCCAGTCGATCACGATGGACGAGTCGGCGGAGTTGGCCGAGTTCAGCCAGTCGATGCCGAGCGGGTCGCCGGCCACGGCGCTGGCGGGATAGGTCGGCGTGATGGCGAGGCTGGCGATGCTGCCGTTGCCGTTGAAGCTCACCGTGCCCGAGCCCAGCAGGCCGTTGGGGTGGGTGCCGCTTTCGATGTCGGCCGTGTCCGCGTAGAGTTCGACGCTCCAGGTCGCGGCCCCCGGCGTGCGCAGGAAGGCCACGGTGATGCTGCGGGCGTTGCCCAGGCTGTCATAGACCTGGATCTGCCGCTTGAAGTCGGGCGCGGTCCCGCTGGCACCGTTGGTCGCGGCAAATTCCGCCATGTCGCCGGAAGCATAGGCGCCGGTATGGATCTCCTGGCCGGAATCGAGGTTCGCGCCCAGCTTGAGCCGCGCGGTGGCCACCGTGGTGGCGTTGAGATCGCGCACGTTGACCGGCTGGGTGACGTTGATGTCGAGCGGCTGCTCGCTGGTGTCGAGCTTCCAGCCCAGCAGGTAGAAGCCGTTGGCGCTGCGCAGATAGCCGTCCGCGTCCGGCGTGAACGAGCCGGCCCGGGTATAGAGCGGCGGCGAGTTGCCGCCCGGGTCCTGGGCGACCACGAAGAAGCCGTTGCCGACGATGGCGGCATCCGTGGCCGAGCCGGTCGCCTGGACCAGGCCCTGCTTCTCCACGAGGAACCTGGTCGAGTGCTGGACGCCGCCGGGGCTGAAGGCCCGCTGCTGGTCCGGGCTCACCACCAGCGAGGCGAAGTTGGAAACGCCGCCCTTGTAGCCGATCGTGCTGACGTTCGCGACATTGTCCGAAATGACGGACATCGAGCGGCTCTGTGCCGCCAGGCCGGACACGCCGGTGAACAGGGAACCGAACAGGCTCATGTCGGGAAGGTCCTTACGAAGGTGGAGGAATGGAGCTGCCGATCAGCCGTTCGGCCGGGCGATCGCCGTAATATCGGTGATCGGGACGTCGACGCCGCTGACCGACAGGGTCGGCTGGTCGGCGGCAGGGTCGATCGCATCGACCCTGCCATACAGGTATTGGGTGACGCCGAGGGCCTTGCCGTCCAGCGTCTGGCCGGCGACCGTCACCCGGTAGGTGCCGGCAGGTGCGCGGCCGCCACTGGAGGTCGCGCCGTCCCAGGCGACCTGATGCCGGCCGGCGGCCGTGGGACCGCGGGTCTCTGCGACCAGGGTGCCGGACCCGTCATAGATCTTGATGGACACCGACGCGGCCGCGGCCGGCAGCTCGTAGCTGATCGTGCCGGAGCCCTCGCTGCCCAATGCTATCCGGTTGCTCTTCGCCTGCACGGTGGTGCCGAGATAGCCGAGCATCGCGGTCTGCCGGGTGCCCTGCACCAGGCCGATCAGCTGCTCCAGGCTGTCGTTGGTCTTGATCGACTGCTCCACCGAGGTGAACTGGACGAGCTGCTGGGTGAAGGTCTCGGTGTCCATCGGCGACAGCGGGTCCTGGTTCTTCAGCTGGGTCGTCAGCAGCGTGAGGAAGCTGTCGAAATGGTCGGTGAGCTTGGCGGCAGCCGACTTGGCGGCGCTGCCGCTGCCCTCGGGCAGGGCGGCGAGCGTGGATTCGATGGCGGGCATGGGGCTGGCCTCTTCCTAGAGGACGAGATCGAACAGACCGGTGGCCGGCCGCAGGGCTGCGGGTGCCGGTTCATCGGGCAGCACTGCCAGCGGCCCGGACGAACCGGACGCCGGCGCATGCCGGTCCGGGCCACGGTCGGATTGCTGCCCACCCTGCTGCCCGGACGTGCCGAGATCGAAGGTCAGGGCGTCGGAGCCGGCGAGGCTCAGGCCGGTCGTGGTGAGCGCGCGCTCGATGCCCGGGGCGTGGCGCTGCAGGAGTTCGACTGTTTCCGGTCGGGCGGCGCTGAGCACGGCGCGTATCCGACGGTCCTGCTCCACCACGACCCGGATCTGCACCACGCCCAGCTCGGCGGGATGGAGCTGCACGGACACGACCCGACGGTCGCCTGACAGGCTCTGAGCGATGGTGGGTGCCAGCTGGGCCGCCGGGTCGGCCTGCGGTGTCGCCCGCACATAGGCTTCGCTGCCACGGCCATAGGATCCGCTCATCGTGGCTACCGCCGGCTCCGGGGGCAGAGCCGGTCCGGGTGTGCGGACCGAGACGTCCGGCATCTCCCCTACTTGGTTGTCGCTGGGGGCGGATCCGGTCGAGGCTGCCTCGGCGGGTGTGCCCGCCGGCTTGGCCGGACCGGGATCCGCATCCGGCTGGCCGCCGGTCTGTGCTGCCGCGGACCAGCCCATGGCCGGACCCGGCGCTGCCGCAGCGGGGAGCGGATCTGGCCGCGGCTGGCTCGCGGGCATCCCGGAGGCGCCGCTGGCTAAGATTTCGGTGGCGGTGGCGGTGCTATGCTCGCTCTGTGCCGGGCTTCCGGCAGGAGTGGCCGAGCTGACGCGGAGCGGGTGCAGCGCGGTTTGCGCGGATACCGTGAGCTGGCCGGCTTTGGCCCGCGTGCCTGCCAGCGTGGTGGCGTCCAGGGCTTCGGGCAGTTCTTTCTCAGGCGGTGCTGCAGCCATGTCGGGTGATGCGACCCTGCCGGATCCTGCTGGTCCGCCAGCCGGCGGACCAGCAGGATCGGTTTCCTGGGGGGCGGCTGCCGACGGCGCGGCCTGCATGCCGGCAGGCAGGCCCGGCTCCACCGGGCGCAGCACGGCCGGGACCAGCAGGGCGAGGGCAGCCGGCGGCGTGGCATCGGCGGGCAGGGTGGCGTCATCGGCCGGCGGCAGGTCGGCCGCGGCGTCCGCGTCTGGGGGATTTGCCGGGGCGACGTCCTCGCCGATGAGCGACGCCGGCTCCGCTGCGTCCTGTGTGGTACCGAGGAGCGAAATCAGACCATCCGCCGCAACGCAATCGCCCTGAACGAGGCCGGAAGGCGTGGGCGGTGCTGGGGCCGGCACGATGCCCGGCCCGGCACTGACAGCGTCACCCGCCTGGGCAACGGCAATCAATTCTCCGAACGGTGGCGACTGCGCGGCCAGACGCGCATGGGTGACGTGGGCAGGGAGCGGACCGCTCCCTGCCGGCAGGGCAGGGCTGACTGGGATGAGAGCAGCAGGGTCGGGCATGCATCGTTCGCCGGTAAAGCTCGGTGAACGAAGCAGCAACACCTGTGCCAACCCGGGAGCGGCCTGAAGATCGGGCGGTCAGGCCGTACCTATGGGGGAAGCGCGTGATCCGATCCGGCACGGCAGAACCGCATTCCGGCAGGATCTGCCCGGCAGCTATTGCCGGGCGTGCGCGCCTCATTCCTCGCGGTAGGTCCGCTCGCGTCGCTCGTGGCGCTCCTGGGCCTCGATCGCCAGCGTGGCAATCGGCCTAGCCTCCAGACGCCTGATTCCAATCGGCTCCTGGGTCTCCTCACAGTAGCCGTAGGAACCCTCGTCGATCCGCCGCAGCGCTGCCTCGATCTTGCTCAGTAGCTTGCGCTCCCGATCACGGGTCCGCAGCTCGAACGAACGCTGGATCTCAGCACTCGCCCAGTCCGTGGCGTCGGGAAGTCGGGTATCCTGTTCCTTCAGCTGCTTCAGAGTCTCGTCCGAACCACGCAGAATCTCGTCGCGCCACGCCTGAAGCTTCTTGCGAAAATACGCTTCCTGCTTCGGGTTCATGTAGACTTCATCGTCGGACGGGCGGTAGTCGTCGTCGATCTCGACATAGTCGTTCACGATAGCGCCAGTGTTGTTCATCGCCCCTGCCTGAAAAAAAGGAAGTCAAGGACACTAGAACGCGCATGCCATCTCAGGCACTACGTCCGCTTACCGATCCCGGCTCGCCACACCGAGATGGCGCTGGGTTAGTGAAAAGCTCTCGCACATGCAAGATCATCGACGCCACAATCATGGACTCGGCTCAGCCGTCGGCGCAGGCGGATATGCATGGTGCCGCATGATCGGCCGCGGCCGTGCGCGGTATCTCGATATGATGCAGTGATCCGCCCAGTCCGTCATAGCAGCAGAGCGGTGCCGCCACGGCGGGGTCTTCCAGGCCGAGCAGCGTCTTGATGGCGAGCGTGGCGGCAAGTCCGGCAACCGTCGCCGCCACCGGCCCCAGCACGCCGGAAAGGCTGCAGCTCGGCAGCTGTCCGAGGCCGGGTGCCTCGGGATAGATGCAGCGATAGCTCGGATGCGGCGCGCCCAGATAGGGGCGCAACAGGATGAGCTGGCCGTCGAAGCCCTGCACCGAGGCCGAGACCAACGGGATCCCGGCGGCCGCACAGGCATCTGCCACCAGGCTCCTCACCCCGAATTGATCGGTGCCATCCAGCACCAGGTCGACGCCCTCCAGCAGCCTGTCGACATTGCTCCGCTCGAGCTTCACCGGGAAGGGCTCGACCCGCAGACCGGGTGCGGTGGCCGCCAGCCGGGCATCGGCAGCCCGGACCTTGCCCCGCCCGACATCATCCGGGCCGAACAGGACCTGGCGGTGCAGGTTGGACAGCTCGACCTGGTCGTGGTCGATCAGGCGGAGCGTTCCGATCCCGGCCGCCGCCAGCAGGAGCGAGGCCGGTGCCCCGATTCCGCCGACCCCGACCAGTGCGATCTTCGCCCGCAGCAGCCGATCCTGCCCGACGCCGCCCACCTCGCGCAGCACGATCTGGCGCGAGAACCGGGCCAGTTCCTCTTCCGTCCATTCCCGCAATGCCGGGGCTCCCAAGGTGAACCTTTTCCAGCAGATGGGTGGCCGACGTCGTGGACGAAGGGCCGACCTGCGATCGTGGCAACGGAATCTTAACCATTGCCGGCCCAAGATCCGGTCATGCAGCGACGCAGCCAGAAGGACGATCGATGAGCCGGCCGCAAGCGCAGGAGGCCGGGCCCGGCCCCGCAGATCCGGAAACGACCGGGTCCGGCAGGAACGATGTCGCGGCACTGGCCGCGCGGCTGGCCGCGATCCGCCGCGAGGTCGACCGCGATCCGGAGGCCCTGGCGGAACTCCTGCGCGATCTCGGGGCGGATCTGGGCGACACCCAGGTCAGCAGCCGGCTGCCTGCCGTGCTGGCGCTGCTCGACGAGCTCGAGACCCTGGTCGACCTGCTCGCCGAGCGGGGCGTGGCGGCAGCAGCGGAACTCGCCCGGCAGGGCCGGCGGCGCCGGGCACTCGGTGCCTACCGGTGGCACACGGTGCGGCCGTGATCGGTCTCGGCCCCGACCCGCTCCGCATCGTCCTGGCCGTGCTGGTGGCAGCCCTCCTGCTGGCGGGCCTGCCCTTCCTCCTGCGCCGCCTGCAGGGGCGGCTGCCCGCGGCCGGACCCGCATCCGGGCCGGCGATCGTGGCACAGCGGGCACTCGACCTCCGCCACCGGCTGCTGGTGATCCGCCACGGCGGGCGCGAGCACCTGATCATCCTGGGCGGCAGCCTGCCGGTCGTCGTGGCAGGCGAAGGCTGCCCGTTGCCGGCGACGCCCGCCCTGGCGGCTGCAGACGCTGGTGCCGGCCGGGAGAGCGCGGCATGAAGGCGCGTCTCATGACGCCGATCCTGCTGGCGGCCGGCCTGCTGCCATGGGCGGCGACACCGGCCGGTGCTGCCGGGCTGACCCTGGACCTGGGTGGTGGCTCCTATACGAGTCAGCTCGTCCAGATCGTGGCGCTGATCACGGTCCTGAGCCTGGCGCCCGGCATCCTGGTAATGGTGACCTCGTTCACCCGGATCGTGATCGTGCTGTCCTTCCTGCGCAGCGCACTGGGCCTGCAGCAGACGCCGCCCAACCCGGTCCTGATTGGGCTCGCCCTGTTCCTCACGGCGTTCGTGATGGGGCCGACCTTCCAGCGGGCCTATGAGCAGGGGCTGGCACCCTATCTCGCCGAGGAGATCGACGAGGCCACCGCCTTCGAGCGGGCCAGCGCCCCGGTCCGCGCCTTCATGCTGACCCATACCCGCGAGAAGGACCTCGACCTGTTCCTGGACCTCGCGGGCGTGGCACCCGAGACGGCCGAGGCGACGCCGCTGCGCACCCTGATCCCGGCATTCATGATCAGCGAGCTGCGGCGTGCCTTCGAGATCGGCTTCCTGATCTTCATTCCGTTCCTGGTGATCGACCTGCTGATCGCCTCGGTGCTGATGTCGATGGGCATGATGATGCTGCCCCCGGTGATGATCTCGCTGCCGATCAAGCTGATCTTCTTCGTCCTGGTGGACGGCTGGTACCTGGTGGCGGGCAGCCTGGTGCAGAGCTTCGGCGCATGACGGCCCAGGGCCGACCCGTTCACCGGCTGCAGCCGGCCTCCGCTCAGGCCGGGCGGCGTCCCTGCAGGAGCCCCCAGGCAGCCATCAGCCAGCCGATGATCAGGCCGGAGCCACCCACCGGGGTGATGGCGCCGAGCCAGGAGGGGGCTCCCAGCGCCAGCAGGACGAGTGTGGCGGCGAACAGCACAGCCGAGACCAGCAGCACGATGATGGCGGCCTCGAGCCGCGCGGCCAGCCGGGTCAGCGCCAGTGCGGCCAGGGCGTGCCACATCAGGTATTGGCTGGCGAGCGCCATCAGGTCGGCACCGCGCGCATCCCCCACTTCTCGAAAGGCGTGCGCGCCCATGGCGCCGATCGCGACCGCCGCCCCCGCCACCAGCGCGCTGCCGACCTGCAGCACCCGGCCGCTCGGCAGGGCCGCGCCGCCCGTCGGGCCGGGTGGGCGCATCTGGGTGAGGGGCGTGTGCATCGAGTGGACCTTCAGGCTGGACGGCCAAGCGGCACCGGTGGGCGAACGACATGCTCCTCGCCGAAGCTACGGGCCCGCGTCCCCTTGGTGGACACGACCGCAGGAAGCGGCAAGGGGGTGCGGCTCCGGCTGCGACAGCATTGTCGGCGGACCAATCCTTTCGGGCACGCCGCTTCCGCCTCGGCTTCGATGGTCTTCCTCCAGCATGTGGCGGCACAGGGGAAGTCAGGCGGGCCTGCTCGTGCCACACGAGAGGCTTGGCTGGCGGTTCGATCCGGTAGCCCGCCGGTTGCGCCCGAAGCTGCCGGCAGTCGGAGGCAGCGGATCAGTCCAGGAGCCGCCCGACTGGGGATTGCCGCAGTCATTCATGTCTGGCCGGGTACACTCCGGAAATCGACAGGAGGATCGGTCATGGGACGCCGATGGTCCTTCTGGTGTAACAGTCGGCGTCGCTTGCGGTGCATGGCCGGCGACGATCTTGCCCTGGGGCGTGGCGTGTGGAGGCGGCGGACGGCCGGCGGTGCTGGTCCTGGTTGCCTGGTGGCTGCCGGATGATCGAGCGACGCCACGAGCCTGTGCGTTCGAGGTGGTGGCGGGGCAGCACAGCCGAGGGGCCGTCGCCGGGACCGTCTGGCTCGTCAGGAATATTCGCTCCGCCAGATCTGGCTTCGGTCGTGGGCCGCGGGAACTCCCCATACGGCTCGCCGATGCCATGGTCGTCCATCCTGGCTCGCCGGGGTTCCGGGGCGAGCCGCTTCAACGTTGGGCGCCGTGCCGCATGAATCGGCCCCGGACGAGCGGCAGCGCCTGCCGGAGGCTCGCCGGCCGGCCGGGACCGGTCCAGGGCGGGTTTCCCGCCGGCAGGATCTCAGGGCAGTGTGGCGTGTGCTGCCCGTCTGCCAAGCCGTGACCGGCCAGGCGTTCGGACCGCGGCAGCCATGAACGACGACTCTGGGCGGAGCGGGACCTTCCGGCTCATGAGGCGGCTCCGTCCCATCCATGGCTTCGGGCGAAGGTGGCGGCGGATCCGTCTGCCTTGTTCCACGGACGTGAAGTGCGGCGGCGTTCGCCGGCACGGGCGCAACCTGTGTCCGGGGCAAGAAAGCCGGCTGCGCGTCTGAGAAGTGCCCTGCCTCGGCTTTGGCACGTCTCGTGCTAGGGGTCGGCCGGTCGACGCATCGGGCAGGGCGCCGGAGGGCCCTCTGCCTCAGAAGCCGCGCAGTACTTGGTCGATGATGCCGCCGTCCTGGAGGAGCGCGAACACGATCACCAGGATCAGGGCGGCGAGGGTGGCGGCCGCCGTGATCTTGACCCAGGACCAGGGCCGTTCGCCCTGGACCTGGCCGGTGCGGGCGTTGACCAGGAAGCGGTAGGGTCGGCCCCGGTAGCGGTAGGCGGCGATCCAGACCGGCAGCAGCACGTGCTTGAAGGTGACGTCGGCATGGCGGGTCTCGACATGGTCGATCCGCTGCACGTCGCCGCCGATGGCCTGGGCGACGTCCTGACGGATCACCGCGTCCATCTTGACCCGGGCCTGGTCGAAGCCGGCGGACAGGTCGATGCCATAGGCCTCGGCCTGAAAGCCCGCCAGGTACTCCTGGCGGTAGAAGCGCAGGTCCTGCAGGTCCCATGGCTCCAGCCGGTCCACCATGGCGACCGGCAGGCTTTCGGAGGCTGGAACCAGCACGTCGTCGAAATCGCGTGCCACCTGGCCTGCGGCCGGGCGCCAGCGGATCCGGGTCACCGGCTGCTGGACCTGGCGGACACCGCCCTTGGCGTCGCGCACCGCCACCCATTCCATCGTCGTGTAGCGGTCGCCGCGCTGGCCGCGATAGGTGGAGCGGGTGGCGCTGTCATAGGTCCAGTAGGGCAGGTAGATCCCGCTCAGCCGCTCGCGCCGCTCCGATCGCTGCTTCAGGTCCGAGGGCGCGAACCACCGGCCCCTGAGCCAGCGGTCGAAGGCCGCCTCGGCCCCCCGCCGGTCGATGCCGAACGGGAGGAGCCCGGACGGCTTGATGTGCCGGTTGATCCCGGTATCGGTGACCGTGGCCGAGCCGCAGAACGGGCAGGCGCCGCTGAACCGGTCGCCCTCGAAGCTGAACTCGGCGGCACAGGCGTCGCACTTGACGGTACGCGTCTCCTCGACGTCGCGCTGGTCGGCGAGCCGGCCGAGCCAGGCATGGAAGTCGAGCTCGCGCAGCGTGCCGGGCTTCTCGACCTCCTCGATCCGGTTCTCGTGGCCGCAGAACCCGCAGACCATGACCTGCGTGCCGGGCTTGAAGGTCAGGAACGCGCCGCACTGGCTGCACGGAAAGCGTCGGTCGCCTGCTGTCGGCGCAGCCTCGGGCGCGCCGTTTGGCCCGGTGGCGGCCCGTTCCCCCCAGGGTCCCTGCATCGATCAGCCGGGCGGCAGGGGCGGGGGCAGGTTCGCGAACAGCTCCGCCAGGTCCGGCCGATCGGCCGCCTTGCCCCACTCGGGCATCCCGGCGGTCCACACCATGCTGTCCCGGCCGAGCTTGCCCTCGGCGACCAGCCGGCGCAGCGTCGCGATGTCGAAAGGACCCTGTGCGGTTCCGGCGATCGCCACGTGATAATTCCGGGCCTGCGGCAGAGGTGGCGGCGTCGCACCGCCACCTGGCTGGCCAGCGGCGCCGAAGGCGCCTGCCACCTGCTGCGCCATGGCCATGCCGGCGCCCAGGCCGATCCCGGCACCCAGCGCGCCGTCCGTGCCGCCCTGGCCCAGCGCCTCGGCTGCCTGGAAGCGGGTGTAGCGGTCGAGGTCGCCGATCACGCCCATCGAGCTGCGCTTGTCCAGCGCCTGCTCCACCGCCGGCGGCAGGGAGACGTTCTCGACCAGGAGCTGCAGCAGGTCGATGCCGTAGGACTCGCGGACCAGGGGTGCGGTGCGCTCGGTGACGAACCGGCCGAGCTTCTCGTAGTTGGCGGCCAGGTCCAGGACCGGCACGCCGCTGGTGGCCAAGCCCTCGGCCATCTTCGCCACGATCAGGTTGCGCAGCTGGT
This sequence comes from Geminicoccus sp., assembly GCF_035556675.1. Classification (GTDB taxonomy): domain Bacteria; phylum Pseudomonadota; class Alphaproteobacteria; order Geminicoccales; family Geminicoccaceae; genus Geminicoccus. The sequence goes on along the minus strand of NZ_DATMFZ010000348.1, from coordinate 32,023 downwards.
TCGAGATCTCCTCGGTGGTGAAGTGGCCATCCGTGCCGACCACCTCGCGCAGGAACAGGGGCGCGTCCGCCACTTTCAGCGTGTAGGTGCCGAATGCACGCAGCCGGACCGGGCCGAACTCCGGGTCGCGCAGCATGATCGGGTTGCGCGTGCCCCATTTCAGGTCGGTGAAGCGCCTGGTCGAGACGAAGTAGACCTCGGCCTTGAAGGGCGAGTTGAAGCCGTGGTCCCAGTGCCGGATGGTGGTGAGTACCGGCAGGTTGCGGGTCTCCAGGGAGTAGAGCCCGGGCGGGAACACGTCGGCGAGCTGACCCTCGCTGACGAAGATCGCGACCTGGCCCTCGCGCACCGTCAGCTTGGCACCCTGCTTGATCGCGTCCTGCCAGCGCTCGAACCGCCAGACCAGCGTGTCGGAACTGTCGTCCTTCCAGTCGATGACGTCGACGAACTCGCCGGTCAGGCGCTCCCAGAGCGACATGGCTCAGCTCCTCCAGGCAGGCTGGCCGGGGCTGCCGGTGGTCCGCGCGGCCGAGGCGGCGCGCAGCACCTGCTTCAGCTCGTTCTCGCAGGCGATCAGGCGCTTCTCCGCGTCGGCCCGCTTGATCTTGCCCTCGTCCGCGATCCGCAGGCTGTCCTGGATGGTCTCGATCAGGGCGCGGTTGGCCTTCTCGACCACCGAGATGTCGAACACGCCGCGCTCGATCTGCTCGCGGACCATGGCGTTCGCGTCCTTCAGGTTCTTCGCGTTCGCCTCGAGCAGCTGGTTGGTGAGGTCGGTCGCCTCCTTCAGCGTCTTGGCGGCCTGGCTAGAGCGGTAGATCGTGATCGCCTGGGCGAGCTGGGTCTTCCAGAGCGGGATGGTGTTGGCGAGCGTGCTGGTGATCTTGGTGATCAGGCCCTTGTCGTTCTCCTGGACCAGCCGGATGGAGGGCAGGGCCTGCATGGTGACCTGGCGGGTCAGCTTCAGGTCGTGGACGCGGCGCTCCAGGTCATCCCTCGCACTGCGCAGGTCGCGCAGCTGCTGGGCGGCCAGCACGTCGCCGGACTGCTCGGCCGCGCGGGTCAGGGCCGGGATCTGCTCGACGTCAATCTTGCGCAGCATCTCCTCGCCGGCACTGATGTAGAGCGCCAGCTGGTGGAAATAAGAGAGGGTGGCATCGTAGAGACGGTCGAGCTTCTCGACATCCACCATCAGGGTGTTCTTGTGCTTGTTCAGGCTGTCGCCGATCGTCTCGATCTGCCCGCGTACTTCCTGATACTTCTGCACGAACTTGTGGACGGGCTCGGTGGCGCCAAGCATCCGCTTGAGCCAGCCGGGCTTCTTCACGTCCTTCAGGTCGCTGGTGTCGAAGCCCTTGAGGGTCAGCAGCATGCGCGAGAGCGCGTCGCCGGCCGGGCCGGCATCCTTGTTGCGCACGCCCTCCAGCATCTGCTCGCTGATGTTGGTGAGCTCGCCCTGCGCCCTCGCACCGAACAGCACGACCGAGTTGCTGTCGCCCAGGTCGATCTCGGCCAAGAGCTGCTCGATCTTGGCGCGCTGCTCCGGTGCCATCGCGGTGGCGGCCTCGATCTCGGCACTGGTGGCGGTAAGCCCGGGCGAGGTCGCCTGAGGCTGGGCGACCGGAGGGGTCTCGCGTACCGGTGCCGGCTGCGGCACCAGCGGCTCGGCCACGGTCGGCCGGACCGCCACCGGTGCCGGCTCGTCGCTCCAGGTAGCCATGGGGGGCGGGGACGTCCTGGACGGCTCGTTCATCGGGGCGTTCCTCCCTCGGAATGTTGGTCAACGGCAGGGCTGCCGGCGCACCGGCCGCGCAATGGCCCGGGCACGCCGGAGCGGGCCAGCATCCGTGCCCTCATCCGTGAATGCCCTCGCTCTTCAGGCGTCTGGTCAATACTTCGAGCTGGACGTCGAGGTCGAGCGCATCGGCCGCCAGCAGCTTCTGCTGCTGCTCCACCATGGCCTGCTCCATGGCGTCCAGTGCCACGGTGAACTTCCGCTCGATCGCGGGATCCGCGCCATCCAGGCCCGACCCGGCAAAGCGGCGCGCGATCGACAGGGTCTCGTCCAGGTAGAGGTTCAGGACCTTGCGCGCGCGGTTGAAGGTGTCCGGCTGGCGCTCGATGGTCTCGACCAGGCCCCTGGCCCGGGTGACCACCTGGGACAGCCGGTCGGCCAGGGCGCGCGAGCGCAGCCGGCGCCGGATCTGGTCCAGTTCGGCGATCCGGGCCGCAGCGGCATCGAGGGCGTGGCGGAACAGGTCGGTGTCGACGCCGACGTCACCGGCCGGCTGCTTCTCGCCCCTTGGATCCAGGCCGTACATGAGCAGGGTGCCGAAGCCGGCGCCTACCCCGAACATCAGGCCGGACAGGAGATCGTGTCCCGCACCCATGGACGCCAGGACGAAGGCGGCGAGCCCCATGGCGGCGGCACCCAGGGTCTTGCGCGGCAGGCCCGGGGCCCGTGCCACGGCGCGCGCACGAAACGCCCGCTCGGCCTTGCGCCCGGAGCGGACGAGGCCAGCGCCAACGATGATCAGGGCAGCGGCCAGGGCATCGACCAGTGCTGCATCCGCCCGGCCGCGGGTGAGCGCCACCAAAGCGCTCAGGATGGGCCAGAACGCGAACAGATACAGGATCAGCCCGTCCAGCCGGCTGCCGATGCGGGCACCCGCCTCCGGGATCCAGCGCTCCGGCGGGGTGCGGCCGCCCAGGATGTCGCTGCCCGGCCCGCCGCGCCGGTCAGAACGCATGGGCGAACAGCGCCTGGCAGCCGGCGATGCCGAGCGTCGCGGCGAGCAGGCCGAATCCTGCGACCTTGCGCAAGACCATGTTCATGGACGGCGTCTTTCCCTCGTCGAGCGATTCCTGGTCCCAGCAGATGTAGGGAGCGGACCAGCCGTTTGCGAGAGCGAACGTCATGGCCGGGCCCACCCCTTCTGCGGGGAAGGCGCCAATCGGCGGAGGCCGGGGATGGTGGGCGCTGCAGGGTTCGAACCTGCGACCCCTACCGTGTGAAGGTAGTGCTCTACCGCTGAGCTAAGCGCCCGACGCCGCGCGTCTGGTGCATCGTCGTCCGCCCGGTGTCAAGACGCAATCCTGCCGGCAGGGCGGCTGCCCGGGCGCAGCTGGTCGATTGCGGCCGGCAGGTCATCGAAATGGTCGATCACCAGATCGGCGCCCAGCTCTCGGGGCGGGATGGTGGTGTAGCCGAAGCTGACCACGATCACCTTCATGCCGGCCGCGCGCGCGGTGACCACGTCATTGGTGCTGTCCCCGACGAAGATCGCCTCCTCGGGCGGGATCTCCAGGGCACGCAACGTTGCCAGCGCATGTTCGGGGTCGGGCTTGCGCACCGGCAGGCTGTCGCCGCCCACCACCGCGCCGAAGAAGCCGGCGAGGCCCAGTGCGTCCAGCAGGCCGAGCGTCGGCGCATACGGCTTGTTGGTGCAGACCCCCATCCGGATGCCGCTGGCCTTCAGGTCGGTGAGCACCGGCACCACGCCAGGGTAGATGAAGCTGTGCCGGCAGGGGTTGGCCGTGTAGCGGGCGAGGAAGCTCTGGAACAGCCGCTCCAGCAGTTCCGGGTCGTCCGGGTGCCCAGCGGCGTCCAGGGCCCGCCGGATCAGGACGCGGGCGCCGTCGCCGATCATGGCACGCAACTCGGGCAGGCTGGGCGCCGCGACACCCAGCTCCGCCGTCACCTCCACGAGCGTAGCGTGCAGGTCCGGCGCGGATTCGACCAGGGTGCCGTCCAGGTCGAACAGGATTGCCCGCAGCGGCGGAAACGAGGCCAAGATCAGTGCTCCAACAAGGCTGGACGGGACGATGGCTGCGCCGAGTGCGGTGGCACCGGAGGCAGACATCGCCGCAGGAAGCGGTGCCCGGATTGTCCGGTCAAGCGGACTCGTTACACTCGGAGCGGTTGCGTTCGGCAGGCATACCGGCTTGCTAGGGCCAGCCTGTTGGGGCAGGGCGACAGAGGGATCGCCGATCGGATAGGACTCACTTTCGGTCGGCCCGCATGATCGTTGGCCGCAGGATCGAGAGACGGAGATCGATGACGACAGCGCTGCATGTCCTGATCCTGGCCGCGGGCAAGGGCACCCGGATGCGGAACGGCCGGCCCAAGGTCCTGCATCCGCTGGCCGGGCGCAGCTTGCTGGAGCATGTGCTGGCGGTGGCGGGCGAGCTCGACCCGGCACGGGTGGTCCTGGTCCTGGCTCCTGGCATGGAGGAGGTCGCCGAGGCGGCAGCACGCTCTGGCCTGCCACTGTCCGTGGCGATCCAGGATCCGCCGCTCGGGACCGGCCATGCCGTGCAGGCCGGCATCGCCGGGCTGCCGGCGAGCGGCGAGGTCCTGGTACTATACGGCGATACCCCGCTGATCCGGGCCCGGACGCTGCAGGAGCTGCTGGCGGCCAGGCGGGCCGCCGATGCCGCGGTGGCGGTGCTGGGCATGGATCCGCCCGACCGCACCGGCTATGGCCGGTTCCGCCAGGAGGGCGGGCAGCTGCTGGCGATCGTGGAGGAGCGCCACGCCGATCCGGAGCTGCGGCGCTCGGGCCTGTGCAATGCCGGGGTGATGGCGATGGACGCCGCACGGCTGCCCGAGCTGCTGGCGGCGGTGCCGCACCGGCCGGACAAGAACGAGTATTATCTCACCGACATCGTCGAGCTGGCGCGGCAGCGCGGCTGGGCCTGCGTGGCGGTGGAAGGGCCCTGGCAGGACGGGGTGGGGGTCAACAGCCAGCGGCAGCTGGCCGACGCCTACCAGCTGTTCCAGGACCGGCAGCGCGAGCGTCATCTGGAGCTGGGCGTGATCATGCCGGTGCCGGACAGCGTCCATTTCTCGGCAGACACCGAGGTGGCGCCTGGTGCCATGATCGAGCCCTATGTGATGATCGGGCCCGGGGTGCGGCTCGAGGCCGGCGCCAGGGTCCATGCGTTCTCCCACCTGGCGGGCTGCACGATCGAGGCCGATGCCGAGATCGGCCCGTTCGCCCGGGTCCGGCCGGGCAGCCGGATCGGCCAAGGCGCCAAGGTCGGCAATTTCGTCGAGACCAAGAATGCGTGGCTGGGTGCCGGCGCCAAGCTCAACCATCTGAGCTATGTCGGCGATGCGGAGGTGGGGGAGGCCGCCAATCTCGGGGCCGGCACCATCACCTGCAATTATGACGGGTTCGGCAAGCACCGCACCGCCATCGGGGCGGGCGCATTCATCGGCTCCAACACCGCACTGGTGGCGCCGGTCAACGTGGGTGCCGGCGCATTGGTGGGGGCTGGCAGCGTGATCACCAGGGATGTTCCGGACGATGCGCTGGCGGTGACCCGGCCGCAGCAGGCCATACGCGAGGGCCATGCGGCGACGCTGCGCGCCCGGTACCGGGCGCGCAAGACGGGGGCCGGGTCGTGAGGGCCGGCTATCGGTGTCGACGGCACCTGGTGGGCATGGTCGTGGCCGGTTGCCTAGTAGTGGCCGGTACGGCCGGCGCTCAGCTCCCCGACGATCTCCGGCAAGGATACGAGGCCTACCGGTCCGGCGAATTCGCCCAGGCGGCGGCCGCGTTCGGCCGGGCGATCGAGGCAGGCGGCCTGGATCCGGAGGCGCTCGCGGTGACGCTCAACAATCGTGGCGTCGCCTATTCGCAGCTGGGTGATTACGACGCCGCGATCGCCGACTATCTGGAGGCCCAGAAGCTCAAGGCCGACGATCCGACCACGATCCGCAACCTCCGCTATGCCTATCTCACGCGCGGCCTGGCCAGCGCCCAGTCGGGCGATCGGAGTGCCGCGCTGACCGATTACGACCGGGCGTTGGCGATCGACCCGAACTATCTGGAAGCCTTGCAATACCGGGGTGCCTTGCGGATCGAGCTGGGCATGGCTGAGGAAGCGGCCCGGGACTTCCGTCAGGTGCTGGCCCTGGAGCCCGGCAATGCCGCCGCCGCTGCGGCGCTGGCCACGCTGGCGGAACGGGCGGAGGCGGGCCCGCCAGCCGGGGCTCCGGGTGAGCCCGGAGCCGTGGCCGGAGTGGCGCCGGATGGTCCGGCGGCCGGCCCGAACCCGGATACGATGGCGGCGGCGGTCGAGCGCAGCAGGAGTGCGGAAGAACGGGCGCAGGCCTCGCTCGACGAGGCGCTGAGGGCCGCCCGCGAGGCCGAGCCGACCGCGGGGCCGGAGCAGGATGCGGCCGGGCAGCGGGATGACGCACAGGAGGGAGCCGCGCAGGAGGAGGTGCTGCCCGAGGGCCGCGATGTGGCGGCGGCTCCGGTGCCCGGGCGGTCGGAGCGTCCGGCAGTCGAACAGGACGCGCCAGCCGAGCCGCAGGCGGCATCGCCCGGAACCGGGGAGGCCGCGGTCGAGGCTGCCGAGGCCGTAGATCGCTACCGGATCAGCGCCGCGGTGAACATGCGCGGGGGGCCGGACAATTCCTTCCCCGTGGTGGGCGTTCTGACCGAAGGAACGCTCGTCCGGACCGACCGAGAGCAACTCGGCTGGTATCGCATTCCCGCCGAGGACGGACGCCCGACCGGCTGGGTGTATCGCCGTTTCCTCATTCCCGCAGAATAATGCGCGGGCAATATTTCCGGCATTGATTTCTACCTCCGGTCGGGGTTAGTCGTGGCTGAGGTACGGTGTGATGCGCGCATCGCAAGTGACCGGAACGGCTGGCTGAGTCGCAGTTCGCGGGCTTGAGCCGATCGCGACGGTCCGGCGCGCTCAAGTGGACGTCGGCATGGCTAGCTCAACCGGTTCGAGACGTGTTCTGGCGGCCTTCTGCCTGGCCCTGACCCTGGGGCTATGTCAGCTGCTGGCCGCAGGAGCCGTGGCGAAGGGTGCGCTGGTGCCGCGCTATGCCGCCGTGGTGGTCGACCATGCCAGCGGCGAGGTGCTGATCGGCGAGGATGAGACCGGGCTGCGTCATCCGGCCTCGCTGACCAAGATGATGACGGTTTATCTGGCGTTCGAGGCGGTGCGTGCCGGCAAGGTCACGCTCGACACCAAGCTGCCGATTTCCGCCCGGGCTGCGTCGCGCCCGCCATCGAAGCTCGGGCTGCGCTCCGGCAAGTCGATCTCGCTCGACGACGCGATCATGGCGCTCTTGACCAAGTCGGCCAACGATGCGGCCAGCGTGGTGGCCGAGGGACTGGCCGGCAGCGAGGACGCGTTCGCCGAGCAGATGACCAAGAAGGCTCGCCAGCTCGGCATGAAGAAGACCCGGTTCAAGAACGCTTCGGGCCTGCCGCATCCGGAACAGGTGAGCACCGCGCTCGAGATGGCCACGCTGGCGAGCCGACTGATCGAAGACTTTCCCGAATATTATCCCTACTTCTCCCGCGCCGAGTTCAGCTATGCCGGCCGGACGATCCGAAACCACAACTGGCTGCTCGGCCGCTATCCGGGCACGGATGGCCTGAAGACCGGCTATATCAGTGCGTCCGGCTACAACCTCGTCGCCTCGTCGGTCCGCGGTGGGCGGCGACTGATCGCGGTGGTCCTGGGCGGCAAGACCGCGCGCGCCCGCGACCGGCAGACCATGCGGCTGCTGGACGACGGCTTTGCTTCGGTCCAGATCGCCCGGGCGATGCCGCTGCTCGGCACTGCGTCGGCGAACACCGCCGTCGCCGCGGCCGGCCCGGTGCGGACGCCGGTCGCGCAGGGCGATGGTGCGGATTTCGCCGCCGCGCGTGACCAGGGCGACGCGGAAGGAGGGACGATGGCACCACCGCCGGCCGCGAAGCCCACGGTGGTCGCCGCGGTCACGCCAGAACCGCCGGCCGCCGGCCAGCGCCACCGCTATTCGGTTCAGGTCGGCGGCTTCTCCTCGGAGAAGGCGGCTCGCCGCCAGGTCCAGCGCGTGGCCGGCGAGATGGCCAAGAAGCTGCGCGGCAATCCGACCGTGATCGCCTCGACCAGCAAGGGCAAGAAGATCTATCTCGCCCGGCTGGTCGGCTACGATCAGAGCAAGGCCCAGAGCGCCTGCAAGGCGATCAAGCGCCATGGCCACGACTGTCTGGTAGTGCGCTCCTGAACCGCGGCAGCCCGACCGGGGCTGCACGGCCGGAGCATGCCGCAAACGCTGGACGGAGCGGCCGTTCGGTCAGGCGCAGCAAGAGGTGCCGCCGTGATGGGATCCGTCAGTGTTTGGGCATGGCGGTGATGGCGTTCCACTCCTCCGGCCGGTCCCGAGGGCGCACCGCGGCAGTGGCAGGCACGGATCCAGGCAGAGCTGGCGGTGTCTGGGGCGTGCCGTAGGGTGGGAGAGGAGACCGGGTGCCCCAGGTAGCGGATGGTTCACATGAGGCATGGCCGGGGCGGCTGCAGCGGGCCATGGCGTCCTGCTCCTGCGCCAGAATCGCTGACCGGATGCAGCGGATAAATCGCCGCAGACGCGGGCAGGCCGGGTTCTAGCCTGTCGGCAGGCTGCGCCATGTCACGCCGCTCGGCAGCACGGGATCAATCGTCGGTATCGCAGACGGCACAATTCAGCGGGCCAGCTTCCGCCTAGAGCGGAATCCCATCAGTCTGGATCATATCCGCATGCACTGAAGTAGTTGGTGCACACTTCAGGGTCGAAGGCGTCGGCGATGCGGCCGATGGCGGTCCAGAGGCCCTCGATGGTGCGCTCGGTGGCATTGCGCAGCATGGCCTTGAGCTTGGCGAGGGCATTCTCGCCTTCCGGTCCTGCTGGACCGGTCCCTTTCAGGGTACGGATGATCCGGGTCCTGCCGGATCATGGGTTGAAGTCGGGGCTGTACGGCGGAAGGAACAGCAAGCTCGCTCCTGCGGCCTCGATAAGCGTGCGCCACCGGCTCACGCTCGCAGCGCTGACGCCACATCGCGACGCTGCCGTTCGGTGGCTTGCGCCCTCAGCCACTGATTTCAAAACACGCTCGCGAAGATCGACGGAAAGCGCCTTTGACATCCAGCCGGCCTCCATCCCGGCGGACATCTTGAATCAGAGCCAGCGCCGCCTGGGAATCCCCAACGATTCAATCAGGTCGGAGGATGCTCTAGCTCGCCACCGATGAGCGGGCGGAGGACGGATCGTACCGCGCCCGTCCCTGGTCGGCTGCCGACGCCCGATGGCCTGAAGGCCGCCGGGGGTTCCGTCGTTCAGCTGCGGGAATTTGCCTGGACGTTGTTACCTCCGGCCTTGGTCGGGTGGATCGGATGGCCGATCCTTTCCTGGTTGGCTTCATCTACCCGGGCAGCGCCTCGGCCGCCTGGCCGAGCCCAGGCACAACGGCTCGATCGACCGAGGCGCGCCCTGTGTCGATCATGATGGCGGCAGGACGCCGATCCGGTTCGATGATCCGGCGCATCGTCACTGCCTGACAGGGCGGCGACGCACTGCCGGACAAGCCAACACGCCTTGAGGATCCCCCGGCTCCGGTGGGTCCGGTCGGTCGACGTTCCTGCGATTGCCACTGCCGGCCGTCGACCATGATCGCCCGCGCGACGGGAAGATCACCCAGGGCCAGTCGTCACGCCGGAGGATCAGGCTGGACAGGTCGGCAGGACCGGCTCAGTTGGGCCGGCCGATGGTCTCCGCGACATGGCGCCAGCGGTGGCCGCTCAAGGCGGCGGCGATGGCCGGGCGGAGTTCGGGCCCCTGATCGGTGAGCTTCTCGAGCAGCTTGGCGACCTCCTCTTCCTCGATCCGGTCGATCGGGTCGCGCTGGTCGAGCTGGCTGCGCACCAGCGAAGTCTTGTCGGCCGCATAGGGCCACTCGTGGTGGAGTTGATGCAATACGGATGGTTTACGGTTCATGCTCATGAATATGGTCTTAGCAGGCTAGTGTTACAAGATCGTTAAAGGGGCAAGACCGGAACGTGGCCGGTGGAGCCGGCAAGCTCGGCCTTGGTGAGACGCAACAGCGAGAGTATAGCCCAGACTGCGGTTCCTGGTGAGCAGGATCAGCGCGAGACAACCGAGAATCATTCTTGAGGAGCTATATCGTGCGTCCCAACCCCCTGACGCGGCGTGGAGTTCTGCTGGGCACGGCTGGTGTCGCGCTCGCGGCGCACTGCACCGCGCCGGCGGTGGCCCGATCCACACCCTTGCGCATCGGCCTGCTCACCTCCCTGTCCGGGCCCTTCACCTCGCTGGGCGAGAGCATGCGCGCCGGGCTGGAGCTGCTGATCGCGGATGCAGGCGGCCAGATGGGCGGCCGGCCGGTCGAGCTGCTGGTCGAGGATGACGGCGGCAAGCCGGAGGAAGGGCTGCGCAAGGTCCGCAAGCTGATCGCCCAGGACGGGATCGACGTGCTGGGCGGGGTGATCAGCGCAGGTGTGGCGCTCGCGATCCGCGACGTGGTCACCGAGGCGGGGCTGCCGACCTTCATCAGCAACGCCTCGGCCAACGCGCTGGCCCGGGAGGCGGCGAGCCCGCTCGTGTTCCGGCCGACCAAGACCAGCTGGATGCTCGGGCACACGGGCGCGCTCTGGACCTTCCAGAACATCGCCAAGGACGGCGGGCTCACCGTGGGCGCCGACTATGCGGCCGGCCGCGAATATATCGGTGACTTCGTCCAGACCTTCCAGGAGCAGGGCGGCAGCGTCGGGACCCAGCTCTGGACGCCGCTCGGCACCACCGACTTCTCGCCGATCCTGACCACGATCGCTGCCGAGCAGCCGAATTTCGTGTACGCCTTCTTCGCCGGTGCCGACGCGGTGCGCTTCCTGCAGCAGATGCAGGAATATCAGCTCCAGGATCTGGTGAAGCTGATCGGCCCGGGCGCCCTGTTCGACCAGGAGGACGTGGTGCCAGCGGCCGGCTCGGCGGCGCTGGGCGGGATCAACACCTTCCAGCAGTCGCCCACCGCGCCGGCGGCCCATGGCTTCGTCGAGGCCTATCTAAAGGCAGGCGGCCGGCTGCCGGGGGAGGCCAGCACGGCCGGCTATGTCACCGGCCAAGTGATCCGGGCTGGGCTGGAGGCGGTGGCGGGCGACCCGTCCGACCGGGAGCGCTTCCGCCAGGCCCTGCTGGAGCAGCCGATCGAGACGGTGATCGGGCCGATGCGCTTTGATCCGCGCAACAATCAGGCGGTGCTCGACATCTATGTGAACGAGCTGGTGGCGGGGCCGGACGGGCAGCCGCTGAACACGGTGGTCCACACCTTTCCCGCCGTGCAGGATCCGGGGCCGGCGGGCTGACGGCCTCATGGGCTTCTATCTCATTCAGACCCTGAACGCGCTGGCATTCTCGGTGCTGCTGATGCTCTGCGGGCTCGGCCTGTCGCTCGTGCTGAGCCTCATGAACTTCGTGAACCTCACCCACGGCTCCAGCTATCTGTTCGGCAGCTATGCAGCCGTGGTCTGGCTGGGGTCGGGGGCACCCTGGTGGCTGGCCGTCCCGGCAGCGTTCCTGGCAGCCGCCCTGGCCGGGCTGCTCCTGGACCGCTTCCCGTTCGCCCGGTTCTACGGACGCAATCACCTGGCCCAGGTGCTCCTCACCTATGGCCTGTCGGTGATGTTCGCCGACCTGATGCGGCTGGGCTTCGGCGCCGAGATCCGCTCGCCGGTGCTGCCCGACCTGCTGCGCGGCGTGGTGTTCGTGCTGGGCATGCCGTTCCCGATCTATCGGATCGTCCTGATCCTGGCCGGCGGCGTGCTGGCCCTGGTGCTCTGGTACCTGTTCGACCGGACCATCTGGGGAGCGGTGGTCCGCGCCAGCGTCGCCGACCGGCGGATGGTCGAGACGCTGGGCCTGGACACTCGCCGCGTGTTCGCCCTGGTGATGGCGATCGCCGCGGGGCTGGGCGGGCTGAGCGGCGCGCTCGGTGTAGGCATGCTGTCCGCCTATCCGGGTCTGGACGAGGAGATTCTGCTCCACGCCCTGTTCGTCGTGGTGCTGGGCGGGCTCGGCACGTTCCGCGGCACGGTCGCGGGCGCGTTGGTCCTGGGCTTCGCCATGACCTTCGCCAGGGTCTGGCTGTCGGAGTTCGCGGGCTTTTTGACCCTGCTGGCGATAGCACTCCTGCTGGTGCTCCGACCGGACGGGCTGGTGGCGCCGAAGCTGAGGCAGGTGTGATGCGCACCCATGCCTGGCTGCTCTGCCTGCCGCTGGCCGGCCTCCTGGCCCTCTTCGGCGACGACTACCATCTGCGCTTTGTCGCCGAGATCCTGATCACCGGCACGGCGGTGATGAGCCTGGACATCCTGGTCGGCCAGGGCCGGCTGGTGTCGCTGGGCCATGCCGCACTGTTCGGCGGTGCCGCCTATGTCAGCGCGCTCCTGGCGATCCACGCCGGTGCGGGCCTGGTGCCTGTGCTCCTGGCCGGCATCGTGACCGGCATGCTGCTGGCCCTGGTGATGGGGCTGGTCGCGACCCGCAGCGTCGATCTGTTCTTCCTGATCCTGACCCTGGTGGTGGGCCAGATGGTCTACGAGCTGGCCTTCCACTGGCGCACCGTGACCGGCGGAGCCGACGGCCTGCGCGGCATCCCGGCACTCGTGCTGCATCTGGGGGGCGAAGCCTGGAAGCCGACCGGTGCCCGGTTCCTGTTCCTGCTGGCCGCGGGCCTGGCGCTGGTGGCCTATCTCCTGGCCCGCTCCTTCCTGGCAGCGCCCATCGGGCGGGCGCTCGTCGCCAGCCGCGAGCAGCCGGTGCGGCTGGCAGCACTCGGCTACGAGGTGCGGCGCCTGCGCCTGCTGGCCATGCTCTTCGCCGGCGGGATCGCCGGGGCCGCAGGCGCCCTCTACCCGTTCGTGAACCTTTATGTCGGGCCGAATCTGGTCCACTGGAGCATGTCCGCGACCATGATCGTGATGCTGGTCCTGGGCGGGGTCGGCACCCTGCACGGCGCGTTCGTCGGCACGGGCCTCTACCTCCTGGTGCAGACCTATCTCAGCTCCTTCACCGACCGTTGGCAGCTCCTGATCGGCATCCTGTTCGTGCTGATCGTGATCTTCCTGCCCGACGGGATCGTCCGGCCGGGCTGGTGGCGCAGACAGGCATGAACCTTTTGGCATTGCGCGGCATCCGCCGCTCGTTCGGCGCGCTCGAGGTGCTGCGTGGCATCGACCTGGACATGGCGGACGGTGAGACGCTGGGCCTGATCGGGCCGAACGGGGCCGGCAAGACCACCCTGTTCAACCTGGTCAGCGGGTTCCTGCCGGCCGATGCCGGCAGCGTCGCCTTCGCCGGCCGGGACCTGCAGGGCTTCTCTCCGGCCGCACGCGCCCGGATGGGCCTCGTGCGCAGCTTCCAGAAGAGCCTGGTCTTCCCGGGCCTGCCGGTCGTGGAGAACCTGGCCCTGGCAGTGCGCCTGCACCTGGGCGGCGGCTATCGCTGGTGGCGCGGCCGGGCGGTGGCCGAGGAGGCGGCCGCACGGGCGACCGAACTGCTGGACCTAGCGGGCCTCGCGGGCAAGGCCGATACCCTGGCGGGCGCCCTGCCGCACGGCCTGCAGCGGGTGCTGGACGTGCTGGTAGCGCTCGCCCAGCGCCCGCGCCTCCTGCTGCTGGACGAGCCTACGGCCGGCCTCGCCACGGACGAGGCGCAGCGGCTGCTGGGCCTGCTGCGCACGGTGCGGCCGGCACCGGCGGTGCTGCTGGTGGCCCACGATCTGGACCTCGTGTTCGGCTTCTGCCAGCGCCTGGCCGTGCTCGACCTGGGCCGGCTGATCGCGGTGGGGCCGCCCGACGCGGTCCGGGCCGATCCCGGGGTCCAGCGGGCCTATCTGGGAGAGCTGGCATGAGCCACGTTCGCCTGCAGGAGGTCTCCGTCGGCCATGGCGGCGCACCGATCCTGGCCGGGATCGAGCTGGAGGTCGGTCCGGGCGAGGTCGTGGCCCTGCTGGGGCGCAACGGCGTCGGCAAGACCACACTGCTCCATGCGCTCATGGGCCTGGGTCCGGTCAGGCGCGGTTCATTCCTGGTCAAGGGCCAGGACGTCCCGGCGAGCTGGCCGCCGCACCGGATCGCCCGGCTGGGCCTGGCGCTGGTGCCGCAGGGGCGCGGTGCCTTCGCGGCGCTCACCGTGGAGGAGAACCTGCGCCTCGCCACCTTGGCGGCCAGGCCCTCGGCATGGACGTTGGCGCGCATCTATGCGGAGTTCCCGCGCTTGGCCGAACGTCGGCGCCTGCCCGGTGCGGCATTGAGCGGCGGCGAGCGGCAGATGCTCCTGATCGCCAGGGCCCTTCTTACCGGCGCCGACATCCTGCTGCTCGACGAGCCGACCGAAGGGCTGGCGCCTTTGGCCATCGAGGCCGTGGTGGTCGAGCAGATCCGGCGGCTGCGGGAGGACGGCCTGGCCGTGCTGCTGGCCGAGCAGAACGTCGCGGTGGCCCTGCAGGTCGCGACCCGTGCCGTGGTGCTGGCCGAGGGCGGGATCGTGTTCGCCGCCAGCCCGGACGTGCTGGCGGGCGACCGGGACCTCCAGCGCCGCTACCTGGGCGTCTGAGGCTCAGCTCGACGGCAGCCGCACGGGCAGCATGCGCTCCAGCAGCCGGTCGCGGCGGCCGAACTGGTGCCAGAAGGCTGCCAGGACATGGACGAGGACGATGGGTGCAATGGACCAAGCGAGCGCCACATGGATCGCACCCGGCCAGCCACCCAGGGTCTTGCCGAACGCGGACGCGGTGACGATGCCCAGCAGCGGCTGGACCAGGATCGCCAGGTAGAGCAGGCCATGCGAGATGTTTGCCGCGCTGCGCTGGAGCCGCGACATGTCGTCGGGCAGGGGCGGCTGCGGCACGCTCAGCCGATAGGCCAGGCGCGCGATGGCCAGGACCAGGATCGCCCAGCCGCTGACCAGATGGGTGCGGAACAGGTAGAAGCGCCCGTCGCTGCCCCGCTCGAACATGCCCCAGGTCCAGCCCGTGATGAACTGGACCAGCACCAGGGCAGCGACCATCCAGTGCAGCGTCATGGCGATCCGGTCGTAGCGCATGCTCATCCGTGCGTCCCGCCACGACCCGCGCAAAGTTCGCCGAAGGCCAGGGCCACGGACGACCGGGAAGCGGGCCATGCCGCGACCCGGCCGCCCGCGTCCAGCCGTGCGCGCGGCTCAGCCGCGCCGCATGAACCGGCCCGGGTGATCGAACATCTTGTCCAGGGTGCGCTTCTGCGCGTCGTCCAGCGTATCATAGAAGGCGGCATAAGCCGGACGGAGGTCCGCGGCAATCGCGGCCGCCCGGCCGAGCGCCTCCTCGACATTGGTCAGCTTCGCCACCGAGTTACCTTCGCGCAGCTCGCTCAGGTCGGTGCAGATCTCCTGCACGCGGGGTTCGGCACCAGTGAGCGTGTCCCGCAAGGCGACCCAGGTCTCCTGCTGGCGCCCCTCGAACTTGGCGAAGCTCTCGAAGGCAGTGAGACGCTCGGCCAGCCGTTCGCCGGCATTGCCGCTGCAGAACGCGCGCAGCATGCCGCCATGCCCATGGCCATGCCCCATCCGCACCTCGTGCCGCTGGCCATGGCCCGGCCCCCAGGCCTCGGGCGGCGCCGCGACGACACCGGCGCCGCCTATCACCGCGACGGCGGCGATCGCACCCAGACCGGCTGCTGTCCAGTTGCGCATCTCCATCTCCTCCTTGCTGCACCTTCCTTATGGCCCCGTCCGGTGAACGATTGATGTCGCCGGAAGTAACGGGCAGATTCCCAGGCAGCCCACCCAGTGCCCGCGGTTCGTGCCGACGATATCAGGCCTACGATTTCATGAATGTGACGAAGTGCAACGGCTACTGCCGGTATGCTGCCGGCTCCACTAGACTGGTGGCATGGACGTGAACCCCATCGTGCTCATCGTCGACGACGACCAGGAGATCCGCGACCTGGTGGCGGCGTTCCTGGCGCGTCACGGCCTGGCCGTGCGCACTGCCGAGGATGCCCAGGCCATGGATGCGGTGCTGGCGGCGGAGCCGGTCGACCTCTTGGTCCTGGACGTGATGATGCCGGGCGAGGATGGGCTGGCGGCCTGCCGGCGCCTCCGGGCCGAGCGGCCGCAGCTGCCGATCATCCTGCTCACGGCACTGGCCGATCCCACCGATCGGATCGTGGGCCTGGAGCTGGGTGCGGACGACTATCTGGCCAAGCCGTTCGAGCCGCGCGAGCTGCTGGCGCGCATCCGTGCGGTGCTGCGCCGCACCCGCCAGGACGGCCAGACTGCCCCGGGCGAGGAGGGGACCAGCCAGGAGCCGACCCTGCGCTTCTCCGGCTGGCTGATCTATCCGGCGCGCCGCGAGCTGCGCGATCCGACCGGCGTGCTGGTGCCGCTCACCGGCGGCGAGTTCGACCTGCTCCTGGTGCTGGCGGGAGCGGCCGGGCGGGTGCTCACCCGCGACCAGCTGCTCGACCGGACCAAAGGCCGCCAGGCCCATCCGTTCGACCGCTCGATCGACGTGCTGCTCTCGCGCCTGCGCAAGAAGCTGGGCGACGATCCCAAGGAGCCGCAGCTCATCAAGACCGTGCGCGGCGGCGGCTATGTCCTGTCCGTACCCGTGACGCAGGGCTGACCGGCCGGTGCGGGTGCCGCGCGACCATGCCCTGCCCAGGCGGCTGCTGCCGGCCACCCTGCATGAATGGCTGGCGCCCGCCAACCTGACCACCCGGCTGGTGCTGCTGGCGGTGGGCGTGGTGATGCTGGTGGTGGCGTTCGCCGCGGCCTGGACCTTCTGGGAGCGCGCCGACATGGCCAAGCGCCTGGTCCGGCTGGCCACGGTCGACCGGATGGCCGCCACCCAGATGCTGGTCGACCGGCTGCCGCCCAGCGAGCTGCGCCTGGCCCTGCGCGCGATCTCCGGCCCGCTCCTGCTGGTGCGCATGCTCGACGAGCCGCGCGGGCGGCCGACCGACGACCCGCGCCTGGATCGCTACCTGGTGCGGCTGATCGCGCGTCATCCGAGCCGTGTGTTCCGGGGCCGCGAGGTGGTGCTGCGCGAGGTCGATCGCGAGTCCATCGGCGACGACGACGATCACCCGCCCGACCTCCTGCCGTCCTTCGTCCGCTACGAGGTCGGAGTCCGTCAGGATGACGGTGCCTGGCTGATCTTCACGGTGCCAGCCGACACCCTTTCCCGGGTATGGCTCCGGCGGGCGGTCCTGATCGCGTTCGGCGTGGTCGCGGCCGCGGCCCTGATCGCCTGGCTCCTGTTCCGCCGCATCACCCAGCCGGTCACCGCACTGGCGGTGGCGTCCGACCGGTTCGCCGCCGGCCTGCCGGGCGAGCCTCTGCCGGAAAGCGGCCCGCCGGAGATCCGCCGGGCGACGGCGGCCTTCAACCGGATGCGCCAGCGGATCGGCGACCTCCTGGAGGAGCGCAACTCGATGCTGGCGGCGATTGCCCACGACCTGCGCACGCCGCTCACCCGGCTCCGCCTGCGCCTGGAGGACCTGCCCGACGACGAGGCGCGCAGCCGTTCGGAGGCGGATGTCCATGCGATGGAGACGATGCTGCGCGAGACCCTGGCCTATGCCAAGGACGTGGCCGGGGTCGAGCAGGCGACCGACCTGGACTTCGCGGCCCTGGTGCGCACCGCGGTTGACGACCTGGAAGATGCCGGCCGGGCGGCCAGCTATGACGGGCCGGACCGGCTGGTCCTGCGCGGCCGGCCGACCGCGCTGCGCCGGGCGATCGACAATGTGATGATCAACGCCGTCACCTATGGCGGCAGTGCCGAGGTGCGCCTGGCGGTGGAGGACGACTGGATCAAGCTGACGGTGGCCGATCGCGGCCCGGGCGTGCCGCCTGCCATGCGCGAGCGGGTGTTCGAGCCGTTCTTCCGCCTGGAGACCTCGCGCTCGCGCGCCACCGGCGGCACCGGGCTGGGCCTGGCGCTGGCGCGCGGGATCGTGCGCGCCCATGGCGGCGAGGTCCGCCTGCTCGACCGGCCGGGCGGGGGAACGCTGGTGGAGGTGGCACTGCCTCGCTGACCGGGTTCAGCGCCGGGTGGCGCGGATCGCCTAGGCCCGGGCGCGCAGCCGGATGCTGCCGTCCGCGGCGATCGGGAGCCGGCGCCGTACCTGCCGGCACAGCTCCGCGCGCCGTTCCTCGGGCAGCGACATGCAGTAGGCCGGTGCGATGCCCTGGCCGCCGAGAAACGGGCTCCAGTAGTCGTCGAAGTCCCGGAACTGCGTGTCGATCTCGATGGCGCGGGTGGCGCTGGGATCGAGCGAACCTTCCCCGGCGAAGAGCTGCGTCAGTGCGTCTTCGCGGCACAGGGGAAAGCGGACAGCCTCGTCCAGCTCCGGCCCGTCGGGATCGAGCGCCTCCGCCACCGCCCAGAAATGGGTCATCAGCTCCACCCGGGCATAGTCCCAGACATAGAGTGCCACCTGCCCGCCCGGTCGGGTAACCCTGGCCATCTCCTGCAGTGCCAGCACCGGATCCGGCACGAAGTTCAGTGCCAGGCCCGAGACGACGCGATCGAACGTCCGGTCCGGGAAGGGCAGGGTCCGTGCGTCGCCTGGCCGGAGTTCCGCCCGGGCCAGGCCCGGCTGGCGGCGCGCCAGGTCCAGGAAACCCGTCGACGGGTCGATGCCAACAAGCCTGCGCGGCCGGCACGTTTGCGCCACGGCACCGGCCAGGGCGCCGGTACCGCAGCCGACATCGAGCCAGTCCAGGTCCGCAGGTGCGGTGAGCCATGCCAGGAAGCGCGCTGCCACCTGCCGGCTCCACCGCCCGACATAGCGTTCATAGGAATCACCGACTGCCCACGGATCGCCTGCGGCCATGACCGGATCCTCCGCTGCTGGCCCTGGCTTCCATCCTACCCTGCCGGGTGGGAATGCCGCAGTGGTTCTGCCAACGGCTCGCCACCTTTTGCCCTGCGGCTGGGGGTGGCAGGTGTCCGGGCCGGCGTGGCAGGATGGTCAGGCTGGTGACCGGCAGCAGTTTCAGCCGGGGCCTCGGCTGGCAGAAGGGTAAGCCGTCCGATCCGGGTGCCTCCCCGGCGGACCTTGGAAGGTGGATCATGGATCTTCAGGGCGCGATGCAGCGCTGGCAGGAACTGGACGCGGAGCACCATCTGCACCCGTTCACCACGCATCATGAGCTGGCGGGCAGGGGGACCCGGGTCATCGAGCGTGGCGAGGGCTGCTATGTCTGGGAAGCCGACGGCCACAAGCTGCTCGACGGCATGGCCGGCCTGTGGTGCGTCCAGGTGGGCTATGGCCGCGAGCGCCTAGCGCGCATTGCATACGAGCAGCTGAAGAAGCTCAGCTACTACAACAATTTCTTCCAGTGCGCGTCGGTGCCGACCATCGAGCTGTCCGCCAAGCTCGCCGAGATCCTGCCGGCCGGCATGAAGCGGGTGTTCTTCGCGTCCTCGGGCTCCGAGGCGAACGACACCGTCATCAAGTCGGTCTGGTACTACTGGAACCTGATGGGCAAGCCGGAGAAGAAGCAGTTCATCTCCCGCAAGTTGGGCTATCACGGCGTGGGCGTGGGCTCGGCCAGCCTGACCGGCATGTCGTTCATGCACGGCATGTTCGACCTGCCGCTGCCGCGCTTCCACCACATCATGAACCCCTACTGGTGGGGCGAGGCGGAAGACGGCGAGACCGAGGAGCAGATCGGCCAGCGCGCCGCCCAGGCGCTAGAGGACAAGATCCTGGAGCTGGGGCCGGAGAACGTCGCGGCCTTCGTCGCCGAGCCGATCCAGGGGGCCGGCGGCGTGATCATCCCGCCGGACAATTACTGGCCGGCCGTGCAGGCGATCTGCCGGAAGTACGATGTCCTGCTGGTGGCCGACGAGGTGATCTGCGGTTTTGGCCGGACCGGGGCTTGGTGGGGCAGCGAGACCTACGGGATCCAGCCGGACATACTGGCGATGGCCAAGGGCCTCTCGTCCGGTTACGTGCCGATCTCGGCGGTGGCGTTCGGGCCCAGGGTCGGCGACGCGATCTTCGCCGGCGAGAAAGAGTACGCCCACGGTGTGACCTATGCCGGCCATCCGGTGGCAGCGGCGGTGTCGCTGGAGAACATCCGAATCATGGAGGAGGAAGGGCTGGCGACCCGGGCGGCCGGGCCGATCGGCACCTATTGGCGGGACGTCCTGGAGCAGACCTTCAAGGACCACCCGATGGTCGGCCAAGTCCGGACCAAGGGCCTGCTCGCCTGCCTGGAGCTCAGCGAGGACCGGGCAAAGCGCAAGCGGTTCGACGAGCAGCGCGAGGTCGGTTCCACCTGCCGAAACTTCTCGGTGCGCAACGGGCTGGTGATGCGGGCGGTGCGCGACGGAATGATCCTCTCGCCGCCGCTGATCATCACCGAGGCACAGATCGACGAGATCGCGGCCAAGGCGAAGAAGTCGATCGACCAGACCATGGCGGCGATCGGCTTCAAGGGCTGAGGCGGGGAGGCGAGGCATGTCCGACCATGAGAACCTGGAGGAACTGCTGGCAGAAGAGGAGCGCCTGCAGTTCGAACGGTTCGACAACGATACCGCCCTGGAGCTCGGCCAATTCATTCTGGCAGCGGCACGGCGGCGCGGGATCAGCGTCACCATCGACGTCACGCGGGGCGAGCAGCAGATCTTCCATGCCGCCCTGGCCGGCACCAGCGCCGACAACGACGCCTGGGTGCAGCGTAAGGCACGCGCGGTGCGCCGGTTCGGGCACAGCTCCTGGTACCTGGGCTGCCTGGCCCGGGCCAAGGGCTACGACTTCCACCAGAAGTTCCTGCTGGACCCTGCCGAGTTCGCCCCGGCCGGCGGCAGCTACCCAATCGCCGTGCGTGGTACCGGCCTGGTCGGCACGGTGACGGTCTCGGGCCTGCCGCAGAAGGAGGACCACATCTTCCTGACCGAGGTGCTGGCCGAGTTCCTGGCCGGGGCCGGCTGAGCGGCGCCTGCCGGCGCCTCCGGTTCGGACCGGTCGGAGGAGGAGCTTTACGCGCACCGGGCGAAGTGCTCACCTCATGCGACTCGACAGGCGGTGGCCCCAGGGGTGGGCGACTTGGCAACGGCGGGAGCTGGACCGATGGCGATGCGGTTGAGGTTCCTCGGGAGCGGCAACGCCTTCACCGTCGGCGACGGCAACTGGCAGTCCAACATGCTGATCGAGAGCAAGGACGGCCGCCGCCTCCTGGTGGACTGCGGCAGCGATGCGCGGCTGTCCCTGGCCGAGCAGGGGCTGGGGGCGACCGACATCGACGCGGTCTATGTCAGCCATCTGCACAGCGACCATATCGGCGGCCTGGAATGGCTGGGCTTCTCGACCTTCTTCAATCCGGCAGCAGGCCGGCCACGCATGTTCGTCGAGCAGAACCGGGTAGCCCGGCTATGGGCCAGCAGCCTGAGCGGCAGCATGTCGCGCAGCGGGATGGCCAAGCTGGAGGACTATTTCGACGTCGAGCCGGTACCGGCCGACGGCGGCTTCGAGTGGGAGGGCCAGCGCTTCGAGTTGACCGGGATGCTGCATGCCATGGACGGCCCGGTGCCGCTGATCAGCTTCGGCCTGCGCTTCGAGACCGGCCGCGGCCGCTTCCTGATCACCAGCGACGCGCGCTTCGAGCCCGAGCGCTACGGCGCGCTCTACGAGTGGGCCGACATGATCTTCCATGACTGCGAGACCACCTACCGCACCGACGGCGTGCCCGCACCGTCGGGCATCCATGCCCATTACGAGGAGCTGAAGACCCTGCCGGCCGGGCTGCGGGCCAAGCTCTGGCTCTACCACTACCAGCCGGACTGGCGGCCCGATGCCGAGGCCGACGGCTTCCGGGGCTTCGTTGCCAAGGGCCAGGCCTTCGAGATCTGAGGCCCGGGCTTGGCATAGAGCGCGATCCGGCATCACAGCCTTGCAGGATACTCGCTCCAGTCCGGTTTGCCACCATGTGCTTTCAAAGCCGCAACTTGGCCAAGCCGTACAGCGCGGGCGGAGTAGTCAAGGGTGCGACAACGAAATGTGATCAGGGGTGAATACTCCTGGTTGCCGGCACCGGTGACTGCCTCTACCCTCCGGCCGTCGGCGCCGATCGTGCCCGTCCGAAGACGACCCTCCTCGTGAAGAGGCCAATGTAGGATCCGCTACCATAGCGCCCCGGTGTCCAGCGGCTGCAGCCTTCCAGCAGCCCGAGCGACCTCGCGTTCCTGGCGCAGGTGAGCCTCTGCGATCCTGTACGACCTGTCGTCCCTGACCCTGCAGCATTTCCCGAGCACGCACCGCCCATGGCGGTGGCGTCGTCGGTTCAACGGACAGCTTCATGCCTTTTCAGCAGGTTGCCCCCTTGCGCGAACAGTGGTTCGGCAACATCCGTGCGGATGTGCTGGCCGGGCTGGTCGTGGCCCTCGCCCTCATCCCCGAGGCGATCGCGTTCTCGATCATCGCGGGCGTCGACCCGAAGGTCGGCCTCTACGCCTCCTTCTCCATCGCGGTGATCAGCGCCATCGCCGGCGGCCGGCCGGCCATGATCTCGGCCGCCACCGCCGCCACCGCCGTGCTGATGACCAGCCTCGTGCGCGACCATGGCCTCCAGTACCTGCTGGCCGCCACCGTGCTCGCCGGGATCATCCAGGTCCTGGCCGGCGTCTTCCGGCTGAACTACGTGATGCGCTTCGTGTCGCGCTCGGTGATGACCGGCTTCGTCAACGCGTTGGCCATCCTGATCTTCCTGGCCCAGGTGCCGGAGATGGTGAACGTGCCGCTCCTGACCTACCCGATGATCGCCGCCGGCCTCGCGATCATCTACCTGTTCCCGCGCATCACGACCGCGATCCCGTCGCCCCTGGTCTGCATCCTGGTCCTCACCGCCGTGGCAGTCGCCTCCGGCATGGAACTGCGCACGGTCAGCGACATGGGCGCCCTGCCGGACTCCTTCCCGACCTTCTTCGTCCCCGACGTGCCGTTCAACCTCGAGACGCTCCGGATCATCCTGCCCTATTCGCTGGGCGTGGCGGCGGTAGGTCTGCTCGAATCGCTGATGACCGCGCAGATCGTCGACGACCTGACCGACACGTCGAGCGACAAGCGGCGCGAGTGCTTCGGCCAGGGCATCGCCAATTTCTGCACGGGCTTCATCGGCGGCATGGCCGGCTGCGCCATGATCGGCCAGTCGGTGATCAACGTGAAGTCGGGCGGCCGCGGGCGCCTGTCCACCTTCTGCGCCGGGATCTTCCTGCTGTTCCTGATCGTGGTGCTGGGCGACCTGGTGGGGATGATCCCGATGGCGGCGCTGGTCGCGGTCATGATCATGGTCTCGGTCGGCACGTTCAGCTGGCGCTCGCTGCTCAACCTGCGCACCCACCCGCGCAGCTCCAGCATCGTGATGCTGGCGACCGTGGCCGGCGTGGTCATCACCCACAACCTCGCGATCGGGGTGGTGATCGGCGTGCTGCTGTCCGGCATCTTCTTCACCTGGAAGATCGCCCAGATCTTCCGTGTCACCTCCGAGCTATCGCCGGACGGCACCCACCGCACCTACGTGGTGGAAGGGCAGGTGTTCTTCGCCTCGGCGGACGAGTTCGCCGCTTCGTTCGACTTCCGGGAAGCGCTGGAGAAGGTCACCATCGACGTGAGCCGCGCCCATATCTGGGACATCTCCAGTGTGGCAGCGCTCGACCGGGTGATCCTGAAGTTCCGGCGCGAGGGCTCAGAGGTCGAACTGGTCGGCCTGAACCAGGCCAGCGAGACCATCGTCGACCGCCTCGGCGAGCACCACAAGCCGGGCGCGCTCGAGCGCCTGGCCAGTCACTGACGGGGAGGCCGGCCATGCCGAGCAGGATCCTGGCGCTGGTCGACGGCTCGATCTACGCGCAGAGCGTTGCCGATCTCGCTGCCTGGGCTGCAGGGCGGCTGGGCAAGCCGGTCGAACTGCTGCACGTGCTGGGCCGCCGCGAGACCGCCAGCGCCCCGGCCGACCTGAGCGGCAACCTGAACATCGACGAGAGCGACACGCTTCTGGCCGAACTCGCCCGGCTGGACGAGCAGAAGGCCAGGCTGGCGCAGCGGCGCGGCCGGCTGATCCTGGACAATGCCGCGGCGCGCCTGCGTGCTGCCGGCGTCGCAGAGGTCTCGACCAGGCTGCGCAATGGTGACCTGATCGACGCGGTCCACGAGTTCGAGGAGGAGGCCGCCTATCTGGTGATCGGCAAGCGCGGCGAGGGCGCCGACTTCGCCTGGCTGCATCTGGGCTCCAACCTGGAGCGGATCGCCCGCGCGGCGAGGCGGCCCATCCTGGTGGCGGCTCGGGCGTTCAGCCCGATCGAGCGGGTGATGATCGCCTTCGACGGCGGGACGAGTGCCCGCAAGGCCGTGAGCCACATCGCGCAGGACCGCCTGTTCCAGGGGCTGCCGCTGCAGCTGCTGATGGCCGGTTCCCACCCAGGCGAGCGGGAGGAGAACCAGCTCGCTCTGGCCAGCGGCCAGTTGCGCCAGGCCGGCCATGCCGTGACGACCCAGCTTCTCCCAGGCGAGGCCGACACGGTCATCGCCCGGGAGGTCCAGGCCCAGGGGATCGATCTGCTGGTGATGGGCGCCTTTGGCCACTCACGGCTGCGCAACCTGATCATCGGCAGCACCACCACCGAGATGATCCGGTCCTGCAAGGTGCCGATCCTCCTGTTCCGCTGACCCGGCCGGCCGTCCGGCCGCTCAACCACCGCCACCCCGCCCTGCGCCGCGACGCAGGGGCAGTGAGGAAAGCCTCGAGATGGCGCAATCGATCAGCTTCCTGTCCGGCGTGAGCCACCAAACGACCGCCCGGCCTCGCCCGGCACACGGCCGTCTTCTACCCCTGGACGGGTTGCGCGGCATCGCCGTCTTCCTGGTGATCCTGTTCCACTGGAAGTACCTGCCGTTCGGCTGGAGCGGCGTCTGGCTGTTCTTCACCCTGTCCGGGTTCTTCATCTTCCGGAACCTGCTGGCGACCAAGCAGGCAGAGCCGCACATGCCGTTCGGGCTGTTCTACGGCCAGTTCATGGTCCGGCGCTGTCTGCGCCTCCTGCCGCTCTACTACCTGCTGCTCCTGATCATGACGGCCGTGGTGGTGCTCCTCCAGCACTGGGAGCATCTGGCGGTCACCGTACCGAGCCTGGCCCTGTTCGTGCACAACCTGGTCAAGCCATTCTCGTCCGTCCAGCACACGCTCTACTACGACCACTTCTGGAGCCTGGGAGTGGAGATCCACTTCTATCTCCTGGCCCCGTTCCTGCCCTTCTTCCTGGGGCGCAATGCGCTGCGCAACCTGCTGCTCTCCATCGTGCTGATCAGCCCGATCCTGCGCCAGGCGGCCTTCTGGTACTTTTCGGCCGAGCCCGGGCCGCTGACGGTGCGCCCGTCCGCCTTCGTCTACTTCTTCTCCGTCTTTCACTTCGACGCCTTCGCGCTGGGCGGGCTCGCAGCGCTGCACGAGCGCGATCTCCTGCGCCTGGGACGGCGCGCCTGGTGGCTCCTGCTGGTGCCGGCCGCCCTGTTCGTCGGCTACTTCCTGGGCGTGGGCCTGCTGTTCCGCGACGTGCCCTATCTCCTGTTCATGGGCGACCATCTCCAGGCGAGCCTGGGTTACACCCTCCTGATCCTGTGCTGCACCGGGCTGATCTGCGTGGCGCTGGTCGACGACGGCCCGCTCGGCCGGTTCCTGACGCTGCCGCCGCTGCTCCTGCTCGGCAAGATCTCCTACGGCGTCTACCTGATGCATGGCGCCATCCTGCTGGTGACCTTCCAGCTGATCGAGGCGTGGCTGCCCGGCTATGGCCGCTTCAGCCCGCAGATCCTGGCGGTCTTCATCGCCTATTTGGCGGTGACGGTAGGGATCTCCTGGCTGTCCTTCACCCGATTCGAGAGCCGATTCCAGCCTCGGCCGAAGCTGATCTCGGCCCGGGCGCTGGGCGGCGGGTGATGCCTGCCGGCAAACCTCCGGCGGTGCCGGCTAATTCGGTGGACGCAGCCGGCCACAGCCAATAGGTCGGAACCGGCGCCTGTGTCCGGGACCTTGTGCAGCCGAAGCCGCCTCCGGCCCGGCATCGGCCCTGCCAGGCGGGCAGGGCCCGACAGGGGGATCGATGAGCGATCGGGAAGTGGAGCGGCTGGAGCGGCAGCTCCAGCGGATCGAGAAGGAGCTGCCCGCCCGGGCGGCCAGGACGCTCCGCTGGCTGCGCGAGCCCTCGTCGCGCTGGGTCCGCATCCCCGTAGGAATCCTGTCGATCATCGGCGGCCTGCTCAGCTTCCTGCCGATTCTGGGCATCTGGATGCTGCCGCTGGGCCTCCTGCTCCTGGCCCAGGACGTCCCTCCGCTGCGGCGCCCCACCCGGCGGGCACTGCTCTGGGGCGAGCAGTGGTGGCTGAAGCGCAAGCGCAAGCGGATGGCGAACGGCAGCTGACCCAGCGACCGACTATCTGCCAGGATTCTCGGCCCTGGCAGGGCCGATCCCCACCTCGCTCACCCATTTGAGCAGGATCGAGGAGTAGTCCTGCTGGGCGCGCGCGTCGGACAGACCGTGATCCGCGCCCTGGATCATCCGGTAGGTCAGGGAGCGCGCCTTCTCGCATGCCGCCATGTAGTTGGTGAACACTGCGTGGGGAACGATGTCGTCGTGCTCCGATTCCACCAGCAGCACGTCGCCCTCGAACCGGGCGCAGGCGCCGAGCGCCCGGTTCTCGTCCGGGCTGATGATCTGCCGGCGATAGGCGGCGAGGCCATACTTGCGGAGCTGCTGCTTGGGCAGTGCCCAGTCCTCGTCCCGGTAGAGCGCCGGCACGCGCAGGCCCAGCCAGCGGACCGGCCGCAGGCTGCTCAGGATCGCGGCGAGGTAGCCGCCATAGCTGCTGCCGATCACTGCGATCGCCTGGCGGTCGACAAAGGGCTGCCGCGCCAGCCGATCATAGGCCGCGATCACGTCCTGCAGGTTCTCCTCGCGGGTGACGCTCTCCTGGCGCTCGGCCGAGCCGCCATGGCCACGCAGGTCGAAGGTCAGGCAGATGCAGCCCAGTGCTGCGATCTGTCTGGCGCGCGCCAGATACTGTTCCTGGGTGCCCCCCCAGCCATGCACGAACAGCACGCCCGGCAGCTGCCTGGCCGGCCGCACCAGCGTGCCCACGACCGTCTCGTCGTCGACCTCGAGCGTGATCGGCTCGTCCCTGGTCGTCATTCCCGCCCGACCGTCACATATTTGAGCATCGGCCCATTCTCTGCGTCGATGCCATCGAAATACACCACCGCATCCTCGGGCAAGGGGGCCGTGCCATAGATCTCGACGGTACTGGCGCGGATGGCCGGCAGCAGCGGGTCGGCCCCGAACGCCTCCAATGCCGCGATCTCCGCTCCGCTGGCGCCGCCGATCCGCCAGGACTGCTCGAGCACGCCCGAGCGCCACGCACCAGCTGCGTTCCTGCCGAATGCCACGTCGTAGTTGCGCCGGGACGCCCGCAGCGCCGGCCAGGCCAGATCGGCCGCACGGTCATAGCGGCAGGCCTGGCCGATCGCATGGCGGACCGGCGGGGGCAGGGGGAGGTCACTCAGCCTGCTCAGCGGGCCCGGCACCAGCCGGAGATCGGAACCGCCATAGACGGTCTGCCCCAGATGGTCGGTGGTGGTGCGCTGCGTGCCCCAGTAGGAGACGATCTGGCCCGCCGCCTCGACCTGGCCGACGCTGATCGTGGTGACCTCCTCGAGATTCTCTTCCAGCACCAGCCCCTCCCGGGCGAGCCGGGCCGTACCGAGCTCGTCCAGCAGCGCGTCGAGCGCCCGCTCGTCCGCCACGACGCGTTGGCCACGCCCGGCCACCCCGTGGACGAGCTTGGCCCGGACCGGGCCGGACCGCCAGAGCAGGCGGGCGGCGCGCCGGGCATCACCCGGCTCGAACACCGAATAGCCCGCCAATACCGCATCGCCGGCCGCGGCTGCGAAGATCGGCGTCCAGCCGTCGGGTGCCGCGGCATCCGGCCGGACCAGACCATGGCTGATCGCCTTGGTCGCGACGAACGGGCAGGGCACCAGCCCGCCGAACAGGTCATGCACCGAGCGGGTGCTGCCTGCTTCCACCAGCGTGTCGCTCGGCACCAGATAGGGGTTGTCCGGATCGGTCCCGGCGGGATTGGCGAAGCCGCCATAGACATAGCCATGCAGGCGGGCCAGGCGCCGCGCGATCTCGGCGTGGGACGCCGCCTCGTGGCCGCCATGATAGTGCCCCATCCGCCGCGTCTGGTTCAACACGGTCCGGATGATCGGGACGGCGGCCGGCAGGGCCGCGTTCGCTTCCGCTGTGTCCAGCACGTCGTTCCCCGCGGCTCGGGTCCGGCTGCGACGGCCGGTCGGCGTGACCGCCAAGCCTGCGCAGTCGCCTTCAATTCGCGGCGACGGCGAAGGGTTCCCGGACCCTGGGTGCGGCGTGATCGACCGCTGCCGACGCGACTGCGCGCCTTCCGCTGGCGGGGCCATGAAGCGGAATACGAGGAATGCTGAACAGCCGGGCCCGCGCGTCATGCCGACGGCAATCGCGCGCTGCTGCGCTGCCGTCGGGCCCAGAAACAGCAAAGGAGCCGGTCGCTGCCCCGACCGGCTCCTTCTTCATGCCTAGCGCAGCCGCCGCTCATGCATCGGCGGCTGCGTGGATCGCCTGATCCAGACGGCGATCCCGGTTACGCGGCGGCCTTCTCGGCCTGCTGCTCGATCACCTTGGGCTCCGCTGCGGCGCCGATCGAGATCTTCCTGGGCTGCAGGGCCTCGGGCACCTCGCGCTTCAGCTGCACGTCGAGCAGGCCGTTGACCAGATTGGCGCTCACCACCTGGACGTGGTCGGCCAGCTGGAACCGATGCTCGAAGGCGCGCTGGGCGATGCCGCGGTAGAGGTACTCCACACCCTGCTCGGGCTTGGAGATCTGGCCCTTCACGACCAGCTGGTTCTCGTGGACGGTGATATCGACGTCCTCGGGCCCGAAGCCGGCAACCGCCAGCGTCACCCGATAAGTGTCCTTGCCGGTCTTGACGATGTTGTAGGGCGGATAGCCCTGCTCGCGACCAGCCTCGCCGAAGGCAGTCTCGAACAGCTTGTCGAACCGGTCGAAGCCGACCGAGGCGCGGAGAAGGGGAGAAAGGTCGAAGTTACGCATAAGAAGTCCTCCATTGAGCGACTTGCTGCAGGCCGGCCCGTACCGTCCCGACCGGAACATCCGGGCTCTGAGCCTTGCCGTCGGACCCGTAGTGGCGTCCGATGACTGCGATTTGGTAAGTCGCTACCTCGATTCAAGAGGGTTGGTGGGTCTTCCGATACATTTTTCGTCGCCCGCGCGCGCTCGCACGAAGGGGGCTGCTCCCCCTGAAAATGAGCCGGTCCAGCGCCCATATGATGCCGATGACATTCGGAGCGGAGGTGACGGTGAGGAAGTCGGCAACGTCCAGCAAGGGCAGGTGGCATAGGCTGGCCGCGCTGACGCTGGTGATGGTCCTGGCGCTGGGTGCCGGGGTGGCCGAGGCCCGCAAGGGCGGCTCGTTCGGCAGCCGTGGCGCGCGCACCTACCAGGCGCCGATGGCCACGCCCACCGCACCTGGCACGGCGGCGCCGATGCAGCGCTCGGCGACACAGCAGCAGGCCGGCCCGAGTGCCGCGGCACCGGCGGCGCAGCAGGCCCGCGGCGGGATGTTCTCGCGCGGCGGCTTCATGCCGGGCCTGATGGGCGGCCTCCTGGGTGCCGGTCTGTTCGGCATGCTGTTCGGCGGCGGCTTCTTCGGCGGGCTCGGCAGCCTGGCCGGGGTGCTGGGCTTCCTCCTGCAGATCGTGCTGGTGGTGGTCATCGTCCGCCTGGCGATGAACTTCTTCCGCAGCCGCCACGCGCCGGCCTATGCCGGGGCGGCCGGCGGGCGGCCGGTCCGCAGCGCCCAGCGCGCGGCGGGCGGGCCGATGGCCGGCGGCCTGGGCGGCGCTGGCAGGAGCGCACGCCCCGGCGTGCGTGACGAGATCGGCATCACCACGGCCGACTACTCCGCGTTCGAGAACAGCCTGCGGACCGTGCAGACCGCCTATGGCCAGGAGGATCGGGCAGCCCTGCGCGCTGCCGTCACGCCCGAGATGTTCGGCTACTTCGTCGAGGAACTGGAGGCGAACCACGCGCAGGGCCGGGTGAACCGGCTGGCGGATATCAGCCTCCTGCAGGGCGATCTCGCCGAGGCCTGGCTGGAAGGCGGAACCGAGTACGCCACCGTGGCGATGCGCTACAGCATGAAGGACTGGACGGAGGACCGCGCCAGCGGTGCCGTGGTGGCGGGCGATCGGGACCGGCCGGAGCAGATCACCGAGATCTGGACCTTCAGCCGTCCGCGTGGCGGCGAGTGGGTGCTCTCGGCGATCCAGCAGGCCGGCTGACCGTCCGGGCCGGCCGCGTTCCTAGCAGCCGGCCGGCATCGGCTGCTCGCCGGTGGCCAGCCACCGGGCGCAGTCCGGCCCAAGCTCGCTCAAGGCGGCCGCTTCGTAATCCCGGATGTCGGCCGCGCTGAGCACGTCCCGCCAGCGCCCGTTGCTGCCCTTGTGGACGAAGGTCTGGGCACCTCCCTCCCAGAAGATGCCGCCGGCCGGCACGCTCCGTTCAGCATGGGCCTTCATGTACGCGAAGCTGCAATGCTCCACGATCCGCGGAAAGTCCCGCTCGTCGATGGGGATGTCCAGGAAGGCCGCGATCCGCCGGATCTGGCCCGGCAGGTCGGCCTTCAGCTCGTTGAAGTGCAGGAGCATCAGGTTGGGCAGGTGGCGGATCTCCCACCAGCTCCGGATGTTCTCCCAGAACGGCCACAACGGATAACCGTCTCCGTCCAGCCACTGGCGGAAATACTGCCGGATGTCGCCTGGCGGCGGCTCGATCGGCGGGCCGACCCGCCCCGGCGTGTCGTTCAGCGCCTGATACCACAGCGCGTTGGCATGGACGTGGTGGTTGTAGAGGCTCCAGACCACGTCGCGCCCGTCGCGGCCGACATAGAGATATCTGGCCTTGGGCGAGTAGACGAGCGCATCCACCGGCAGATGGGTCTTCAGAAAGCGCCGGTGGCGCTGTGCCATCACGGCCGGCAGCTTGACCGCGCGGGGCGGCACCCGCAGGTCCAGCCAGGGTGAAAGCTCAGCCACCTCTACGTCCGGTGATCCGCTGAACAGGAGCTGGCCGATGATCTGCTGTGTCCAGGTGGTGCCGGACTTCGCATAGGTGGCGATGACGATGTCGTCGTCCCGGAAGTCGAGCGCGTCCCAGATGGTCGAATCCATATGGTGGTTGTGCAGGTCGCGCTGCTTCTGCGGCCAGTGATGCGCCGGATCGGCCATGTTCGATACTGTCCCGTTCGCCCGGCCACGCCCTCCTGCCGGCCGGTTGCCTGGGCAGCATATGCGCCGGAAACCGGCTGGCTCGGGGTGACGCAGATCACCCTTCGGAGGCGATCCAATGGGCTTTCAGGCGTCGATGGACTGCCACCCGTGGAGGAGCCGGCTGGCGTCGATGTCGAAGGAAAAATAGTGGCCGCCATTGCCGGGCGGCTGGTCCTCGCTGCGGCTGATCGGGCAGCGCTTGAGGTAGCAGAGCAGGAGTGCGCCGACGGCACCATGGGCGACGATCGCGATGTCGCCGGCGGGGCGGGGTGTCAGGATGCGCGTCATCGCCTGGACGATCCTGGTCTGCGCGTCCACCGCCCGCTCCCAGCCGCGCACGCTCTCCTCCGGACGGGCGAAGAACGCATCGGCCGTGGCCTCGAACTCGGCCTTGGGCAGAAAGCCCGTGGCTGTCCGGTCGTTCTCGCCGAGCTCGGCCATGCTGCGATGAGGGATGCGGAGGCCCCGGCTGAGGATCTCGGCACCCTCGACCGCCTTGCGCTCCTGGCTGGACCAGATCGCGCGCAGGTCCGCCATCCAGGGCAGGGCCAGAGCCCGCTCCATGCGTTCCCGCCCCCGTTCGGACAGGGACCAGTCCGGCACCGGGACGTCCGGCTCGATGCGGACGTCCGGGTGGGTGATGAAGCGGAAGACGCTCAATAGACGACCACGGACCGGATCGACTTGCCCTGGTGCATGAGGTCGAAGGCGTCGTTGATGTCGTCGAGCTTGAGGATGTGGGTGATCAAGGGGTCGATCTGGATCTGCTGGTCCATGTACCAGTCGACGATCTT
>NZ_DATMFZ010000347.1:0-18710 GCF_035556675.1 Geminicoccus sp. | reverse complement strand
GCCTTCGGCTTGTGCACCAGCGGCATCAGCAGGAGTGCGAGGAAAAACACCGCCGACATCAGCAGGAAGGCATCGGCATAGGTGAGCACGCTGGCCTCGCGCTCGGCCATGTTGAAGAGCGTGCGCAGCGCGGCCTGGTCGGGATCGCCGCCGAGCAGGTCGCCCATCCGGCCGCTCATCGATTCCAGGGTCGAGGTCACGATCCCGCGCGACAGGCTGAGCTGGTCCAGGAGGTGGCGCATGTGGTGCGCCATCCGGTGGTCGATCGCCGTGTTGATCAGGGCGAGGCCGATGGCCCCGCCCAGGTTGCGCATCAGGTTGTAGAGGCCGGACGCGTTCTTGATCCGGTCGGGCGGCAGGGTGCCGAGTGCCAGTGTGTTGATCGGCAGGAAGCACAGCATCAGCGACACGCCGCGGATCGCCTGCGGGAGGAACAATTCGGCCAGCGAGCTCTGGTTGGTTACCTCGTGGTTCAGGTAGACGCCCAGACCGAACAGGATCAGGCCCAGCGCCAGCATCGCGCGCAGATCCATCTTCTTGCTGAGCATCCCGGCCAGCGGGGCGGAAAGGAACTGGAACAGGCCGGTGACGAACATGATCTGGCCGATCTGCAGCGCGTTGTAGCCGCGCACGCTGGCCAGAAAGAGCGGCAGCAGATAGACCGAGCCATAGAGGCCGATGCCCAGGACGAAGCTCAGCACGCAGCCGATCGCGAAGTTGCGGTCCCGGAACGCGCGCAGCTCCACGATCGGCTGGCGGTAGCTGAGCACCCGCCAGAAGAACAGGACCCCGGCCACCGCCGCGATCACTGCTGCGTAGCGCACGCCGGTATCGTCCAGCCAGTCCCAGCGCGGCCCCTCGTCGAACACGTATTCGAGCGAACCCAGGAACGCCGCCATCGCGGCCAGGCCCAGCCAGTCGAAGCCCTTCATCAGGCCGAGGTCCGGCTTGTCGATGTCCACCGTGCGCCAGACCAGGACCGTCACGATGATGCCGGGCGGCACGTTGGCCAGGAACAGCCAATGCCAGGAAAAGGTCTCGGTGAGCCAGCCCCCCAGCGTGGGCCCGATGGTCGGCGCCATGGTGGCGACCAGGCCGATCAGCACCGAGATGCCGGCGCGGCGTTCGGGCGGGAACAGGATGAAGCTGGTGGCGAACACGGTCGGGATCATCGCCCCGCCGAGAAAGCCCTGCAGCACCCGCCAGATGATCATCTCCTCGATCGAGCCCGCGGTGGAGCACAGGAACGAGGCGAGGGTGAAGGTGCCGCAGGAGACGGCGAACAGGATCCGGGTCGAGAGCACCCGGGACAGCATGCCGGACAGCGGGATCATCACGACCTCCGCGATCAGGTAGCTGGTCTGCACCCAGGCGATCTCGTCCGAGCTGGCGGCGAGGCCAGCCTGGATCTCGCGCAAGGACGAGCTGACGATCTGGATGTCCAGGATCGCCATGAACATCCCGAACACCATGGCGAAGAAGCCCAGCACCGCTATCGGGCGCGGCCCTGCCGGTGCTCGGGCTGGCGCTGCCGTCGCTACTGCCGCGGTGCTGGCCATCGTGCGTCAGAGCCGGTCGGCGAGCGATCCGCCGGCCAGGCCGGCCGGACGGGCAGCGCCGAACACGCCCTCGGCCAGCTGCGCCCCGTCAGCCTCGCCGCGCGTGTCGACACTGACCTCGACCGAGAGGCCCGGGCGCAGCAGGCCGGCCAGCGCGTTGCCCTGTTCCAGGTCGATGCGGACCGGCACGCGCTGGACGATCTTGGTGAAGTTGCCGGTGGCGTTCTCGGCCGGCAACAGGCTGAACTCGGCACCGCTGGCCGGCGCCAGGCTGGAGATCACGCCTTCGATCTCCCGGTCCGGCCAGGCATCCACCGCCAGGCGCACGGTCTGCCCGATCCGCATCCGTCCGATCTGGGTTTCCTTGAAGTTGGCGACGATGTGCACGTCAGGCAGCGGCACCACCAGCATGGCCTGGCTGCCGGCGCGCAGATACTGGCCGACCTGCACCGACTTGCCGCCCACCACCCCGTCGACCGGCGCGCGCACTTCCGTCGCCGCGAGGTCGGCGCGGGCGGCGGCGAGCCGCGCTTCGGCCTCGTGCAGGGCCGCATGGGCCTCCGTGCGCTGGGCCTGGAGCACGTCGAGCTGACCCTCGGCGCTGGCGAGGTCGGCCTCGGCCTGGCGCAGCATGGCCGCGGCACGGGTCGCCTCGGAGGTCGCGCGCTCCAGGGTCTCGCGGCTGGTCCACTTCTGCTCGGCGAGCTTGGTGGAGCGCTCGGATTCGGAGCGGGCCAGCTCCAGCTGCGCCCGTGCCGCCTCGATGCCGGCATGCGCCCGGTCGATCACGACCCGTTGCAGCTCGATCTGGGTGCCGATCGTGGCGATGCGCGCCGTCTGCGCCTCCACGGCCGCCGTGGCGGCCGCCTCGGCCGCGGCATAGTCGACCGGGTCGATGCGGAACAGGAGGTCGCCGGCATGGACCCGCTGGTCGTCGACCACGCGCACCTCCTGGACCAGGCCCGCGACCTTGGGCGCGATCGGCGCAGTGTCGGCCTGGACATAGGCGTTGTCGGTGGATTCGACGAAGCGCCATTCATGCCAGTACTGCCAGCCGGCCCAGCCGCCCCCGGCGATCGCGGCCGCCGCGAGGCTGCCCAGCACGAGTTTCTTTACGCCTGCCATGACCGCAACCTTCGGACCGTTACCGGCAACGCCGGCACGCAACAGAACGAACGTCCCGCAGATGCGCTCCCGGCGCTGCAGGATCAAGTAGGAAACTGAACCGTTCAGTTCTGGGGCTATGCAAGCCTGACTTGCGCGGTTTGCCTAGCTCCCTTCTTGTCGCGGCGACACTCATGCTCCATCTTTGTGCAGAACCGAACCGTTCAGTTCTAGCACCGCCCGTGATCATGCTGCCTCTGTCCGAACTCCAGGATTTCCAGCCCCCCGGCGAGGCTGCCGGCAAGCCGCAGGCAGTGCTGCACGCGGCCAGGCAGCTGTTCGCGGAAAAGGGCTATGCCGCCACCAGCATGGACGACATCGCCCGCAAGGCGAAGGTCGGCAAGGCCACTGTGTACGAGCATTTCCAGAGCAAGCAGGAACTGTTCGCCTCGGTCGTGCTTCATGCCTGCCAGGGTCATGCCGGCATGGTGGCCCTGCCGGGTGAGGGCGACCTGCGCACCCGGCTCGTGGCGTTCGCCGACGGCTTCCTGGACTTCATCCTCCGCCCGGACGTGGTCGCGATCTATCGCACCATCATGGCCGAATCGGTGCGCGCACCCGAGCTCGGCACGACCTTCTACGAGAACGGCCCGCTCCGGCTGCGCGGGACACTGGCGCGGGTGCTGGCCGAGGCGGCCGGACGCGGCGAGATCGAGGTCGCCGATCCGGAGCGGGCCGCGGTCGATCTGATCAGCCTGGTGCGCGCCGACCTCCATCTGCGCGCCCTGTTCGCGGTACCCACCCTGCCGCACCGCAGCGAGCGCGCCCTCCTGGCCCGCACGGCGGTCGATCGCTTCCTCAGGGCCTACGCACCCGGCGTCGCTTGACGCTGATCCGCGCGTCGTCGACTGTCTCCCCATGGGCGGACAGTTGCCGCAGCAGGAGATATTTGTCGTGCTCAAGCCAAGAAGAACCGTCCTCGGTGCGCTGGCCCTGGCCGTCAGCCTGTTCACGCTCGGCACGGCCGAAGCCAAGGAATGGAACAAGATTCGGTTCGGCACGGAAGGGGCCTATGCACCCTTCAACTACGTGACGCCGGACGGGCAGCTCGCCGGCTTCGACGTCGACATCGCCCATGCGCTCTGTGAGGAGCTGAAGGTCGAGTGCGAGCTGGTCATGCAGGACTGGGACGGGATGATCCCGGCACTGCTGGCCAACAAGTACGACGCGATCATCGCGTCCATGTCGATCACCGAGGAGCGCAAGAAGAGCATCAACTTCACCGAGAAGTACTACGATACCCCGACCCGGCTGGTGGTGCACAAGGATTCCGGCATCGACGGCTCGCCCGAGAGCCTGAACGGCAAGCGGATCGCCGTGCAGCGCGAGACCACCCAGGACCGCTACGCGACCGAGAATCTGGAGCCGGCCGGCGCGGAGATCGTCCGCTACGCCACGGGCGAGGAAGCCACGCTCGACCTGGTGTCCGGCCGGGTCGACGCGCGGCTCGAGGACGCGGTGGTCCTGTCCGAGAGCCTCTTGAAGACGCCGGAGGGCGCGGATTTCCAGTTCGTCGGCGATCCGATCAACGACGCGAAGTATTTCGGCCTGGGCGCCGGGATCGGCGTGCGCAAGGGCGACGAGGATCTGGTGGAGCTCCTGAACAAGGGCATCGCGGGGATCCGCGCCAGCGGCAAGTACCAGGAGATCCAGAGCAAGTATTTCGAGTTCGACGTGTACGGCGACTGAGCCGGCCTGAGCGCCCAGCGGCTGCTGCTCATGCTCGATCTGCACGGCTATGGATGGACCATCCTGGAGGGCGCCCGGCTGACGCTGGCTTCCGCCCTCCTGTCCGTCGTGCTGGCCGTGCTGATCGGCATTGCGGTGGCCCTGCTCCGTCTGTCTCACAGCCGCATCGC
The DNA here is from genome assembly GCF_035556675.1 of Geminicoccus sp. Taxonomy (GTDB): domain Bacteria; phylum Pseudomonadota; class Alphaproteobacteria; order Geminicoccales; family Geminicoccaceae; genus Geminicoccus. The sequence goes on along the minus strand of NZ_DATMFZ010000347.1, from coordinate 14,128 downwards.
CAGCGGTGCGGCGCTCACCTATACCACCGTGATCCGCGGCATCCCCGACCTGGTGCTGATGCTGCTGATCTTCTTCGGCGGCCAGATCCTGGTGAACAAGCTGGTCGCCTGGGTGGATCCCTGGATCGAGGCGCAGGGCGGCGCGCCGATCGGCTATCTGGACATCAACCCGTTCATCGCCGGCGTGCTGACGCTCGCAGTCATCTATGGCGCCTACATGGCCGAGACCTTCCGCGGCGCCATCCTGGCCGTGCCGCATGGCCAGCTCGAGAGCGCCCGCGCCTTCGGCATGACCCCGTTCCAGGTGTTCCGCCGCGTCCTGTTCCCGCAGGCGGTCCGCCATGCTCTGCCCGGCATCACCAATAACTGGCTGGTGCTCCTGAAGTCGACGGCACTGCTCTCGGTGATCGGTCTGGAGGACATGGTGCGCAAGGCCCAGTTCGCGGTGGGCGCCACCCGGCTGCCGTTCACCTTCTACCTGTTCGTCGCGGTGCTGTTCCTCCTGTTTACCACCGCCTCGCTCCTGGTCCTGCGCACGCTGGAAGCGCGGGCCCAGCGGCCTTACCGCTAGGAAGGGGAGCCAGGGGTTGGACTTCAGCGTCGTTCTGGAGAGCTGGCAGTTCTATGCGCTGGGCCTGTGGAACACGGTCTGGATGGTGGCGGTCTCGCTGCTGGTCGGCCTGGTCCTGGCGATCCCGGTCGGGATCATGCGCGCCAGCCGCAACCCGCTGATCAACGCCCCCGCCTGGCTCTACACCTACTGCTTCACCGGCACGCCGCTGCTGATCCAGCTGTTCCTGATCTATTACGGCCTCGGCCAGTTCTCGGCGGTGCGCGCCAGCCCGTTCTGGTTCCTGCTGCGTGAAGCCTGGTTCTGCGCGCTATTGACCTTCGTGCTGAACACGGCCGCCTACACCGCCGAGATCCTGCGCGGCGCCATCCAGACCATGCCCAGGGGCGAGATCGAGGCCGCACGCGCCTGCGGCATGTCGCCGGGCCTGATGATGCGCCGGATCATCCTGCCGAGTGCCTTCCGCCGGGCGCTGCCGGCCTATGGCAACGAGATCGTGTTCATGCTGCACGGCAGCTCGATCGTCAGCATCGTCACCGTGCTGGACCTGACCGGTGCCGCCCGCCTGGTCCAGTCCCGCTACTATGCGCCGTTCGAGGCCTTTATCACCGCTGGGGCGTGCTATCTGGCACTGACTTGGCTGATCACCCTTGCCATGCGCCGCCTGGAGCGGTCCTGGTTCGCGCATCTGCGGCCGCGCACCGGCTAGGACGCCGGCGTGTCGCCGAGACGAGCCCTCGAAAGAAGCGGGAGGAAGCGCCCATGTGCGTCGTATGCTATGTGAGCGAGGCCGAGAAGCAGAAGATCGTCGCCTACAACGCCGAGTTCCACAAGGTCACGAAGAGCCCCTACGGGCCGGACGACGAGATCGGGATGCTGAACGTGATCGACGGCGCCTCGCGCGCCGCGATCCTGGGCCGCGCCGATGCCACCAAGATCTTCGACCTCTCGGTCGATCATTTCATCGGCATGCCCGGCTGGTTCGGCGCCGGTGACCAGCCCTACCAGATCTGGATGACCCACACGCCCGCCGGCGAGATCGCCGGCAACAGCATGGGGGTGAGCCTGGAAGCGAACCAGCTGGTCGCCTACTCGGGCGACGCGATCTCGATGTACACCCATTGCGGCACGCACATCGATACGTTCAACCACTTCGGCTATAACGGCCAGATCTTCAACGGCTTCACCGCCGAGCAGTATCTGGGCAGCCGGGCCTGGACCAAGTGCGGGCCGGAGAAGTACCCGCCGATCCTGGCGCGCGGCATCCTGCTCGACATCGCGGCGATGCATGGCGTGGAGACCCTGCCGCCCAGCTATGGCATCGGTGCCAAGGATCTGGACGACTGCCTGAAGCACCAGCAGCTCGAGCTGAAGCTGGGCGACGTGGTGCTGATCAACACCGGCCAGATGAAGAAGTGGCCGGACATGAGCTTCACCAAGGACACGCCCGGCCTGAACCGTGAGGGGGCGGAGTTCCTGTGCAAGAACGGCGCGATCATGATCGGCGCCGACAACCTGACGCTGGAGCAGACGCCCGGCGCCCATCCGCTCAACTTCTTCCCGGTGCACACCTACCTGCTGGCAGAGGCAGGGGTGCCGATCCTGGAGATGGCGTTCCTGGACGAGCTCATCGCCGACAAGGTGTACGAGTTCGCCTTCTTCGGCGCCTGCATCAAGCTGCGCGGGGCCACCGGGACGCCGATGCGGCCGGTCGCGATGCCGTTGCTCTGACCGGTCCTGCCCGCTCGTCCTGGTGCCGTTCATGCGGCAATTCGCCGCATCGGACGGGCGGGTGAATGAGCTGGGTGGTCGCTGCAGCAGTGGCGGCCATCCAATGCTGGCCTGGAATATCGGCCGGTCTTCCGCTTCCAGCGGCCAGCGGTCCATTGCCGCCGACCGTCGAAACATTTCCATCCATTGCCCCACACTTCCGGAAAGCTCGGATCATGTGGTTTGCAATTTCCGGAAAGTCGCCCTACCAGATGGTTACCGGGGAGTTACCGGATGTCGCTGGAAATGATTCCAGTGCGCACAGGACAGGTTTGTCTTGTGTATACGCGTTGGTGCAGGAGGCGGCTGTCACAAGGGCTAGATGAGAATCTGGAATTTCTGTCGGTTCTTTTCGCGGCCGGATGATTCCTAGCTGAACGAAGAGAAAGTTCCGTCTCATTTCTGCGTGATTGACTGATGGCTGACCAGTCCTCGCCGGGCCGGAGCGGGTCGTGCATCCACCCCGCCGCGTGCCTGCGACCTGCCCCGGCTCGACCGTCACGGATGCTGAGCGGAGGGAAAGTGAGACGGTTATTTGCGAAGCTGGCCGGGCGGGGGGGACGACTGGTCCTGACGGCCTCGCTGGCGCTGCTGGCGCTGGGCCAGACGGCGGGTTGGTCGCCCGCGCGGGCGGCAGCACCCGAGGTGATCGTCCTGACGGATATCGGCCAGGATCCCGACGATACCCAATCCCTGATCCGGATGCTGCTCTACAGCAACGAGCTCAGTATCAAGGGCATCCTGCCTACCTACATCCCGAAGGGCCCGGTCCGGCCGGATCTGGTCAATGCCGTGCTCGATGCCTACGGCAAGGACCTGGGCAGGCTGCGGCAGCATGACCCGAACTTTCCTACCGCCGCCCTGCTGAAGAACCGGGTCAAGCCGGGCCTGAACCTCAACAACAAGGTCGGCAAGGGCTACGATTCCGCCGCGGCCCAGCACATCGTCTACATGGTCGACCAGTCGCAGGGGCCCATCTGGGTCCTGGTCTGGGGCGGCATCCGCGAGCTGGCCCAGGCGATCTACAACGTGAAGTCGACCCGCTCCGAAGCGGCCTTCATCGCGTTCCAGCGCAAGTTGCGGGTCTACTCGATCAGCCTCAGTCAGTACTCGCCGGAGCCCGGTCAGTACCTGATGGACAACGCCAAGGAGATGTTCTGGATCGCCAGCATCGAGCATGACGGCTCGAAGACGGCCACCTTCCGGGGCATGTATCTGCTGGGCGACCAGTCGATGCAGAACGAGACCTGGCTCAAGGCGAACATCCTGAACCGCGGCAATCTCGGCCGGATGTATCCGCTCAACACCACGGAGAAAGGCCTGAAGGAAGGCGACAGCCCGTCCTTCCTCCACATCCTGCCGATCGGTCTCAGCGACCCGGAACTGCCCAAGGGCGGCGGCTGGGGCGGCCGCTACACCAAGGAGGCCGAATACTACAAGATCTCGAAGAACCTCTACACCTCGAAGGGCCTGCTGGACGAGGTGAACGGGGTGAAGTCGCGCCGCATGGCCGTGGCACGCTGGCGCCCGGCCTATCAGGCCGACTTCGCGGCGCGTGTCCGCTGGCTGGAGACCAACTATGCTCAGGCCAACCACCCGCCGGTGGCCAAGCTCGCCAGCGCTGCCAACGTGACGGTCAAGCCGGGCGGCAAGGTAACGCTGGATGCCTCCAAGTCCAGTGATCCAGACGGCGACGGGTTGAGCTATCGCTGGTGGATCTACAAGGAAGTCAGCAACTATTACGACTCGGTCAAGATCGACAACGCCAACTCCGCCAAGGCGACCCTGACTGCGCCCGGCACCGCGCTGTCGACGCCGCTGAACGTGATCCTGGAAGTCACCGACAACGGCTCGCCCAGGCTGACCCGCTATCAGCGGGTGCTGGTGAACGTGCAGAACTGATCGCCCATGGCTCCCCGGCAACCTGCCGGGGAGCCGGACCTGGGGAAGCTTCTTCCTACCTTGACGAAGAGGTGACGGCGGACTAATGCTTAACTCAATGGTTAAGCAACCCGACCCGATCCTCGACCGCACCTTCGCCGCACTGGCCGATCCCACCAGGCGCGCGCTGCTGGCCCGCCTCGGCGAGGCCGAGACCCTGTCGGTGAGTGAGCTCGCCAGGCCGTTCCCGGTCTCGCTGCCCGCGATCATGAAGCATCTCGACGTACTGTCCGACGCCGGCCTGGTCGAGCGCCGCAAGTCGGGCCGGGTCGTGTCCTGCCGGCTCAACGCTGCTCCGATGGAGGAGGCCATGGCGTGGCTGTCCCGCTATCAGCGGTTCTGGACCGAGCGCATCGATCGCCTGGCCGCCTTCCTGGAAAAGGACGAGCCGCTGCAGGAGGTTGAATGTCCACCAAGCCCAGCCTCACCATCCGGCGGCGCCTGAGGGCGTCGCCGGAGCGGGTCTGGTCGGCCTGGACCGAGCCCCGGCAGCTGGTCCAGTGGTTCGGCCCGGACGCGGGCCCGACCGTCCAGGCCGAGACCGATGTCCGGCCCGGCGGGCGCTTCCACATCGCCTTCCACACCCTGGACGGCGAGCGCCACGACGTCAGCGGCGCGTATCGCGAGGTGGTGCCGCACCAGCGCCTGGTGTTCACCTGGGCCTGGCGCAGCACGCCGGAGCGGGAATCGCTGGTGACGGTAGCGCTGAAGCCGGACGATGACGGCACGGTGATGACGCTGACCCACGAGCAGTTCTTCGACGAGGCGGCGCGCGACGCGCATCGCTCCGGCTGGACCGGTGCGGCCGAGAAGCTGGCCGCCCTGGTCGAACGGGACGCCGGCCCCGGCTGAGCCGGCACGGCCCCTGTCGCTTTCCTCCGTTCACGGCAACCGATCCGGAGTGCCGGCCGATGCCGCATGCGCTTCGGGCAAGGAAGGAGCATGTCCCATGCATGACGTGGTGTCCCGCGAGGAGTGGCTCGCCCGGCGCAAGGCACATCTGGTGAAGGAAAAGGAGCTGACTCGCGCGCAGGACGCGCTGGCGGCCGAGCGACGCGCCTTGCCCTGGGTACGGATCGAGAAGGTCTACCGGTTTGAGGCGCCGCAAGGGCCGGTGGGCCTCACCGAGCTGTTCGGCCGGCACAGCCAGCTGGTCGTCCAGCACTTCATGTTCGGTCCGGACTGGGAGGAGGGCTGCGTCGGCTGCTCGTTCATGGCCGACCATGTCGAGCCGGCGTTCCGCCATCTCGACCATCACGATGTCGCGTTCGCCGCCGTCTCGCGCACCCCGCTTGCCAAGATCGAGGCGTTCCGCCGGCGGATGGGCTGGACGTTTCGCTGGGTGTCCTCGCTGGACAGCGACTTCAATTTCGACTTCGACGTCTCCTTCACCGAGGACGACCGGCAGCGCGGCGACGTCTATTACAACTATGCCCCGCAGCCCTATGTCTGCGACGAGCTGCCCGGCGTCAGCGTCTTCTACAAGGACGCCGAGGGCCAGGTCTTCCACACCTACTCGACCTTCGCGCGCGGCGACGAGCGCCTGGTCGGCGCCTACAACTTCCTGGACCTCACCCCGTTCGGCCGCAACGAGAACGGGCCGAATGGCGACCTGCGCGACTGGGTCCGGCATCACGACCGCTACGAGACGGCAGGTCGGTCCGCCTGCGCCTGCCATCCGGAGCCGGTGCCGGCCTGATCGTTCCGGTGAGCGACATCAGCAGGCCCTGGCCGGTCAGACCCGCCCGACCCGCAGCGACAGGGGGAAGCGGATCGGCCGGCTTGCCTCCGGATCGCCCCAGGCCGGCAGCAGTTCCGCGCGGAATGGGGCGACCGGATCCTGCCCCAGGGCAGCACGCGCCCGCTGCACCGCGGACCAGGTCCCGACATAGCCGGTCAGGTCGTCCAGCCGCCATGCGACCTCGATCGCGAGCGACGGTGCCGTGAACTCCCCGAACGGGAAGGGCAGGGACCGGTAACCCTCCTCGACAAGGCGGCGCTCGGGTGGCCAGTAGGGTCCGAGCATGTCGCGATAAAAGCGCTGCATGACCGGCCCGGCCGGCCCGTCGAGTTCCAGGATCCCATAGCTGATCAACGCCAGCACGCCGCCCGGCCGTGCCACCCGCCGCACCTCGGCATAGAAGGCCGGCAGGTCGAACCAGTGTGCCGCCTGGGCGACCGTGATCAGGTCGACGCTGCCGTCGGGCAGGCCGGAGCGCTCGGCCGGCACTACCTGGTAGCTGACGCGGGGATAAGGCGTGGCGTTCTCGATCTGCCGGGCGCTGGCGTCACTGGCCATCACCTCGGCGAAGTATTCCGCCAGCGGCACCGACAGCTGTCCGGTCCCGCAGCCACAATCCCAGGCCCGTTCCCGGCCGGGCGCGGCGCTGGCGAGGAACGTGACGAGCGCTTGCGGGTAGCTCGGCCGGTAGGTGGCATAGCCGGTGGCGCTGGTGGAGAAGTGGTCCTTGAACGCCGCCACGATCGTCCTCCCGCTAGAGGGCCAGTTCCCAGGTCTGCCCCACGAGGTCCTTGCCGAAGGAATGGTGCGGCTCCTCCCGCACCAGACGGAACCCCGCCTCCTCGTAGATCCGGCGCGCCGCGACCAGGCAGTCATTGGTCCAGAGCGTCAGGACCCGATAGCCCATAGCACGGGCACAGGCGATGCAGGTGGCGACCAGATGCCGGCCCAGACCCGATCCGCGTGCCCTGGGCTCGACATAGAGCAGGCGCAGCTGCGCGACCGCATCCGTCTGCCGCATCAGGAACACGCTGCCCACGATCTCGCCCGCCTGCTCGGCGATCCAGCAGCGTTCGCGATCCGGATCGAGACTGCGGACGAACGCGCCGGCGATCTCGGCCGCCAGCGCCTCGTAGGTCGCATCCCAGCCATATTCCTCGGCATAGAGCCGGGCCTGGCGATGGATGATCCAGCCGATGTCGCCGGGCCGATGCTCCCGCAGCACCACCTCGGCCCTGATCCCGGCCAGCACCCGGTGCACCGTCGTCATCGCCTCGACCAGCCTGCGCCGCTCCGAGCGAGGCAGGCGGGCGAGCATCGCCGCCACCTCCTGCTGCGAGGCCCGGTCGAGCGGCCGGTAGGCTGCCCGTCCTTGCGGTGTCAGCCGCAGCACCGCCTGCCGGGCGTCGCCGGGGGCCGGCGTGCGGGAGATGAGGCCCTGCGCCTCGAAGCGCTTCAGGATCCGGCTGAGATAGCCCGCATCCAGCCCGAGCTCGCGTCCGAGCCCGGCCGCACTCTGCCCGTCATGCTGCGCCAGCTCGTAGAGCACCCGGCACTCGGTCAGCGAGAACTTGCTCTGGTGCAGGCCCTCGTCGAGCAGCCCGATCTGGCGGGTGTAGAAGCGGTTGAAGCCTCGAACCGCCGCTACCTGGTCCTGATCGACAGCCTGCTGCAGCTCCATGCCCCGGCCTCCCTTCGATGAGGAAGTCTAGGACGGAGCTTGACTGAGTCAACTATTCGGCGCCGCCCCGGAACCGGCCGATCCCGAGGCGGCCAAGGGCTCAGAGTTTGCCGGCCAGCGCATTCGCGAAGAGCTGCTCGGCATCCGCGGCGGTGAGCTTGCGCGGGTTGGAGCCGGCGGTCGGATCGGCCTCGGCCATCTTCGCCATCTCGGCGAAGCGCTCCGGTCCGACCTTCAGCCCCTCCAGCGTGTTCGGGATGCCCAGCTCCGCGCGCAGGCGCAGGACCCACTGGAGGAAGGCATCATAGCCGGACGTGCCCGACAGGCCGAGCCAGGCGGACAGCCGCTCCATCCGCTCGGCGATCGCTTCCCGATTGAACGCCAGCACATAGGGCATGAACACGGCGTTGGTGAGGCCGTGATGGGTGTCGTAGATGGCGCCCACCGGATGGCTCAGCGAGTGGATGGCACCCAGGCCCTTCTGGAAGGCGGTGGCCCCCATGGCCGAGGCGATCAGCATCTTGCCGCGCGCCTCCAGGTCGCCGCCGTCCGCCACTGCCTTGGGCAGGGCTTCCTTGACCAGCCGGATGCCTTCCACGGCGATGCCTTCCGCCATCGGGTGGAAACCCGGTGCGCAATAGGCCTCCAGGCAGTGCGCCAGCGCGTCGAAGCCGGTCCAGGCGGTCAGGTTCTTCGGCAGGCCGACCGTCATCTGCGCGTCGAGGATCGCGGTGCTGGGCATCATCTTCGGGTGGAAGATGATCTTCTTGGTGTGGGTGCTCTCGTCGGTGATCACGCCGGCGCGGCCGACCTCCGAGCCGGTACCGGCCGTGGTCGGGATCGCCACGATCGGCGCGATGCCGTCCGGATTGGCCCGGGTCCACCAGTCGCCGATGTCCTCGAAGTCCCACATCGGCCGGGTCTGGCCGGCCATGAAGGCGATGACCTTGCCGGCATCCAGGCCCGAGCCGCCGCCGAGTGCCACCACGCCGTCATGCCTGCCGGCGCGGAACACCTCCAGGCCGGCCGAGACATTGGCCGCGACCGGGTTGGGCTTCACGTCGGAGAACACCGCGGCCTCGAGCCCGCCCGCCTTCAGCGTGTCCAGGACCGTCGCCATGATCGGCAGCTTGACGATGCCGGGGTCGGTCACCACGAGCGGGCGCTGCATGCCCGCCGCCTTGCAGGCCTCGGCGAGCTTGCCGACGGCACCGGCGCCGAACAGCACGCGGGTCGGATAGTTCCAGGTGGTCGAGAGCGTCCTGAAGTCGAGCATGGGCCTGTCCAAAGGCGGATGACGGCGGCTGGTTTAGCGCCGGCCCGCCGGCTCGGTAAGGGTGCTGACGCCGGGCTGCGCCATCGCGCATGCCGGCAGGATCATGCCACGGTGATCTCGGTCTTCACCGAGTTGGCGATGAAGCACAGCTCGTGTGCCTCGTGATGCATGGACTGGAGCTTCGCCTCGTCCGGTGCGGTGCCCTGCCACTCGACCTCGGGATGCAGCACGACCCGGGTCACCGCCTCCCGGCTGGGTGCGATCTCGGCCATCACGCCCTCCGCATGGTCCCGGTAGGCGGTCGCGGTGAAGCCGGCGAGCCTGGCCACGTGGAGGAAGGACAGCATGTGGCAGCTGGAGATGGCCGCCACCAGCATCTCCTCCGGATCGACCGCCGAAGGCACCGCCCATTTGCCGACCACGTGCGGGGAGGCCGAGCCCGCGACGGTCGCACCGCCGTCGAAGCCGACCGTGTGGCCACGGCTGTAGCGGCCCTTGAGGAAGTCCTCGCCGTCCCGGAGCTGCCAGTTGATGTCTGCCGTATAGGTCGCCATCGCTGCTTCCTGCCGCCGTCATTGCGTCGCGTCGCACCGGGCGAGGAGGTCCAGCACGGTCGCGACCACCGCCTCCGGTGCATCTTCCTGGACCAGATGCCTTGCCTGCGCCACCGGGGTGAAGGTCGCGCCGGGGATGCGCCGGGCCAGCTCCCGGCCCCGCTCCAGCGGGATCCAGGTGTCCTCCTCGCCCCAGAGGATGGAAGTGGGGCAGCGCACCTCGCCCAGGCGCTGCTCGATCTCGTCGGTGTAGCGGTCGCTCATCTGGGCGATCTGGCGATAGAACGCCTTCTGCCCGACCTCGCCCAGCCATGGATCGAGATAGAGCTGCATCTCGCCATCGCGCAGCTGATGGAAGACCGCACCGCCGAGATAGGCGCGCAGGATCGCCTCGTGGATGTAGGCGGGCAGTGCCGCGAACACCGCCTCGTGGTCCCTGGCCGACTGCACCAGGGCCGAGCCGGATGGCCCGATCGCCACCGGATCGATCAGCGTGAGCGACCGGTAGTCACGCCGGTCGAGCAGATGGGCGCGCAGTGCGGTGGCACCGCCGAAGTCGTGGGCGACGACGTCCGGCCGCTCCACCTGCCAGTGATCGAGCAGTGCTGCGAACAGCCCGTTCTGGATGCCGAGCGAGACGTCACCGTCCGGCTTGGCCGAGCGGCCATAGCCCAGCAGGTCGAAGTAATGGACCTGCCGGTACCGGGCCAGCCAGGGCGCGATCCGCCGCCAGACCAGCGAGGAGAACGGCGTGCCGTGCAGCAGCACGAGCGGCTTGCCCTGGCCGATGATCCCGTAGCGGATCACATGGCCATGGAAATCGAAGCGCCCGGACAGATCCCAGCCGTCCGGATCGATGCTCCCGGAACCCATGGGCAGCTCCTTTCGTGCTGCGCTCCGTTCCGACCGTTGCGCTGGCGCAGTCGGCGCGGCTCCCTCAGATCTCGATCGTCTCGCCCGGCTGGGCGCGCAGCACCTGGCCGCGGTTGACCTCGCTCTGGAACTCGTCGGCGGAGCCGGTCAGCGCGTCGAACGTGCCCCAGTGGATCGGCAGGACCGCGTCCATCTGCAGGAACTCGTTCTGGGCGATCGCCGCGGCGCGCGGGCCCATGGTGAAGCGGTCGCCGATCGGCAAGGCACCCACGCGCGGCCGGTAGAGCCGGCGGATCAGCGCCATGTCGGAAAACAGGTCGGTGTCGCCCGCATGGTAGAAGCTGTCCTCGTGGTTGCGCACCACGATGCCGCAGGGATTGCCCAGATAGCGGGCGACGTTGTTCTCGTGGATGCTGGAGGAATGGTAGGCGCGGGTCAGTGCCACCTGGAGGCCTGCCACCTCGATCTGGCCGCCCGGGTTCATCGGCTCGACATTCTCCACGCCCTGGCTGCCCAGATAGAGCGCCACCTCATACGCGGTGACCACCGTGGCGCCGGTGCGCTTGGCGATCGGCACCGTGTCGCCCAGATGGTCCTCATGGCCATGGGTCAGGCAGATCAGGTCGATGTCGCCGAGCTTCTCCAGGGCACCTTCCGGATAGGAGGGGTTGCCGGTCAGGAACGGGTCGAACAGCACCGAGCGCTCGCCGATCCGGAGGTGGATCGCGGAATGGCCGAGCCAGGTTACTCTGAGCATCTTCGTTTCCACCTGTTCCAAATCTGGTTGGTAAATAGCGCCGCAAGCTAGGCGAGCCCAAGCGACCCGGCTAGACCGGGCGCATGAAGGCGCTCTTCTCGGCCATCCTGCTCGCACTCCTGGCAATGCCGCCTGTCCTGGCGGCCGAGCCGCCCGCCAAGGAACTGTTCGGCAGCGCCACGGGACCTGCCCCGCCACCGGCTGCCGTGTTCGGCAGCTACGCCAAGGGCTGCCTCGCCGGTGCGGTGGCCCTGCCGCGAGGCGGCGAGGGTTACCAGACCATGCGCCCGTCGCGCAATCGCGGCTGGGGCCATCCCGACCTCATCCGGGTGATCGAGCGCTTGGCCCGGGACCTGCGCGGCCAGGGCTGGCCCGGCATCCTGGTGGGCGACATGGCCCAGCCGCGTGGCGGGCCGATGCGCACCGGCCATACGAGCCACCAGATCGGGCTGGATGCCGACATCTGGCTCACGCCCATGCCGGCCCACACCCTGTCCGATCCGGAGCGTGAGAGCATCGGTGCGGTGTCGATGCTGCGGCCGGGCACGCGCGAGGCCGACCCGGATCTGCTGGGCGCGGCCCAGCTGGCGATGATCCGCACCGCGGCGCTGCGGCCGGAGGTCGAGCGGATCTTCGTCCATCCCGGCATCAAGCAGAGCTTATGCGCCACCGCCGGGGCCGAGCGGGCCTGGCTCGGCAAGGTCCGGCCCTGGTGGGGACACGACGCCCATTTCCACATCCGCCTGCGCTGCCCGGACGACGAGCCGGGCTGCCGGCCGCAGGAGCCGCCACCTGCAGGCGACGGCTGCGGCGCGGAACTGGCCTGGTGGCTCAGCGACGAGCCCTGGCAACCCTCCGACGAGCCGCCGCCCCCGCCTTTGCGGCTGGGCGACCTCCCCACCCAGTGCCGCACCGTCCTGGAAGCACCCTGACGGATCAGGGGCAGGGATGGAGCGCAGTTCTGGACGCATCGCAATTTGCGTCGTGGCCGGAACTGCCCCTAGGATCGCTCCAATGCCGATGCAGGGGGGAGCTATTGCATGCGGTTGCTGGCGTTGCTGGCCCTTCTCGTCCTCGCCACACCGGCATATGCCGCCCGCTGGGAAGCCGTGGGCGTGTCGGCCAAGGGCAATCAGGTCTTCATCGACGCCAGCAAGATGAAGCAGCAGGCTGCCGCCGAGGTCCGCGCGATCTCCTATCGGGTCCTGTATGCCACGCCGCTGGACCTGGACGGCCCGGTGATCGCGTCCGCGCGCTTCGACGCCCGCTTCGACTGCCGCTCCGGCACGGTCACCACCGACAAGATCACCCTGTTCAGCGACGCGGAAGGGACCCGCTCCCTGGCGCAGAAGCGCGAGCGGGTGCCGCTGACCCTGAAGGAACCGGAGGGCTCCAGCGCCGACGTCGCCCGCCAGGCGGTCTGCCGCTAGTCGACAAGCTGCCGGCCGTTCCGTATCGCTGAAGCTAAGATTGGCTGGATGCGGAGTCGATGAATGCCGGCGGCCACCCGCCTTGCCAGGATCGCCATCGTCCTGCTGGCGATGGGATCGCTCTCTCCGCCTGCCCGCGCCGACGGGCAGCCGACCGATGCCCTGCTGCTCGTCGGGCCGGACGGCCAGGCGGTGACGCTGCGCCGCGAGGATCTCGCACGGCGGCCCGCCAGCACGGCCGTGGTGTTCTTCAGCACCGGCCATGGCCCGGTCCAGGCCAGCTTCGAGGGTGTGCTGCTGTGGACGCTGCTGGAGGAAGCGGGCCTGACGGAGGAGGCGAGCAAGAACGCAATCCTGCGCCGCGTCTTCACCGTCACCGGGCGGGACGGCTATCAGGTGGTGCTCTCGGGTGGCGAGATCGCCCCGATGTTCGGCGGCGCGCAGGTCCTGGTCGCCCATGCGCAGGACGGCGAGCCGGTCGAGGGCCTGGCCCGCCTGGTGCTGCCGGGTGACAAGTCGGCCGGCCGCTATGTCGACGACATCATCCGCATCGAGGCCACGGACGGGGAGGCGCTATGAGGATCAGCGCCCGCAACCGTAGCAGGGACACGGTCCAGGCCGTGGTCAGATCATCCGATGTGATGGTGGCGATCGATTGAACCGCGGCGAGGTCGTCCGCCAGCTCCACGACCTGGGCGTGGCTGCAGGCGGCGTGCTGCTCGTCCACACGTCGTTCCGGGCGATACGGCCGGTCGAGGGCGGCCCGGACGGGTTGATCGATGCGCTGCTGGCGGCGGTCGGCCCCAAGGGCACGCTGGTGATGCCGTCCTGGTCGGGCGAGGACGACCGGCCGTTCGACCCGGCGCGCAGCTCGGCGGCAGCCGATCTGGGTGTTGCCGCCGACCGGTTCTGGCGCCGGCCGGGTGTGCGGCGCAGCGACCATGCCCAGGCCTTCGCGGCACACGGCCCACTGGCGCAGCGGATCACCGCCGATCCTCTGCCCCTGCCGCCGCACATTCCGCAAAGCCCGGTGGGCCGGGTCCGCGAGCTGGACGGGCAGGTGCTGCTGCTGGGGGTCGGCCACGATGCCGACACGACGCTGCACCTGGCCGAGCTGATCGCCGGCGTGCCCTACCGGACCCCGTCCTGGCTGACCGTGCTCGAGAACGGTCGGCCGGTACGGCTCGACTATGCCGAGAACAACCATTGCTGCCAGCGCTTCGCGCTCGCCGACGACTGGCTGCGCGCGGCGGGCCTGCAGCGGGAAGGGCCGGTCGGCCACGGGCACGCCCGGCTGGCCCGTGCCCGCGACATCGTCCGGCTGGCCACAGCGCATCTGGCGGCCGACCCGCTCCTGTTCCTGCACCCGCCCGGCGCTGGCTGCGCCGAATGCGACAAGGCCCGCGCCAGCCTGGCCTGAAGGCCCCGCGACGGACGAAGCCTTCCGGCGAACATCTCGCCGTGCCGACGATGGTGTGGTCGAGCCGGGCGTTCGGGAAGATCAAACGCGGGGACTTGCCGCCGACTTCCAGGC
>NZ_DATMFZ010000346.1:0-46953 GCF_035556675.1 Geminicoccus sp. | reverse complement strand
TATGGTGAATGCCAGCCGGCCTCGCAGGCGATCGTCTATTTCGACCCCAAGCCGCTGACCCGGGAACCCATTGCCCGGTGGCTGGCGAGCAAGTTTCCCGAGTACCAGCTGCTCGCCACCGACACGGACGAGGAGGTGGTCTGGCTGGGGCAGGCCAGGGTCGATCTGGTGCTGGTTCTCGTCAATCTCGGCCATGCGGAGGCGCTGGACGAGGACCTGCTGGGCAAGCTCGAGACCTTCACCCGGAGCGTGGGCGATGTGCCGGTCGCAGTTGTGGCCGACGGCTGCGAGCATGCGGCCGTCATGACGGTGCTGGCCTGCGGCCTGCGTGGCTTCATCCCGACCACCATGCTGGGGTCGGCCGCCATCGAGGTGATCCGGCTCCTGTGTGCCGGCGGAACCTATGTGCCGACGGCGAGCCTCATCAAGGGCAGGCCGAAGCCGACGAGCCTGACGGCAGCCTCCGTCCGGCCGCTACCGCTGGCCCGGCCGCCGGCTGATCAGGCGCGCCCGCGGATCATGCCGTGCGAGCAGGATGGCGGGTTCGACAGCCAGATCCTCCCGGAGGAGGACGCCACTCTTGCGCGCTTCCAGGACCACTTCACTCCGCGTCAGCTGGAGATCCTCAACTGCCTGCGCCGCGGCCTGGCGAACAAGATGATCGCGTACGAGCTGCAGATGCGCGAGAGCACGGTGAAGATCCATGTGCGCAACATCATGAAGAAGCTGCACGCGACCAACCGGACCCAGGTCGTCTCCATGACCTGGAACATGTTCGAGCCGGGGCAGTGCGCCGCTGGCCGCTGACGCCCCTTTCCGGATCACGGATCTCACACGACATTCCGGACCGAGATGACCTCAGCCAGGCTGGGGCGGTGACTGTTGCCGGCCGGGTAGGTTCCTATCCGACCGGCAAGAGTCGGGAGGGGCGGTTGCGGCACCCTATCTGACGCTGCTGGCTGAGGAGGCGCGGCACAGCGCCGGCCCGATCTGCAGGTGGCCCATGACGCGCCGCGCTGGGCGCCCCGGGCCCACGTCCCGTCGGCTGTTGGTGTCACCGCGCATGATCTCCACACCGCGCCGCACCCGGTCCAAGAGCTGACTGCCGGCGGCAGTCGACCGCCTCGGCCAACTCCTGGTCTCCTGCACGTCACCCTGGTCGGAGAGCAGGTCCGCGCCTGAGGTGCGCGCTTCCGCTGTCTCGCTGTGACTGGGAGCGGCCATCAGCAATACCGCCGGCCCCACTTCGTTCGCCCTCAATGCTTGCCGGGGCCAATGCCCAATTCGATCCGGTTCATGACCTCTCCAGGCTCAGGCCGCGGCCCCCACGCGTTGCTCCGCTCGCCGGCTGCGGGCGGGGGAACGCAGGGCCGCGCGCAGGGCCGCCACCACCTGGTCCTGCTCGGATTCCGTCAGGGCCGGGTAGAGTGGCAGGAGGATGCAGCCGTCCTGTGCCTGTTCCGAATGGACCAGATGGCGATGCCCGCCGGCCCGATAGGGCGGCTCGCGGTGGATGCACATGATGCCGCGGCGGGTGGCGATGCCTTGGTCGAGCATGGACTGCATGACCGAACGCTGGTCGGCCGAGGCAGGCAGGCGGATGCAGTAGCTCTGCCAGTTGGAGCGGGCCCATTCGGGCTCGACCGGTGCTGTCACGCCCGGCAGGTCGGCCAGCCGCAGGGCGTAGCCCGCGGCCAGGGCGCGCCGGCGGGCCACTAGGTCCGGCAGGCGGCGCAGCTGCGCCCGCCCGATCGCGGCCTGCAGGTCGGTCAGGCGGTAGTTGTAGCCGACGATCGGATAGGCCTCGGTCAGCACTTCCGATGATTCGTGGCGCGCCTTGTCCGAGATGCTCATCCCGTGCTGGCGCAGGAGGCGGAGCAGCTGGTCGCGCGTCTGGCTGGAGGTCGTCACCATGCCGCCGTCGCCGGTGGTGACCACCTTGCGCGGGTGGAAGGAGAAGCAGGCAGTGGCACCCTTCCTGCCGCCGACCGCCTGCCAGCGGCCGTCCAGCCGGATCTGGCTGCCGATGGCGCAGGCCGCGTCCTCGATCAGCGGCAGGTCGTGATGCAGGGCGATGGCGGCGATGGCGGCCAAGTCGCACGGCATGCCCATCTGATGAACGCACAGGATCGCCCTGGTGCGCGGGCCGATCGCGGCGGCGATGGCGGCCGGGTCCATGTTGAACGTGTCCGGCAGGATGTCGACGAACACCGGCTCCGCCCCGCAATGCCGGATGGCGTTGGCGGTGGCGATGAAGGAGTGGCTGACCGTGATGACCTCGTCGCCCGGGCCGATCCCGTGAGCGAGCAGGGCCAGGTGCAGGGCGGTGGTGCAGTTGGACACCGCGCAGGCCCGGGCGGCACCGGTGCAGGCGGCGAACTCCTGCTCGAACGCCGCCACTTCCGCCCCCTGGGTGAGCCAGCCGGAGCCGACTACCCGGCAGACGGCCTCCTGCTCGGCCGGACCCAGATCCGGCCTGGTGATCGGGATCATGCCACGTCCTCCAGGGCGGGGGTCCGCGTGGTGCGCCACCAGGCGACCAGCTCGGCCAGACCGCGCTCCAGCCCGATCTGGTGGGCGAAGCCGATCTCGGCCAGCGCCTTGTCGGTAGCGGCCAGCCGGCGCGGCACCGGGTTGACCGAGCGCTCCGGCTGGAAGTCGGGCGTCAGGGCCGGCCTGCCCATCACCTTCGCCAGCTCGCCAGCCAGGCCCAGCAGGCTGGTCTCGATGCCGGTGCCGATGTTGAGCACCGTGTCGGTAGCGGGTGCGGCGGCGGCCAGGACATTGGCCCGCGCCACGTCGCGCACGTCGACGAAGTCCATGGTCTGCAGCCCGTCGCCGAAGATCACCGGCGGGAGACCCTGGTCCAGCCGCTCCATCCAGCGGACCAGGACCTCGGTGTAGCGGCCATGGACGTCCATGCGCGGGCCGTAGACGTTGAAGTAGCGCAGGGCCACGTAGTCGAGCCCGTGGCTGTCGTGGAAGGAGCGCAGCAGCCCCTCGTTGAACAGCTTGGCGGCACCGTAGAGGGTGCGGTTGTCGTAGGGAGGATCCTCCTCCGGGGTGGGGAAGTGGCTGGCCAAGCCGTAGATCGAGGCCGACGAGGCGGCCACGACCTTGCGCACGCGGTGGCGCACGCAGCTCTCCAGGAGGTCGAAGGTGGCGTTCACCATGACGTCCAGGGCCAGGTGCGGCTCGGCGGCGCAATGGGTGATGCGCAGGGCCGCCTGGTGGAACACGAGGTCGCTGTCCGCCACCAGCTCGTCCAGCAGCGCCCGGTCGCGGATGTCGCCTTCCACCAGCCGCAGCCGGCCGGTGGCCAGGGCCGGGGCGAGATTGTCCCGCCGGCCGCGCACCAGATTGTCCAGGACCACGACCTGCCGACAGCCGGCGGCCAGCAGCTGGTCGGCGATGTGCGATCCGACGAAACCGGCACCGCCGGTGATCAGCACGCGCTCGTCACGCATGGTCATCTCAACTCCTCACGGCGCCAGCCGATCACCCGGGCCGGCACGCCCGCCACCTTGGCATAGGCCGGCACGTCCCTGGTCACGACCGCGCCGGCTCCGACGATCGCACCTTCACCAATGGTCACTCCCGGCAGGATCACCGCATTGACCCCGATGTCGGCGAAGTCGCCGATCCGCACCGGGCGGATGACGAGGTCGGTGCAGATGATCGGCCTCTCGACCGGAAGACCGGTATGGGTCGAGCCCAGGACCTTGGCGCCCGGACCCCAGCCGACCTGCGTGCCGATCACCAGGTCGCGCGCATCCAGGAAGGCCTGGGGGCCGATCCAGCTGCCCTCGCCGATCTCGCAGCTTCCGTCATGGCGACCCTGCAGGATTGCGCCTTCGCCCAGATGGACGCCGTCGCCGATCGAGAAGGTCTCGAAGTGGCGGAACGTCACGCCGGGCCGGACCGTCACGCCCTGGCCCAGATGCCGGACCAGGGCGCGCAGATAGACGCGCCGGAGCAGCCGGCTCTGGAAGTCGTCCTGCGGCCCCAGCTGGCGATAGGCATCCTCCAGCCGCTCATGGCCCATCTCGGCGCGCAGCGCCTCGGCCAGCCCGGTCTCATAGGCCGGATCGGGCAGGACCGTGTGCCGGCCATGGACCGCCTGGACCACCCGTGCCTGGACCGCGCTCATTCCAGCGCTCCCGGGACGGGCGCCAGCGCCTCCGCCAGCCCCGCCAGGACCTGCCGGATCCGGACGTCGTCGAGCTCGGGGAACATCGGCAGGGACAGGGTCTGCCGGGCGTAGCGCTCGGCATGGGGGAAGTCGCCCAAGCGATAGCCGAGCCCGGCATAGGCGGGCTGCAGATGCACCGGGGTCGGGTAGTGGATGCCGGTCGCGATGCCGGCTTCGCCCAGATGCTGCCGGACCGCGTCCCGCCCGTCGCAGCGGATCGCATAGACATGGTAGACATGACGTACGCCCGGCATCTGCGGCGGGCCTGCCACGTCCAGCTGCGCACAGCCTGCGTCGTAGCGCAGCGCATGGCGCCGGCGCGCCGCCGTCCAGGATTCGAGATGGGGCAGCTTCACGCGCAGGAAGGCAGCCTGGATCGCGTCGAGCCGGTAGTTGAAGCCCTGCAGCTCATGGACGTAGCGGGCGGACTGGCCCCAGTCGCGCAGCTGGCGCACCTTGGCCGCGACCGCGGCGTCATTGGTCACCACGGCACCGCCTTCGCCGCAGGCTCCCAGGTTCTTGCCTGGGTAGAAGCTGAAGCAGCCGATGTCGCCGATACTGCCGGCGCGGCGGCCCTCGTGCTCGGCGCCATGCGCCTGACAGGCATCCTCGATCACGGCCAGGCCGTGGCGGCGGGCGACGGCCTCGATGCGGTCCATGTCGGCCATGCCGCCATGCAGGTGCACCGGAAGGATGGCGCGAGTGCGCGGGGTCACGGCCGCAGCGACCTGGGCCGGATCCAGCGTCAGGCGCACGGGATCCAGGTCCACCAAGACCGGCGTGGCGCCGGCGTAGAGAATGGCGGCCACGGAGGCCACGAAGGTCGAGGTGGTGGTGATCACCTCGTCCCCTGGGCCGATGCCGGCGGCGAGCAATGCGAGGTGCAACGCCGCGGTACCGGTGCTGACCGCGACGGCGTGGCGGGTGCCGCAGAACGCCGCGAACTCCGCCTCGAACGCCTCGACCTCGTCGCCCAGGACGAAATGGCCGCTGGCGAGGATCCGGCTGGCCGCCGCCTCCAGTTGCGGGAGCAGGGCCCGATGCTGCGCCTGCAGGTCGACGAGGGGGATCATGATGCCTTGCGCTCCAGGCTGAGGTCGATCGGGCGGCCGCCCTGGCGCATCGACCAGTGGGCACTCTCCAGGAGTTCCACGACCCGCAGGCCGGCCAGGCCGTCGGTGAGCGGCGTGCGGCCGCTGGCGATGCAGCCGGCGAAATGGTCGATCTCGGTGGCCAGCGCCTCGGTGGTCGCCAGCCGGGGCGCCCACATGTCGCCGCTGCGATAGCCCACCCGCAGGCGGTGCGCCGCATCGCGGTCGCCGGTGAGCGTGACGCCCTTGTCGTAGACCTTGATCTTCTCGCTGGGCTCCAGATCGTCCCACACGATCATCTGCCTGCTGCCGCCGATCAGCGTGCGGCGGACCTTCACCGGCGCCAGCCAGTTGACGTTGATGTGGGCCACCATCCCGCTGGCGAAGTGCAGTGTCACGAACGCCATGGTCTCCGGGCGCTGCGCCAGGTGGCTGGCCGCCTGGGCGGCGATCGCCACCGGGCGCTCCGGCGTGATGGCGTCCAGGATGGCGAGGTCGTGGACCGCGAGATCCCAGACCACGCTCACGTCGCTCTGGACGATGCCGAGATTGACCCTGGTCGAGTCGTAGTAATGCAGGGTGCCGATCTCGCCGCCGCCGACCAGCTCCGCGATCTTCTGCACGGCCGGCGTGAAGGTGAAGGTGTGGTCCACCATCAGGGTCAGGCCGCGCCGTGCCGCCTCGTCGACCAGCCGGCTGGCCTCGCCGGAGCTGGTGGTGATGGGCTTCTCGACCAGCACGTGCCGTCCGGCCCGCAAGGCGGCCAGGGCGGGCTCGAAATGGGCGTGGACCGGCGTGGCGATCGCGACGGCATCGACCCTGGGATCGTCCAGGAGCTCGGCCATGGTGGCGACCGTCGTGACGCCCGGGTGCCGCCGGGCGGCACGGTCGCGCGCGGCCCGGTCGAAGTCGGCGATGGCCACGACCCGGGTCTGCTCGCACTCGCCAAAGCAGCGCGCGAGGTTCGGGCCCCAATAGCCATAGCCCAGGACACCGATGCCGATCATGGCGTGCTGCCTTCCGGGAAGGGGGTTCGGGTAAATCGCTGTCCGATCCGGCCGGAGCGGCTCCTGCCGCTCCGGCCGCTCCTGGGCTCGCGCACGTCGCCGATCACCCTGGCCGGCACCCCGGCGACGATGGCGAAGGCCGGAACATCGCGGGTGACCACCGCACCGGCACCGACCAGTGCCCGGCTGCCGATGGTCACGCCCGCCAGGATGGTGGCGTTGGAGCCGATCGACGCCCTGGCGCGCACCCGGGTCGTGACGACCACCCAGTCGCCGTCGGCCATGGGCCGGCCGTCGTCGCGGGTGGCACGCGGGATCAGGTCGTTGGTGAACATCACCCCGTGGGCGATCATCACCTCGTCCTCGATCGACACCCCCTCGCACAGGAAGCTGTGCGAGGAGATCTTCACGCGCTTGCCGACGATGCAGTTCTTCTGGATCTCGACGAACGGTCCGATCATCGTTTCGTCGCCGATGGTGCAGCCGTAGAGATTGACGAGGTCCGGGCAGGGGATCCGGATATCCCGGCCGAGCCGGGCGGTGGCGGCGATCGCCATGGCATGTTCTCTTGATGGCGGTCGGGGTCGTCAGGCGGTCTGCAGCATGGGGGCCGCCTGACGGGCCAGCGCCGCGGGTGCCTCGATGTGCTGCGGCAGGCCGTCCTGCAGCGCCTCCCGGAAATGGCGGATGGTTCGTTCCAGGCCGGCGTCGAGCCCGACCGTCGGCTGCCAGCCCAGGAGCTCCCTGGCCTTGGTGATGTCGGGCCGCCGCCGGGTGGGGTCGTCCTGCGGCAGGGGCATGAGGCGGATCTTCGAACTGGATCCGGTCTTCTCGATCACCTTGCGCGCCAGCTCCAGAACGGTGAACTCGGCCGGATTGCCGAGGTTGACCGGGCCGGTCACCTGGTCAGGGGTCGCCATCAGCTGGATCAGGCCACGCACCAGATCGTCGACATAGCAGAAGGAGCGGGTCTGGCTGCCGTCGCCATAGACGGTGAGGTCCTGGCCGGTCAGGGCCTGGACGATCATGTTGGAGACCACCCGGCCGTCATGCATGCTCATGCGCGGGCCATAGGTGTTGAAGATCCGCGCGACCTTGATCACGACGCCGTGCTGGCGGTGATAGTCGAAGAACAGCGTCTCCGCGCAGCGCTTGCCCTCGTCGTAGCAGGCGCGCGGCCCGGTCGGGTTGACGTTGCCCCAGTAGGCCTCCGCCTGCGGATGGACCGCCGGCTCGCCATAGACCTCGCTGGTCGAGGCCTGGAGCACCGGCACGCCCAGTCGCCGGGCCAGGCCCAGCATGTTGATGGCACCCAGGACGTTGATCTTGGTCGTCCGGATCGGGTCGCTCTGATAGTGCGGGGGCGAAGCCGGGCAGGCCAGGTTGAAGATGCCGTCGACCTCGACATGGAGCGGCTGGGTGACATCATGGTGCAGCAGCTTGAAGCCTGGCCGGTCGATGATCGGTGTCAGGTTGTCGATCCGGCCGGTCAGGAAATTGTCGACGCACAGCACCTGCTGCCCGGCGTTCAGGAGCCGCTCGCACAGGAAGCTGCCGACGAACCCGCCGCCGCCGGTCACGAGATAGCGCTTGCGGCCACCGGACCGGCGCTGCTTCCCATTGTGTGTGGCGTCATGACCGGCGTGCATGTCGTCCGGCAGATAATCCGGTGCTACGCTGGCTGTTGCGAGCTCTGCGATCCGATCGGTCGTATCGATGTTCACTAGCGCTCTCCACCTGGTGATGGATGGCCGATCCAGACCACCAGGAACATTGTCGGGTGATAGTCTTGGTGGAACAAATCGGTCATTTGGGTAATATTGATCGGGATGATCTAATACTTATTCGTTAGCTGCGAATCTCGCCGCGGCACAGGGTGCGGAGCAGCAGCCAGAGGAACCGGCTGTTGCCGATCAGGTAGCGCCGCCACAGCCGGCGCGGCTCGGTCAGCAGGCGGAACAGCCATTCGAACCCGCTGCGCTGGATCCAGCGCGGAGCCTGGCGCTTGCGCCCGGACAGGAAGTCGAACGCGGCGCCCACGCCGATCAGCAGCCCGCCCGGCAGCCGGGGGGCCAGCTCGGCCATGAACCGCTCCTGCTTGGGCGAGCTCAGCCCGATCCACACCAGGTTGGCACCGGACCCGGCGATCCGCTCTGCCAGCGCGTCGTACTCCGCGGGCGAGAGGGGGCGGAACGGCGGGGTCCAGGTCCCGGCGACCCAGAGGCCCGGGAACCGTTCCTGCAGCTTCTGGCGCAGCAGTTCGGCCACGCCCGGCTCGCCGCCGCACAGAAAGTGGCGCAGCCCGGCACCGGGCGGCTGGCCGCACAGCAGGCCCATCAGCTCCGGCCCATAGACCCGACCGACCTCGCGGTGGCCGCACAGGCGCCCCCACCAGACCACCGGCATCCCGTCGGGCGTGACCAGGGCCGCCTTGTCATGGATCCGGCGCAGTTCCGGATCGCGCTGGCAGGCCATGATGCCGTTGACGTCGCGCACGCACACATAGCCGGCCCGGCCGGGCGTGGTCGCGAGGAGCCGGATGTGCGCTACGGCCTGCGGGAGGTCGAGCGCGCTGATCCGGACGCCCAGCAGCTCGTAGCGCGGCACATGCGGCACGAGCGCCCGGCGGTCAGCCCGGGAGTCAGTAGGCATTGGCATGGAGGAAGCGGCCGCACAGGGTCGCCAGGATGATCTTCAGGTCGAGCCAGAGCGACCAGGCCCGGATGTATTCCAGGTCGTAGCGGAGCCTGGCCGCCATCTTGTCGGGCGAGTTCGTCTCGCCCCGGCAGCCATTGATCTGCGCCAGGCCGGTGATGCCGGGCAGTACCCGGTGGCGCGCCGCGTAAAGCCGGAGCTGCGGCGTGAAGCGGCGATCCAGCGGTACGGGATGGGGCCGCGGTCCCACCAGGCTCATCTCGCCGCGCAGCACGTTGACCAGCTGCGGCAGCTCGTCGAGGCTGGTGCGGCGCAGGAAGCGCCCGATCCGGGTCACCCGCGGATCATCCCGCGTCGCCTGGCAGGTGCCGTGCCGTTCCCTGCCGGGATCGGCCTGCATGGTCCTAAACTTCCAGACCTGGAACTCGTGGCGATCCAGCCCGGTCCTGGTCTGGCGGAAGATCACCGGCCCCGGCGATTCCAGCCGGATCAGCAATGCGATCAGGCAGAGGAACGGGGCCAGCAGGACCAGCAGCACCGCGCTCACCAGGACGTCCATGAGCCGCTTCAGCCAGGCAGCGGGGCCGCGCATGGGCTGGCGGATCAGCATGACCCGGCCGGCCGGGTCGCGGCTGAGCTGCGGGGTGATCAGGTCGGCGACCGTGTCCCGCAGCACGCCCAGGTCCACGCTGATGTCGACCGGGCAGGCGGCCAGCCGCTCCAGCGCCATGGCGAGCGGCTGGTCGGATACCCCGCGCGGTACGATGAGCACCTCCTCGAGCGCCCGCTCATGTGCCTGCCGGACGAGTGCCTCGACCAGCTCCTCGGTCGGCGCGAATACGCCGACCAGCTGGCAGGACGGGGAGGCAGCGACGCTGGCGGCGATGATCCGCTGACATTCGGCGAGATCACCCAGCAAGGCGATCCGGCGGAGGCTCCGGCCGGCCCGCCGGAAGGTGCCGAGCAACGGCACGTCCCGGTCGGGGAACGCGGTGTCCCTGACTAATGCCTTCATCCTGGTTCACCTGAAATGATGAGCCGCTCGCCCGCGCTAGCGCAGGTAGCTGGCGCTCAGCCGAAAATGAGCGAGCTGGTCGGAACCGGCATGGCGCGCGTACTTGCGCAGGTTGACCGCATTGAGGATGAGTTCGCAGGACCGGCCGCCATGGAGGCGGATCTCGTCCAGCGCGACCTCCACCACGTTCCGCGCGGTGTCCTGCCAGCGGGTGACGAACAGCACCCGATCTGCCAGCGGGACCAGCGGCACCGTGTCGGTAAGTGCGAGGATCGGCGGCGAGTCGCAGAGGATGACGTCGTAGCGGGTGCGAAGCTCCGCCAGGAGACCGGCCATGGCCGGCGACCCGAACAGACGGGCAGGATCGCTGCTGGTCTCCTGCGCCAACAGGAAGTCGACCCCGAACCGCTCGTCGCGGACGAGCGCGTCCTCCACCTTCGCCACCGGCTCCGTGAGGAGCGCCACGAGGTCGGCCTTCGGCAGGACCAGGTGCTGCAGATGGCCTGTCAGCGACTGCCGGCGCAGGTCGGTGTCGATGACGAGCACCTTCAGCCCGTTGCCGGCGAGCTGCCGGCCCAGGCTCAGTGACACCAGCGTCTTGCCCTCACCGGACTTGGCCGAGGTGACCAGGATCAGCTCGGCCATCCCCTGGGGCGATCGGCGGCCGGTCATCAGGCGCAGGGCCGCGCGGCGCACTGCTTCGCCATACACCTTCTGGGCAAAGCCGTGGCCGCCGTCCGGCCGGTCGCCCCAGACCCGCCGGTCGACGGCCGGCAGGCAGCCGATCACCGGCAGCCTGGTCGTACGCTGCAGCTCCTCGGCCGAACGGTAGCCCCGGCGGCGCAGCTCGAGCAGGAGCACGAGGCCCGTGGCGGCCGCGAGCGAGCCCAGCAGCGCCCCGCCCAGCAGGATGAGCCGCTTCTTGCCCTCCGGTCGGGTGGGGACCCGGGCGGCGTTGATCATCCGGGCCGGTGCCCGCACCATCAGCTGCTGCTCGCGCGCCCGCTGGTAGCGGGTCAGGATGTCCTGATAGAGCAGCCTCGTGCTGTCGGTGCGGGTCGTCAGCTGCTTGAGCTGCAGCTGGTCGGTGGCGCTGAGCGCCAGCTCCTGTTCGATCGCCTGCAGTTCACCCTCGATCCAGGCGACCTTGGCCAAGCACAGCTGCTCCTCGCTCGCGATCTGCTGGCGGATCCCCTCCTCCTCGGCCCGGATCCGGGAGCGGATCTCCGCCTGCTCGGCCCTGACCGTCGCCACCGCGGGATGCCTGGCCTGGAGATCGCTGCCGAGTTCGGCCAGGCGCTGTGCCAGCTCCGTCTCCAGAAGACGCAGCTCCTTCAGCTGCGGGGTCGTGAAGCGCTCGCTCAGGCCGTGCGTGCGGTCCGCCACCAGGCTGGAATCATTGCGTGCGTTGACCAGCTGGGCCTGGGCCTCGGACAGGGTCTTCAGGAGCTCGGCATAACGCCGCTCGTTGAGCGAGCCGCTGCCGAAGTCCGACAGCCGGCGGCGCAGCGCCTGGGCCTCGGCATCGGCTGCCTGAAGCTCCTGGGCCAGGGCCGCGACGCGTTCGCCCAGGTAGTTGGCCGAGGCGCCGAGCGCGGCCTTCTCGGCCCGGATCAGCTCACGTGGGAAGGCCTCGGCCGTGGCGTTGGCCACCTTCGCCGCAAGCTCGGGGTCGGCGGCCCGATAGCCGATCTCGATGACGGCGGCCAACGATTCGCGGCTGACCACGAGCTGCTCGCGGAACACCGCCACCGCCTTGTCCAGAGCCGTCTCGCCCGGACGGGCGGCACTCGCCGCGGGATCGGCGTCGAGCGCCAGGAGCGGCGGCTGCGACGGCAGGCCCAGCGACGCTGCCAGATCCTGGAAATGGGGCAGGAGCGGGCGGGCCAGCTCCAGGACCCATGCCTCGAGCGGTGCCCAGGGCGGGGCCTCCTTGGTGAAGGCGGCCAGGCCTACGGTGTTGACGACATCCGCCGCCAGCTCGTCCGACCAGAGCACCTTCATGTAGGTCTCGAGCTCGGTGGGCCAGACCGTGGTCTGACGGGGTGCCCCCGCATCCGCCAGATCGGCATACTGCGCCTGGCCCGGATCGATCAGGATCTCCGCAGTGGCGATGTAGGCCGGCGGCAGCTGCCGTAGCCCCAGCACCGCCAAGCCGGTGGCCAGCGCCACGACCGTGCCGATCTGCTTCCAGCGGGTCAACAGCGTGCGAGCGAGCCTGACCAGTTCGTCGTCCCGCCCGGCGGGATCGTGTGGCAGCATGCCCGGTGCGCGCTCGATGCCATCGGCTCTCCCAGTGTCGATCCGGGTCATGGCTGCCCATGTCATTGCTCGGTTTCCGGTCACTTCGCCTGCCGCACCTGACTTGATCAGCTCAAGCTATGGCATGGACCGGTCGAACACGCAGTTATGCCAATTGAAGAAATACCTCCTGCTTTTGGGGGTACTCCGAAGTGGGTGGATGGACGGCGGCATCACGAGCTGCCACGGAGCGTTGCAGACCCCCCAGACAAGTTGTGATCATGAGCCAGACCCCTGCGGCCGTTGACTGCTCCATGCCGGTCATCGTCTCCGTGATCGTGCCGGCCCATAACGTCGAATTGTATATCGATCATACCTTGACCTCGATCCGCGCCCAGACCGTGCGCTCGCTCGAGATCCTGGTCGTCGATGACGCGTCCTGTGATGCGACGGCCAGGATGGCGGCCGCGCACGCTAGCCAGGATCCGCGCGTGCGCCTGGTGCGCATGACCGAGAATCGCGGAGTCTGCCGAGCGCGCAACGAGGGGCTTGCCGTGGCGCGGGGCCGGTGGATCGCCTTCGTCGACAGCGACGACTGGCTGGAGCCCGGGCGCCTGGCCCGGATGGTCGAGGCCGCCGAACACATGGATCTCGACTGGCTGGCCGACGACCAGTTCATGGTGAGCCGGCCGAATGCGCGGCCTGACGGCCGGGTGCTGCGCAGCGAGCCTGCCGGGGTGTCGCGGATGGATGTCGCCCACCTGGTGGTGCGCGACCCGCCCGAGATCGTGGGCTACGGCACGCTCAAGCCCCTGGTCAGGCGCAGCTTTCTCCATCGCCACCAGCTGGCGTTTCGCCTGGGCCAGGAGCGCTACGAGGATTTCCTGTTCCATGTCGACTGCGGCCTGCACGGTGCGCGCATGGGCCTGCTGAACCAGCCCCTCTACTACTATCGGCGGCGGCCGGGTTCGCTGACCGCAGTCGATCCGCTCACCACGCTCACCCGCATGCTCGAGCAGAACGCCATTGCCGAGCATGCCGCCCGCGATCTGGGCCCGGTGCGGCTGCAGGCAGCGCTGGCGCGCCGTGCGGACCTGATCCGCAGCTCCCTGGCCTATCGCCGGCTGCTGCGCGATCTCGGCCGACGCGAGGTCGGCAGCGCGCTGCGGGCGCTGCGTGCCGACCCTCAGCTCGGAATCACCCTCATGGACCGCCTGGCCAAGGCCGCAGGCCGGCGGGTCCGCTGGTAGGGCAGGGTTGCCGGCGCCGCCTTCAGGGACGTTCCACGGCACCAATGTCGCGACGCCGGGTGGCTGCCCGCCCGGTCTGATCGCTGGCGTTGGCATGGACTTCCGCCGCACCATCAATGGCGGGCGATCCGGCTTTCGGCATGAAGCGCTCGACCACCGGCTCGGTGCATACGCCAGCCAATCGCGGATCCGCGATCCGGTCGCCTGGCCCGATCAGCTCGGGCGCCACCGTGCCGAACAGGATGTTGCGGCCGGTTGCCAGGTCCGTGTTCGACCAGTTGGAGTTGATCCGCTTGCCCGGGCGGGCCAGGAGAATGTTGTTGAAGATGCGCACGCCCTTGCTGGTGTTCGCGAAGATCTCGCCATCGTTCTGGCTCTCGCCCGCGGCGTTGCGGCAGGACGTGTTGTTGACCAGATCCACGTTGGCGCTGTCGTAGACGTGGATCCCGGACCCGCCATTGTCGAACACGATGTTGTTCTCGGCGCGCATCCGGAAGGGATAGTCGAAGGCCGTGTTCTGATCGAAGATGATGCCGTTGCCATCGGTCGGGTGGTCGATGCCAATTGCCGTCGAGGCGACATGCTGGTGGTTGGCGAACGAGATGTTGTTGCGCACGAGGATCCGGACCTCGTCCGCGGGCCCTTCGCCCATGCTGCGGCTGTGCCAGACCGAGATGCCGCTATGGCCGTAGAGCGAGGTGAAGGCGTTGTGGTGGGCGACGTTGTCGTCGATCAGGAGATAGTCCGCGGCGTTGGCCGCGATCCCGGCGCCCGGGAAGTCATGGACGACGTTGTCGCGCACCACGACATGGTGGACCGCCCGGGACTCGTAGCCTTCGACATAGACGCCGCTGCCGCAGTTCTCCCCGGTCGCCAGGCAGTCGCCCTGACGCCGGCCCCAGGCCACCAGATCCGCCCGTGAGCGGATCGGGGTGCCGTCGCTGGTGGCGGAGCCCAGCTTGCTGCCGCTGATCTCGAAGCCCTCCAGGAGGAAGTAGGCCCCGCGCAGGTGCACGAGCTGCCAGCTCGCCACCCCGGCGATGGTCGGCCGCTCGCCCGGAAAGCCCCGAAGCGCGTTCCATTGGCCAGGGGCGCCATCGAAGTCGACCAGGAGCTCGCCCTCTCGATAGATCCCGTCGCGCACCAGGATCTCCGTACCACTTCCGTAGGAGCGTGCCCTGGCCAGGGCCGCGCCGATCGTGGCCAGCGGTGCGTCCTGCGTTCCGGCGGCCGTGTCCGAGCCGGAGCCGCTGACATACAGCTGGCGCAGGAAGCCGATGGTCCAAGGCGTCGGCGCCGCGGGCGCGTGCAGGCGGGGGCGCCGGTCGATCGCATCATCGGACGCTGCCCTCACGGGCAGGGCCATCAGTGTCACGGCCAGAACCAGGGCCAGGGCTGGCAGCTTCATCGGCAGGGGCCTCCGGGCAATGGATGGCGGCAGAGATAACCGCTCGACTATTGGCTGCTCCGCCCGATGGGGGCGACTACGCCCTTCAGCTGAATCCGGCCGGCATGACCAATCTGCCATGATCCGGCAAAGGCAGACGGCCAGGGCAGTCCATGCACGCATCCTATTTCCAGGAGACCACACGCTGGCCGCTGGCCGCGCCCAGAACGCTCGGCCAGCTCCTGTGCCTGATCTCGCTGGCCGGCTGGCTGTTCATCTGCTCGAGCGCCGTGTTTCCGCTGTGGATGCTCGGACGCGAGCCCACCCTGACTGCCGCGGCCAGTGAGACGCTGCGGATCTTGCTCCTGCCGAGCCTGATCGCGGCGCCGATCCTGCTGGTGCTGCGCTGGCGCGCCGTCACCGGACTGCTCTGCCGCCATCCCTGCCTGATCCTGCTGGGTATCTGGATCTGGCTGTCCGCCATCTGGTCGGTCGAGCCGGGCGTGACGCTGCGGCGGGCCGCCTCGTTCTCCGCCAACACCGTGATCGTCGCCTGGGCAGCAGTGACCTTCAGTCCGGCCGTCCTGGCCAGGACGCTCGCCGCCGTCGCACTGGCCATTCTGGGGCTGAGCCTGCTGTTCGGCATCTGCCTGCCCGACCTCGCCTTCATGCCGGACAGCGGCGAGTTTCGCGGCGTCTTCACCCACAAGAACGGCATGGGGCTGGGCCTGTTGCTGGCGGCCCTGCTCATCGCGGTTGCATGGCACGCCCGGCTCATGCCCCGGCCGACCCTGCTGCTCGGCTATGCCGCCATCGTGGCCCTGGCCGTCCCGGTCGGCTCGGCGACCACCGTGATGCTGCTGCTGATCCTGGCCGGCCTGCATCTGCCGCTGGTGATCGCGGCCTGGCCACGGCGCATGGCGGCAGGCGGCATGCTGTTCCTGCTGCTCGGCTGCGTCTCGATCCTCCTGCCGCTGTTCCTGGCACGCAACCGGATCATCCTGGCGCTCGGACGCGACGTGACGCTGACCGGCCGGACCGAGCTCTGGGACTTCATCGACGGGTTCATCGCGCAGCGGCCCATCACAGGCTACGGCTATGGCGCGTTCTTCGAGGTGGCGAGCGTAGCCGAGCAGATCAGTGCCCGGATCGGCTGGGGTGCGCCCAACTCGCACAATGGCTACCGCGAGATGCTGCTGGGGCTGGGGCTGGTCGGCCTCGTCCTGGCGCTGGGGGTCCTGCTGGGAGCGCTGGTACGGGCGGTGCGCGGGTTCATCCGCGACCCCCACGACCTGCCGAGCCGGTTCGCCTTCCTCTATTTGTGCCTCTATCTGTTCCGGAATTTCAGCGAGTCCGACCTGCTCGCGCATTCCGACCTCACCTGGATCCTGGCCGGCTTCGCCATCCTCCTGCCGACCGCATCGACCCTGAGCCGGGAGCCGGCTCTCCGGACAGGGGGGCTGGCATGAGCGTCCATCGACGTCCGCGGGTGCTGTGCCTGCCGACCGGGCCCGACGAATATGCGATCGCGATGGTGCGGGCCCTGTCCGGCGTCGCCGAGGTGACGCTCGCGGCGCCGGTGCCGATGGTGGAGCGGTTCGGCCATGACCTCCCGGACACGGTCGCTGTCCACCCGATGCCATGGCCGCGCCATCGCGACCTGCGCAACCTGCTGCTGCTCGGCCGGCTCCTGCGCCTCGTCCGGCGGATGGATCCCGACGTCATCCACTTTCTGGGCGACAGCGTCTTCTGGCTGACACTGGGCCTGCCGTTCCTGCGCCGCCGGACCAAGGTCGTCACCGTGCACGACGTCACCTGCCATCCGGGCGACGTGCAGTCCCAGAAGGTGCCGGCAGCGACCATCCGGCTGCTGCGCCACGCCGCGGACGGCCTGATCGTCCATGGGCCGGGGTTGCGCCAGGCCCTGCTGGATTCCGGCATCGGGCACCCGGACCAGGTCCATGTGGTGGCGCATCCGGTGCTGGACCGCCACCGCCGCATTGCCGACGAGGCCGGGCTGGCGAAGACGCCAGGCCCTGGCCCCTGCATCCTCTTCTTCGGGCGGATCATGGCCTACAAGGGCGTGGGCCTGCTGATCGATGCCTCGGACCAGGTCGTCCGGCATGTCCCCAATGCCCGCTTCGTGGTCGCCGGCACCGGGCCGGACCTGGCACGGCTTCGGCCGGCACTGGCCAGCAGGCCCTGGTTCGAGCTGCACGACCGCTACGTGCCGGACCGGGAAGCGGCGCAGCTGTTCCGTGACGCGGATCTCCTGGTGCTGCCCTATCTGGAAGCGTCGCAGAGCGGCGTGCTGGCGCAGGCGGCGGCCTTCGGCCTGCCAGTTGTCGCCACCGACGTGGGCGAGATCGGGGCCCTGGCAGGACGGACCGGGATGGGCCCGGTCGTGCCGACAGATGCCGCAGCACTCGCGCGAGCCATGGTCCTGCTCCTGCGTGATCCCGAGGCGATGCGGCGCCATGCCAATGCTGCCGCGGCGGCCGCTGCCAGCGCACTGTCGGCCGGATCCGTCGCCCTGCGCACTTTGACGGTCTACCGGCGGGCGGCCCAGCGCCACGCCGCTCCTTTGCCTGCGTCCCGCACGCATCCCGAGCATGGATAAGTCGTGCCATGCCGAGCGGCATCCGGCGGCCGTTCCGGTTCCACCGCAGGCAGGGCCGGTGCCGGACAGCATCCGCCATTCGCTGGCCTTCTCCTTCATGGAGAAATACCTGATCCAGGCCATCACGATCGGTACGACCGCGATCATGGCCCGGCTGCTCACGCCCGCCGAGACGGGGCTGTTCATGATCGGCTACGGGCTGATCCTGCTGATCGAGGCGTTTCGCGACTTCGGCGTCGGCGCCTATATCGTGCAGACCAGGACGCCCGACCTGCCGACGGTGCGCACGGCCTTCACCATCAACCTGCTGATGTCGATCGTGATGGGCCTGGGCCTGTTCACGGCTGCCCCCTGGATCGGCCAGGCCTATGACGCGCCGGAACTCGTGACGATCCTGCGGATCGGTACGCTCAGCTTCCTGCTCGTGCCGTTCGGCACACCGCTGATCGGCCTGATGCGCCGGGGCATGGAGTTCCGCAGGCTCGCCTTGATCAATGTCATGGCTGCGCTGGCCAGTGCGGGTCTCGCCATCCCCCTGGCGACCGCCGGGTTCGGCGCAGCCAGCTATGTCTGGGGAGCCGTGCTGTCCGGGACGGTTACGACCGTCATCGCCTTCTGCTGCCGGCCGAGGCTCGAGTTCTTCCGGCCATCCCTGCGCTACTGGCGGGAGGTCGGCTCGTTCGGCATGACGGCCAGCGTATTGACCCTGGTCAACATGGGCGCCGACCTCCTGCCCAGGCTCCTGCTGGGGCGGTGGTGGGGATTCGGTGCTGCCGGCATGTTCACCCGCGCCACGACGCTCAGCCAGCTCCCGGACCGGATGCTGGCCAGCGCGCTGAGCCCGGTGGTGCTTCCGGCCATGGCCACGCAGGTCCGCAACGGAGGCAATCTGAAGGGGGCCTATCTGCGTGGCCACGAGCTGATGTCGGCGGTGCAGTGGCCGGCCCTGGCGGTCCTGGCCCTGCTGGCCGCACCGGTGGTGCGAATCCTGCTGGGCCCGCAATGGCTGGAGGCGGTGCCGCTGGTGCGGATCATGGCGATCGCGACCATGATGCTGGCACCCGCCTTCATGACCTACCCGCTGCTGGTCGCGGTCGGCCGGGTCAGGGACGCGCTGCTCGCGAGCCTGATCAGCCTGCCGCCATCGGTGCTGATCGTCGTTGCTGCCGCCTATGCCGGCCCGGAGGCGCTGGCGGCCAGCATGCTCCTCACGGCCCCCTTGCAGATGGCCGTCGCCTTCCACTTCATCGCGCGGGTCATCGACCTGAACTGGCGCGACCTGCTGCTGGCCTCGCGCGCCAGCATGGCGGTCACGGCCGCGGCGGCAGCCGTGCCGGCTGCCATCGTGCTGAGCTCACCGGCCGGCTTCGATCTCGATATCGGCCGGACGATCATCGCCTGCGCCGCCGCCGCGCTGGGCTGGCTAGGCGGGCTCTACCGCACCGGTCATCCCTTGAGCTCGGAGATCACCGGGGCCTGCCGTGGGCTGACCCGCTCGCTGTCACGCAACGCCGCCTGATAGAGGGCGATCAGCTTTTCGGCATAGGCGGCGATGGCGAAGGCTTCCAGGTAGCGCTGGCGGGCAGCACTGCCCAGCCTGGCGCGCAGTTCCGGCCGGGTGACCAGGGTCGCGATGGCGTCTGCCAGGCTGGCCACATCGCCAGGTGTCACCAGCAGCGCCTCCCGACCGGGGGTGACCGCCTCCAGATGGGCGCCGACCGGGGTCGTGACGATGGCGAGCCCGTGGGCCATCGCCTCCAGCAGCGCCATGGCCTGGCCCTCGGCGTGGGAGGGCAGCACAAAGATGTCGGCGTTCCGGCACAGTGCCTGGACCGCGGCTGCATCCAGCCAGCCATGAAAGCTGGTCCGCGCGCTGATGCCCAACTCGTTTGCCTGCGCGGCGAACCGGGCGGTCTCGCCGCCACCGGCAAAGTCGATTGTCCAGGGGAGGGTGCGCAATGCCGGGGATGCCAGCGCCTGGAGCAGTTCGGGCACGCCCTTGCGGTCGTCGAGATTGCCCAGGAAGACCAGGCGTGCCGGTCGTTCCTGCTCCTGCCGCAACGGCGGCGAGCCCGGATCCGGGACGGCATTGGGCAGCCGCACCAGCCTCGCCGGCGCGACGTCCAGCAGCTCGGTGGCGATGACCTCGTCGCGGTGCCCCAGCACGATGACCCGTCCGGCCCGCTGAAACAGCCGGCGCACGAAGTGGCGCCCGACCATGCCGCGCCTGCCGAAGTCCGTCCGATAGTCGTAGTCGTGCAGGTGCACGATCGTCGGCAGGCGCAGCAACGCCGCGGCCTCGCTCAGCACGATCTTGCGGAGCGTGCTGCCCCGGCCGGCGACGTTGAGGTGGACCAGGTCGATCTGCCCCCTCAGCCGCGCCCAAGCCAGCCAGCCGACCGACCGCAGGAGATGGACGGGCATCATGGCGATGTGGCCGCTGCCCCTCGCGTCCTGCGGCGTGCAGCACGGACCGTCAGCCATGGCGGCGAAGGCCTCCATCGCATAGAGCATCATCCGGCCGATGCCGCCGAATTCGAAGCCGCCGGGAAAGGCGATCCCGATCCGGAGTGACCGGTCGGCCTTGCCGATCCTGCGCGCCTGCTGCTTGGTTGGCCCGTCCATCGCCAGCACTCCGTCGGCCGCCGCAGCTTCGGCGGCGCGATGTTTCGGTGCCACTGTAGTGCCCCGGGCGATAACGCGCGCTTAGTACTTTTGGCTATTAAGCTAATCGGCTGCCTGATCCAGCAAAGTCTTCGGTGTAACTTCCACTGGACCCGGGATGCCGATGATCGTGCCGGAGATGCGAGAAGCGAACCGGAGAAAGTCCGCCGGGCCGCCGATCAGCCGTGATCGCCTACTGCGATGGATTGTCACGACGTGCAGGATGAACGCATGGACCACGCGATCGGCGTGCGCAAGCCGAGGCTGGTGTTCTTCCAGTGGGATCATCAGCCCAATGAAGGTGCGGCTCGCTTCCTCCTGATGCACATGCAGCATCACGTCAAATGCCTGGCCCAGTTCTTCGATGTGACCGTGATCAACCACGATTGTGACTATGCCGAGATCTGTGAGCGGCATCGGCCTGACCTGACTCTGTTCGAGAGCGGTTACCGGACCCACGGGTCGCGACGCATCAAGGTGTCCAACACCCGTACCCATCCAGATGTGCCGAAGCTCGGACTGCACAATGGCGACGCATGGTGCGACCGCCGTGCCGGCTTCATATCTGACATGGATCATTGGGGGATCGAGACCTGCTTCACGATCGCGGTGGCGATGAAGGAGTACACGCCGAGCATCGCCGACCGGCTGTTCGTGTGGCCGAACTTCATCGACCCCGACATCTTCCGTGACTATGGCCAGCACAAGACGATCCCAGTGCTGCTGACCGGCCAGGCCTATGGCCTGTATCCCTGGCGCCAGAAGGTCTACCGGCTGCTGGCGGACCGGTTCCCCAGCCTGATCTGCCCACAGTTCGGCTACGAGAGCAGGGCCGCCCGGCGGATGCTGCACGGCGAGGACTATGCGCGTGCGATCAATGCCAGCCTGTTCGTACCCAGCTGCGGCGCGATGGGTCGGGAAGTCGTCCGCAAGCATTTCGAGGTCCCGGCGGCCCGGTCCTGCCTCGTCACCGAGCGAACTCCAGCACTGGCCGATGCCGGCTTCGTGCATATGGAGAACTGCGTCTTCGCCGATGAGACGGATGTCGTAGACTGCATCGACCACCTCCTGGACAGGCCGGACGAGCTGCGCCGGATCACCGATGCGGGTTACCGCCTGGTCCACACCCGCCACACGCTTCAGCAGCGATCGCAGATCCTCCAGTGGTACCTGCTGAACCGGCAGCGCGCGCCGCAGCAGCGGATCGTCCAGCCTCATGCCTTCGCGGCCCTCACCCTGACCGACGAGGATGCCGGCCGGATCAACGCGCCCGTCGTCGGGCAGAGCCTGGACCGGTCGCTGCTGCGCCAGGGGGATGCTCATCTGTGGCAGGGGAGGATTGCAGCGGCGCAGCACCATTACCGCCGGTGCCTGTATCACGTGCACTACCTGCCAGAGGCCAGGTTCCGCCTGGCGCTCAGCAGCCTGTTTGCCGGGGACGCGGGCGATGCGCTCGCGCGTCTTGCCGGATTGATCGAAACGACGCTGGTCGACTATGGCGCCGCCGACCCCGACCCGGTCGAATGGGCCTACTTCATCGTTGCCCTGCTCTGCCAAGGACGCATCGACGATGCTGCCCGATGCAGCGCCCAGTATCCATGGCTGCACCATCCCGAGCTTGATCGCGCGCGCCAGGCAGCTTGGCGGCTGTTTCCGGCCGCGTCGCCGGCGACACGGACGGATCACGCGAGCCTGCGGCACAGCGTTCACCAGCTGCCCCCCCGGAGCGCTGCGGCATGGGAGGGGCAACTCGCCGCCGTGCTCCGGGCCTGCGGGCAGGAAGCCCTGGTGGATCGGCTTGCCGGGAGCGCCGAGCTAGGTCCGGCGGCTTTCGAGCCGGGGCTGGCCGCAACGGCGAATGCGCCCGCCGTGTGCGGTCTGCACCGGCGCTGGTACCGGGGAATGGATGCGCTGCTCGCGAAGCCCAGCCTTGCGGCGCTGCAGCCAAGCGTGCCGGCCATGCCGGAGTTCCGATACTTTGGCAAGTTGGGCCGGAACGTCGTGAAGGCCACGCTGCCAGTACCGCTGCGGCGCCGGCTGCGTGATCTCGCGAGCATTGCGGGCAGACTGCACCGGCCGCGTTGGATCGCGAGGCAGCCTGATGGCAGCGATCGCTGGATCCATGACCGGCTGGTAGCGCAGGGCTGCCGGATGGTGCTGATCATCCAATCCGACCAGCCGGCCAGCGACTATTTGGGCCAAGAAACGCTGATCTGCACCAGGATCGCTGCCTCCGGACCTGGGCTGGACCTTCGTGCCGCGGATTCGGGTCGTCCTTTCGATGCGGTCGTCGTCGAGGACGCCGCTATCGTCGACGACCGGATCATGACCCTGCTCCTGAGCGTGCCCGTGGTCGTCCTGAAGGATATCTACCGGACCGATGCCGCCTGGGCGGCATTCGAGGCGATCCGCTCGCATGACCGGTATCGGATCATCGACATCGATCCGGCCGCGCCAGCCGGCTGCGTCATCGCCAAGCTACCCGAAGGCATCGCCCGTGCAGCCGGACAGGGTACCAGCGTACGCAAAGCATGTTCCACCGAGGACCGGGTTAGGCCGCAAGTTGTACCGGTATCCGTTCAGCCATCATCAGAAGTGGCTAGTTCAAAAGTTGGCGGAACAGGGCATGGATCGGGACCTCGCGACATCCAGGTGGGACAAGGACATGCTGGTGCAGTCTATCGACCATGAAATTCCGAGCGGCGCAGTGGATCCCGCTCCATCATCAAACATCGCGGCCGACGGTTACTGTATTTTTCGTGACGTGTTGTCCAGACAGGAGATCGAGACGTCGCGGAAATTGCTGCATCGGTATTTCCGCCAGAACGGCACCCACCGTCATGGCGGCAAGATCGAATGGCGCGGCATCCACAAGCTGCCGGAACTGGCCGACATCGTCATCAACGACCGGCTGCTGGGGGCTCTGCATGCCTGCACCAGCCCGGACGATCCCGTGCTGACTGGCGAGAGCGATCTGCAGATCAATACCCTGAGCCGCTGGCACAAGGACATCGATCAGGACGGCGAACTGAAGGAGCACGCGGACCGGCCGAACGGCTGGCGGGTGTGCAAGGCGGCGATCTACCTCCAGGATCAGCCGGCGGATTCGAAGCAGGCGCTCAAGGTCCGGCCCGGGTCGCATCGCCGACGGCTGGGCGAGGTCACGCAGGAGGTAGCTCTGGGCGTGCGGGCGGGCGACGTGATCATGTTCGACGTACGCATCGACCATGCCGGCCAGTTCCCATCCTGGTGGGACAAGAGCCTGCGCCGGCTGCTCATGGCCGGCGGCCGGATCACGAAGGGCGACCCGGAGAGCCGGTTCGCGGCAGTGCGCGGCGCGTTGCGCGCCTTAGGCGGCCGGGTGGAGGATCGCATGGCGATCTACCTGACCTTCGGCTCGCCCAATGCTGCGACCTATGCCTATGAGCAGGTGGGGCGCCGCAACCATGGGCCGGTACCGGCCGATCTCGATGGCGAGGCCAGGTCCAGGCTGGCGCGCTGGAACGTCGCCATGATCGGGGCCGCGTCCTGAGCGGCCCCGTTGTGGCTCAGCGGACGAACTGCTCCACATAGGCGGAGCCCAGGCCCTGGGCCTCGAAGTGGCGCTGCGCCGCTTCCAGCTTGGTGAACACGTCCTCGTAGCCCAGCGCCTCGCCCTGCGGGTCGACGTAGGAATAGCCGCCGGTGACGTGGAACAGGGTGATCATGCCCTCGGCATCCTCGGGCACCACCAGCGTGTGGGTCTCGCCCGGGGGCTCGAACACGTAGTCGCCTTCGCTAGCCACCCAGTCATGCTCCAGATAGTGCCAGGAGCCCTTCAGCGTGAAGGCATGGACCGGGCCGAAATGGCGGTGGCGGGACAGGACACCTGCTTTTTGGACCTTCAGGATGTTGACGTAGAAGCCCTGAGTGACGTTCAGGACCAAAGGCTTGAACCAGACGTCCTTGGCCTGGGGCACCCAGTGCGGGTCGTCCTCGGCGAGCGACAGGCCGCCGCCGAAGAAGATGTCGGGGACCATGCCGGCCGGCTGCGGACGCTGGTACGCGATCCGGCTCGGGTCCATGCGGCGGCTGGTGGATTCGCCGGACTGGGTTGCCGGGCTGGCGGCATTCGACATCGGGCAGGGCTCCAGGGAAGGTGAGGGGCCGGGAAGCGTCCCGGCCCGCTGGCCTCAGGGGTTGTGGAAGCGCGGTTCGGCGAACGCGGCGTTCTTTGGATAGATCGTCACGAGCTGGCCGTCCTGCCACTGCATCCCGTAGTAGAAGGCGCGGGTGTTCTGGCCGTTCTCGTCGAACTCGACGCCGTAGCCGGTGGCGGTCTGCCCGACCGGCACGTCCATGGCGGCGACCGTCTCGCGGATCGTGTCGGGCTCGAAGCCTTCGGCCTTGTCCAGCGCCTCCAGGATCGCAAGCGAGCCGGCATAGTTGACCAGCGAGTGGCCGGAGCGCGGCGCCTGATTGTACTTCTTCTGATAGGCCTCGACGAATGCCTCGATGCCGGGGGCGGCTTCGGGATTGATCTTGTATTGCGGGAAGTCGACGTCGAACACGCCGTCGATCAGGTCGTGGCCCACCGAATCCGCGGCCTGCTGCATCGAGTAGCCGCCGCCGGCACCCACGAACGCCTTGGGCTTGAAGCCGGCTTCGTGCGCCTGGCGCAGGAACAGGACGGTGTCGTTCAGGTACGAGGTCTGGATGACCACGTCGACCTCGGCCTGCTGCAGCGCCAGGATGATCGAGGACATGTCGACCGTGCTGGCCGGGTAGGCGTGCTCCTGGACGACGTTCAGGCCGTGCTTCTGCGCCGCCTCTAGCTTGTACTTGCCGACCGAGGCGCCGAAGCTGCTGTCCTCGTAGAGGAGTGCTATCTTCAGCTCCTTGGGGTCGACGTTCAGGGCCGGGGCCACCACCTCGCGCACCAGGTCGATGGTGGTCTCGCCGGTCTGCACCGCCGTGGGGTTGGTGCGGAACAGGTACTTGAAGCCGCGATTGGTGAGGTCGGCCGTGACCGCACCCAGCTCGAAATAGGGGATGCCGGCCAGTTCGGCGACCTGGCTCGCCGCCATGGAGCGGCCGGACGAGTAGGTGCCGAAGATCGCCGCCACCGACTCCACGGATGTCAGCCGGCGCGCCTCGCCGATCGCCTGGTTGTTGTCGACCGCATCGCCGCGGGCCAGCACGATCTGCTCGCCCTGGACCCCGCCCTTGGCGTTCATCTCCTCGACCGCCAGCTCCAGACCGCGGAAGCTCTCCTCGCCGAGCAGCGCCAGCTCGCCGCTGAACGGGTAGAGCGCGCCGAACTTGACGTCCGCCCAGGCCGGCTGGGCCGCCAGGAGGGCAAGCCCGAGTGCGGCGAAGGCCGTGCTGTTCTTCCAGTTGTTCATGTTCGCCTCCCTGATCTGAATATGTGTCAGTAGTCCAGGCGCTCGTTGGCCTCGAACATGGTGATCGGCGGATAAGCCTTCTGG
Source organism: Geminicoccus sp. (assembly GCF_035556675.1). Lineage (GTDB taxonomy): Bacteria > Pseudomonadota > Alphaproteobacteria > Geminicoccales > Geminicoccaceae > Geminicoccus. The sequence goes on along the minus strand of NZ_DATMFZ010000346.1, from coordinate 21,363 downwards.
TCAGTGACCACGTCGATCACGGTAGTCCGATCGGCGGCCAGCGCCTCCTTCAGGGCCGGCAGGAACTGGTCCGGGCGCTCGACGCGCACGCCATGGCAGCCGCAGGCCTTGGCGATCATGGCGTGGTCGACCGCCTGGAAGTCGCAGACATCGCTGTAGCCGTCGAACAGCACCTTCTCGGCATGCTTCTGGTAGCCGAGGATCTGGTTGTTCAGCACGATCAGCACGATCGGCAGGTTCATGCGCCGCGAGGTCTCCAGCTCCGACCAGACATGGGCGAAACCGCCATCACCGGCGAGGCAGATCACCGGGGCGTCCGGCCGGGCAGTCTTGGCACCCAGCGCGAACGGCAGGCCCCAGCCCAGGCCTGCGATGCCGCGGGGCGTGATGAAGCGGGCGCCGGCCTTGCGCGCGGTCAGGTAGTTGGCGACCCAGATCGAGGCGTAGCTGGCATCGGCCACCACGATCGATTCCGGGGTGAGCACCTGGTCCAGGTCGAGCATCAGTCGCTCGGGCCGGACCGGTGCCGCGTCCAGGTCGAGGGTGCGGGCGATGTCGGCCTGCCAGGTCTCGCGTGCGGCGGCGATCTTCCGCTCCAGGGCGGCCCGGCCTTCCTGGCGCAGCGACAAGTCCTGGCTCTGCAGCGCATGGGTCAGGGCGCGCAGGGTCAGCTTGGCATCGCCTACCAGGCGCATCGCCTCGTAGTTGCGGCCGACTTCCTGGCTGTCCACGTCCAGATGGATGTAGCGGGCGTTCTTCGGATAGAGCTGCCAGCTGTCCGTGCCGTTCTGGTTGGTGCGGTTGCCGACCAGCAGCACGACATCGGCCTCCTCCACCAGCGGGCGGAGATGCTGGGCGCGACCGCGCAGGCCCATGAAATAGCCGACCGGGCCCACCGAGAGCGGGTGGGTCTCGGCGACCGTGCCCTTGCCCATGGCGGTGGTGGCGACCGGGAAGCCCAGTTCCTGCAGGGCGGTGAGCTCGGCCGTGGCATCCGAGGAATGCACACCGCCGCCAGCGATCACGAGCGGCGCCCTGGCAGCGGCCAGGGCGGCGGCGGCCTCCGCGATTGCGGCCGGGTCGGCCATGGTGCGGTCGAGCGGGTAGGTGCCGAGCGAGGCGATCCGCTTGCCCGACCCGATCTTGGGCGTGTCGGTGAACAGGTCGACCGGGGCGATCAGCACGGCCGGACCGGGGCGGCCGGACGCGGCGGCGGTGAACGCCATGTCGACATAGTCGTCGATCCGGTCGGCCTCGGAGACCCGGCGGATCCACTTGGCCACGCCCTTGAACAGGTCCAGATGGTCCAGTTCCTGGAAGGCGTTCTTGTCGGTCTGCTGGCGATGGACGTCCTGGACGATCGCGACCACGGGGATCGAGGCCTTGTAGGCCTCGGCCAAGCCCGGGACGAGCAGGGTGGCGGCCGGGCCGTTCTGCCCGGTCACCACCGGCACCTTGTGCGAGACCCGGGCGAACGCGTCGGCCATGGCGGCACCGGCATTCTCGGTGCGGTAGCCGATCTGGCGGATGCCGAACTCCGGTGCCACCAGGAACAGGGCGGACGGGATGCTCTGGCCGAAGATCACCTCGACACCGTGGCGCTTCAGCGCCGCGGCGAAGGTGTGGGCGCCGGACATGTTGGCGATGGAATGGCCCTGGCTGGGGGCGGCCTCGGTGGGCATGGCGCGTTCCTGCTGGTTCAGGTCAACATGAGTCCGCCGGCCACGTCGACGACCTGGCCGGTGATGAAGCTGGCCTCGTCCGAGGTCAGGTAGAGGGCGAGATCGGCGACCTCGTCGGGACGGCCGAGCCGGCGCAGCGCGGTCATCTCGACCTGCACCCGGTTGATCTCGTCCGGCACGGTGCGGATCAGCGGGGTGTCGATCCGGCCGGGCGCCAGTGCGTTGACGCGGATGCCGAAGGGGCCGAGCTCGGCGGCGGTGTGCTTGGTGAAGCCGATCAGCGCCGCCTTGGTCGCGGCATAGTGGGCGCCGACCACGTTGGAGTAGGTCTTGCCGGCGATCGAGGACTGGTGGATCAGGACGCCGAAGCCCTTGTCCTTCATGGCCGGGGTGAGCAGCCGGGTCGTGTTGAAGCAGCCGGTCAGGTTGACGTCGACCACCCGGCGCCATTCGTCCGGCGACATCTCGTAGACCTGGTGGGCCTTGCCGTTGTGCTTGGGCGAGATGCCGGCATTGTTGATCACCGTGTCGAACGTGCCGCCCAGTTCCGCCTGGAGCCGCTCCACGGCGTCGGCCAGGGCATCGTAGTCGGCGACGTCGAACGCGGCCGAGGCGGCCCGACCGCCGGCTGCGCGGATCCGCTCGGCGACCGTTTCGGCGCGGGCAGGGTCGACATCGGTCACGGCCACCTTCGCGGCGCGCCGGCCGAAGCCCTCGGCGATCGCGGCACCGATGCCCTGGCCGGCCCCGGTGACCAGCACGATCCGGTCCTGGTGACTCGGGCGCTTTTGCAAGTCTTCGCTCATCATGGCTCCTCAGATGCCGAGATAGGCCCGGCGGACATGGTCGTTCTTCAGAAGGGCGGCGCCGGTGTCGGTCATGGTGATCTCGCCGTTCTCCAGCACGTAGCCGCGATCCGCGATGGAGAGGGTGTGGAACACGTTCTGCTCGACGATCAGCACGGTCACGCCGGTGGCGACGATCTTGTCGATGGTCTCGAACACCTGCTTGACGATGATCGGCGCCAGGCCCAGCGACGGCTCGTCGAACAGGAGCAGCCTGGGCTTGGCCATCAGGCCGCGGGCGATCGCGACCATCTGCTGTTCGCCACCCGACAGGGAGCCGGCATGCTGGTCGAGCTTCTCCTTCACCCGCGGGAACAGCGAGAAGGCGAACTCCAGCGTCTGGCCGACGTCGGCGCGGGCGCGGGGCGTGTAGGCGCCCATCAGCAGGTTCTCGCGCACGGTCATGTGCGGGAAGAGCTGGCGGCCCTCGGGGATGAGGGTGATGCCGAGATCGACTACCTCATGCGCGGGGAGCCGGCCGATGTCCTTGCCGTCGAAGGTGATGCTGCCCTCGGTCGGACGGACCAGGCCGGCGATGGTGCGCAGCGTGGTGGTCTTGCCGGCACCGTTGGCGCCGACGATGGTCACGACCTCGCCCTGGTTCACCTCGATCGAGATGCCGTGGAGGATGGTGACGCGGCCATAGCCGGCAGAGACGCGCTCAAGCCGCAGCATGGACGAACTCCTCTCCCAGATAGGCCTCGATCACGGCCGGATCGCGCACCACGTCCTCCGGCTTGCCGTTGGCCAGCAGCCTCGCGGAGTTGAGCACGACCACGCGGTCGGACAGCGCCATGATCGCCTGCATGACGTGCTCGATCGCGATCACGGTGACGCCGGCGTCGCGGATCTTCTCGATCAGCGTGATGGCTTGGCGGACATCGGTCTGGTTCAGGCCGGCCATGACCTCGTCGAGCAGCAGGATGCGCGGCTCAGTGGCCATCACCCGGGCGACCTCCAGGCGCTTCTGGCCGCCGATTGTCAGGTTGCGCGCCTCCATGTCGCGCTGCGCCCACAGGCCCATCCGCTCGGCGACCTCCAGCGCCTTCTCGCGGGCCTCCTTGCGGCCGGCATGGTGGTGGAAGGCGCCCACCATGATGTTCTCCAGCACGGTCATCGCCGCGAAGGGCTGGACGATCTGGAAGGTGCGGCCGACGCCGATCCGGGCGTACTCGTGCGGCGAGGTGGGCGTGACCCACTGGCCGTTGCGGTCGCGCACCCGCACCACGCCCGAATCCGGCGGCAGGAAGCCGGAGAGCATGTTGAACAGCGTGGTCTTGCCGGCACCGTTCGGGCCGATGATGCCCAGCACCTCGCCCTGCTGGACGGTGAGGTCGAGGTCCTGGGCGACGCGCAGGCCGCCGAACGCCTTGTTGAGCTTCTCGGCGACCAGGATCGGCTCGCCGATGGCACGGGTCTCCACGGGCTCGGCCGGATCGTGGACCAGGGCGGCGGCCGAGGCCTGCAGGGCGCCAGGCTGGGCGGCGGCCTCGTCCGGGCGCGGATGGGTCTTGCGGGTGAAGAAGCCCACCAGGCCGTCCGGCATGAACAGGACGATCAGCACCAGCACGGTGCCGTAGATGAAGCCGTGCAGGCCGATGGCCGAGGCGCCCAGCCAGCCGCGGGCGAGCTCGGTGAGCGGGACCACCAGCAGCGTGCCGAGCAGCGGACCCAGCACCGTGCCGATGCCGCCGATCAGGGCGAACATGGCGATCTGGATCGAGAGCGTCAGCGAGAACATCGCCTCCGGCTCGATGAAGGTCAGATACATGCCGTGGAAGGTGCCGACCATCGAGGTCAGTGCTGCGGAGATCGCGACCGCCCAGAGGCGCACCCTCAGGCTGTCGATGCCGGCGGCCTGGGCGGCCGGCTCGCGCTCGCGGGTGGCAATCAGGTAGTAGCCGAACCGGCTGTGGCGGATCCAGCCCGCGACCAGCAGGGTGAGCAGCAGGAGGCCGAACGCGATCAGCAGCGAGGGCTCGCGCTCGCGGAAGATCATCCACTCCCAGCCGACCTGCAGCGGGACCATCAGGCCGACCGCACCGCCGGTGATGCCCTTGAAGTGCAGGGCCAGCTGGAAGACGACTTCCAGGAAGGCGATGGTGGCCAACGCGAAGAACGGGCCGCGCAGGCGGAAGCACGGCACGCTGATCAGCACGGCCACGACTGCCGAGAGGGCGGCACCGGCGAACATGCCGAACCAGGGCGAGATGCCGTAGGGCACCAGCAGCCCGGCCGTGTAGGCGCCCAGGCCATAGAAGATCGCATGGCCCAGCGAGAGCTGGCCGGCGTAGCCGCCCACGATGTTCCAGGCGGTCGACAGGGCGCCGTAGAGGCAGATCGTGATGAAGATGTGGAACACGAAGTCGGACTGGACGCCCAGCGGGATCGCCAGGATGGCGGCCAGCAGGAGGGCGACCAGGATGGCGCTGCGCTTGTCCAGGCCGAAGGCGGCGAGCTTGCTGTCGTTCATGGTGGCACTCCTATTCCGAGCCGCGGCCGAGACCGAACAGGCCGGTCGGACGGACCAGGAGGATCAGCAGGAAGATCGCGAAGATCACCACTTCCTTCAGGTCGGGGGCGATGTAGTAGCCGCTGAGACTGTCCACGAGGCCGATGATCAGCGCGCCGATGAAGGCGCCGTGCAGGCTGCCCATGCCGCCCAGCACGACCACCACGAAGGCGGTCAGCACGAAATAGGTCCCGACCGTGGGCGAGACCGGGTACATCGGCGCCACCAGCGTCGCGGCCAGGCCCACGCAGGCAGCGCCGATGCCGAAGGTGATGATGTAGATCTTGTTGATATCGATGCCCATGAGCTGGGCGGCGTGGCGGTGCTGCGCCGTGGCCCGGATCGCGCGGCCCAGATAAGTGCGCTGCAGGAAGACGTGCAGGCCGCCCACCACCAGGATGCCGGCCACGAACATCACGACATGGCCGGTCAGGATGCGGAACGGGCCGAAGGCCAGGGGCGTGCGCGCGCCGTAGCCGGGGGTGGAGTGGATGTCGGCGCCGAACAGGAGCAGCGCCAGGTTGATCAGCGCCGTGGATAGACCGACCGTGGCGAAGATCTGCACATGGTGGTCGCGCGCCTCCAGGAGCGGCTGCAGGATGAAGCGCTGGATCAGCACGCCCACCACGAACAGGAGCAGGACCACGGGCGGGGCCAGGGCATAGGGATGCACGCCCAGCTGGGTGGTGAGCAGGAAGGTCGCGTACATCCCGACCATCAAGAGCTCGCCATGGGCGAAGTTGACCAGGCGGATGATGCCGAAGATCAGGGTGAGGCCGACGCTGATGATGGCGAACAGGCCACCCAGCATCAGGCCGTTGAGGACGAGCTGCCAGAAGACGGTCATGCCGGTTGCCTTGTTCCTGCGCCGGGCTTCACTCGGACTTGGTCAGCCGGACCTCAGCCACGGCGGCCTCGGGCGGCCACACGGTCACGAGCTTGCCGTCCTGCCACTGCATGCCCATCATGGTGGCCCGCTCGTTCTGGCCGTCCTCGCCGAACTTCACGCCCCAGCCTTCCGGCGTGCCGCCTGCCGGAATGTCGATGGCCTTCACCGCCGCGACAATCGCATCGGGCTCCAGCGATTCGGCCTTGGCGAGCGCTTCCAGGAGCACCTTGGCGCCGGTGTAGTGCAGCAGGCTGTGGCCGGAGCGCGGCGCGCTGCCGTACTTCTCCTGATAGGCGGCGACGAAGTCCTCGATGCCGGGCGCCGCGGCCGGGTTCACCGCATACTGGGTGACGTCGGCGTTGAAGGCGCCGTCGATGATCTCGGTGCCCACCGCCTGTGCCGTGTCGACCAGGGAATAGCCGCCACCACCGCCGATCACCGCCTTGGGCTTGAAGCCCGCCTCGTGGGCCTGGCGGAAGAACAGCACGCTGTCGTTCTGGTAGGAGGTCTGCAGGACGACATCGATCTCGTTCTGCTGCAGGCGCAGGATGGTGGAGGACAGGTCGACCGTGCTGGCGGGATAGGCCAGGGTCTCGACGATGTTCAGGTTCGCCTTCGCGCCGAACTCGTTCTGGAAGCCCGCGACCGTGGTGCCGTAGAGGCTGTCCTCGTGGATGATCGCGATCTTCAGCGCGGACGGCTCCACCTCCAGGCGCGGGGCGATCACATCAGTGATGAGCTCCACGGTCCGCACGGCCATGGCCTTGGCCGTCGGGTTGGTGCGGAACAGATACTGGAAGCCGCGGCCGGTGATGTCGTCGGAGACCGCACCCAGCTCGAAATAGGGGATGCCGGCGAGCTCGGCGACCTGGCTCGCCACCTGCGAGCGCGACGAGGAATAGGTGCCGAAGATCGCCTTGACCTCCTCCACCGAGATCAGCCGGCGGGCTTCCGCGATCGCCTGGTTGTTGTCGACCGCATCGCCGCGCAGGAACTGGACCTTCTCGCCGTTGATGCCGCCCTTGGCGTTGAACTCCTCGGCGGCCAGCTCGACGCCGCGCCAACTCTCGTCGCCCAGCAGGGCCAGCTCGCCGCTGAACGGGAACAGGGCGCCGAGCTTGACGTCAGCCTGCGCAGTGCCGGCCAGCAGCCCCAGTGCCAAGCCGGCGACGATGCCCAGTGCGGGCCGGATTCGTAGCGCCATTTCCTCGCTTCCCAGATCGTTGGTCGATGCGACGGCAGTACTTGCGGTTGGACGGCCTACGGCTCGAGGATCACCTTGATCGCTTCCTTGCGCCGGGCGAGCTCGAAGCCTTCCAGTGCCGCGGAGAGCGGCAGGCGATGCGAGATCATCTGGCCGAGCTGGTCGCCATGGCGGGCCAGATGGTCCAGCACGCGCGGCCAGGCCGCGGCATGCGTGTCGTGCGCGGTGCGGAGCTGCTTCTTGTCCCGGACCAGCCGGGTCAGGTCGATCTGCAGCGGCTCGGAGTGGATGCCGGCCACCACCAGGATGCCGCTGGAACGCAGCACGGCCAGACCGTCATGGATCGAGCGGATCGCCCCGGTCGCCTCGATCACTCGGTCGACCGGACGGCCGGCGATGCGCATGACCGCATCCGCCAGCTTCTCCTGCTTCAGGTCGACCAGGTGCTGCAGGCCCATCCGGCGGCCGCAGTCCAGCCGCAGCGGGTCGTCATAGCCGGCCAGGATCACCGGATCGGCACCCTGCTGCCGGGCCAGCCAGGCGATGCCCAGGCCGATCGGTCCCGGACCCAGCACCAGCACGGCGTCACCGGGCTCGATCGCGGCGACGTCGACCGCGTTCTGGCCGACGCAGAGCGGCTCGGCCATTGCGGCCAGGTGCAGGTCCAGGCCGTCGGGCAGGCGGATGCAGCTGGCGGCGGGCACGGTCACCTCGCGGGCGTAGCCGCCGTCCTGGTGCAGGCCGATGATCCGGCGCTCCTGGCAGTCCTGGCGGCGGCCGGACCGGCAGGCCCGGCAGGTGCCACAGCCGACAGTCGGCCACACGGTGACCAGGTCGCCTTCTGCCAGGTTCGTGACGTCCGGCCCCAGCCTGGCGACCCGCCCGGCGAACTCGTGGCCCAGCGTGAGCGGCAGGTGCGGGACCATGAATTCGTAGCCGGCCGTCCACTCATAGGCGTGGATGTCCGAACCGCAGATGCCCACCGCCCTGACCTCGACGGTCACCTCGCCCGGACCGGGCTCGGCCGGTGGCGCCACGTCCTGGAGGTGCAGCCCGAAGGCGGCTTCGGTCTTCTTCAGTGCAAGCATCATCGATCCTGGAAGATCATCGATCGGGCGGGCCGCGCCATGGGCGGCCGAACATGGTGCACGGCAGTCAGACGGGACTGGTGGCTGTTCTTGTCACGGCTCATTACCTCCCTTAAGGTGTTATCTGTAGTTTGTTATAACAAATGACTGCATGGGAGGCGGTTGGATGTCAAGCCGGCCGCAGGCCGCGGATGAACCGGGGGAGCCCAGCGGCACCGGCTTCTCCCGCATCACCAAGGAAAGCCTGAGCGATCGCGCCTACCAGGAGATCCGCAGCGCGCTGATGCGCAGCCGCCTGCGGCCGGGCCAGAAGCTGCAGCTCCGGCCGCTCTCGGCGGAACTGGGGCTGAGCGCCACCCCGGTCCGCGAGGCGCTGCTTCGGCTGGTCTCGGAGCAGGCCCTGGAACTGGACGAGCGCGGCACCGCCGTGGTGCCGCGGCTGGACCGCGCGCGGCTCCAGGAAGTGCGCGACCTGCGTGCCGAGCTGGAGGGGAAGTCGGCTGCGCGCGCCGCGGAGATCGCCGATCCGGCGGAGATCGCCCGGCTGGAGGAGATCCACGCCGGCATCCCCGCGGCCCTGGCCGAGGAGCGCTTCCAGCGCGCGGTGGAGTTGAACGAGCGGTTCCACCTGGAACTGTGCGCCATGGGCCGGCTGCCGATCCTCTTCCAGTTCGTGACCACGCTCTGGCTGCGCTGCGGGCCGATCCTCTCGCATCTCTATGACGACGGGGTGATGGAGTGGGACCCCCATCCGCATGTGCGGATCATCGAGGCGCTGCACCGGCGCGATCCCGAGGCGGCGCGGGCGGCGATGCGCCAGGACATCATCGAGGGCGGCAGCGGACTGCTGCGCTATGTGGACGAAGCGACGCCGCCTTGACGGAGGCCGCGGCTTGCTTCCAAGGGCGTTGGTGAAACGATTCAGCAAACGACAAGGGAGGCGGCAGGCATGGAAGCGCTGCTGTTCAGGCAGATCGGTGATGCGCAGGTCACCGAGGTCCCCGATCCGGAGCCCGGGCCGGGCTGCGTGATCGTGCAGGTGGCCAATACCGGCGTGTGCCACACCGACATCGACATCCTGCATGGCCGCTACATGTGCGCCTTCCCGGTGATCCCCGGCCACGAGATCGCGGGCACGGTGGTGGCGGTGGGCGAGGGGGTGCCGGGCAGCCTGGCGGGTACCCGGGTCGCGGTCGATCCGCTCCTGCCGTGCGGCACCTGCCGGGCCTGCCGGGCCGGGAGGCCCAGCCTGTGCGCTGACCTGCAGGGCTATGGCGCCACGCGCGATGGCGGCTTCGCCCCACTGATGGCGGTCGCGGCGAAGAACGTCCACCCGATCGGTGACCTGCCCTTCCATGTCGCGGCGCTGGCCGAGCCGTTCGCCTGCGTGATGCACGGCGTCGACCGGGCCAAGGTCGAGCCCGGCATGCGTGCCCTGATGTTTGGGGCCGGGCCGATCGGGCTGATGATGATGCTGGGCCTGCAGGCGCGGGGTGTTACCGACGTCACGATGGTCGACCTGGAGCCGACCCGGCTGCGCCAGGCCGAGGCTCTGGGTGCGGCGGCCACGGCGGACGGGGCCAGCGTCCAGCCGGCTGCGCTCGGCGACGGCTTCGACCTGGTGGTGGACTGCACCGGTGTGGCCGAGGTCTGTGCCCGGATGCCGGCATTCGCCCGCGATGGCGCGACCATCCTGATCTTCGGCGTCTGCCCGCCGGCGGCCCGCGCTGCGTTCAGTCCCTACGAGATCTTCCGCCGCGAGCTGACCCTGATCGGCAGCCACTCGCTCTGCTTCAACCTGCCGGACGCACTGGAGGTGCTGCAGGGGCTGGGGAGTAAAGCGGAGGCGCTGGTCTCGCATCGCCTCCCGCTGGCCGAGATCGCCCGGCAGCTCGCCCATCCGCTGAAGACCGGCACGATGAAGGTCCAGTACGACGCCGCTGCCTAGGCGTTCATGGTGCCAGGTCGGGGCGGGTCACCAGCCGGTCAGCTCGGCCCAGAACCGGCGGAAGGCCGCGCGCGAGGAATCGCGGGGAATGGCGAACACCTCGACCGGACCCTGCACCTCCTGGCCCGGGCCGACCCTGGCACGGATGCCCCAGAAGCCGATGTCCGCATTGCCCTGCAGGCCGTAGCGCAGGTCGGTGGCCTCCACGAGCCTGCCGCCGTTGCCGTCCGACTCCTCCCGCCAGAGCAGCTTGTCCATGGCGAACCAGCGGAACAGGACGGCCTGCTCGGTGGCGGCCACGGCGTTAGTGGCGGTGGAACGTTCTTGCGGGAAGGTCTGCCACGTGATCGGCTTGGGGTTGAGCACCGAGTAGTAGCCGACATGGGCGGCTTCGGGGGTGAGCGCCACCACCCGGCGGTAGTAGGGCTGGAACAGGAGCGGGTAGGCGTCGATCTCGGCGGGGCCGTCGAACTGCTCCGCGGCGATCTGCTGGACCCGGTCGTTGATCGCCCAGCCCATGCAGGAATAGACGCCGATGAACAGCAGCGCTGCCCCGGCCACGTCCTGGGCCAGGGCCGGCCGGGCGCGCAGGGAGCCGAACAGGAGGGCCACCACCAGGACCAGCGAATAGAGCGGGTCGATGATCGGCATCGCGTTGATCGCGAACCGGTACGTGCTGAACGGCCAGAGCAGCTGGGTGCCGTAGCTGGTGAACAGGTCGATGAGCGGATGGGTGATCAGGGCCAGGATCGACAGCCAGATCCAGGCGCGCAGCGTGTCGCGGTTCGCCACGTCCGGCCGCTCCTGGACCATCGCCCGGTGCAGGCGCCAGAACAGCCAGCCGAACAGGGGACCGACCAGCGGGCCGAACAGGAGCGAGTGGGTCAGGCTGCGATGATACTGCCAGTTGGCGAATGGGCCGGCGACCCAGCCCACCACCACGTCCAGGTCCGGGACCATGCCGAGCAGGGCGCCGGCCACCATGGCCTTGCGGCCGAGCCGGCGGCGGAAGCCGGCCTGCGCCACCGTGGCGCCGAACAGCATCTGCGTGACCGTGTCCATCCAGGCTCCTTCTGCTTGGCCGGCATGGTGATAGCGAGGCCGGCGGGGCTGCGCCTAGTGGGCTGACGGGCTCGCGGTTGATCACGCCGGTGGGGCCGTCAAGATTGTTCCGGTAGCCTGCTCTTCAAGAGGACCCGGATGCTCCTGACTCCCCGCCGGACACTCCTGGCGCTGCTGCCGCCGGCCCTGGGCTTCGCCCGCCCGGGCCGGGCACTGCCGCCGCCGGGACTGGCCGGCAATGCGATTCGCCAGCGGGCGGAAGCGATCCCGCGCCTGCATGCGCTGATCGTGGCGAAGGCGGGGGAGGTCGTGCTGGCGGAGCGCCTGCGCGGACCGGCGCTGGACCGGCCGGTCAACGTCAAGTCGGTGTCCAAGGCGGTGCTGACAGCATTGGCCGGGATCGCGATCGGCAAGGGCGTGCTCCAGGGTACCGGGCAGAAGCTGGCCGACGTGCTGAGCGACCTGGTCCCGGCCGAGGCCGACCCGCGGGTAGGGGAGATCACGATCGGCCACCTGCTCTCGATGCAGGCCGGGCTCGCCTCGACCTCGGGGGCCAATTACGGCGCCTGGGTGAACAGCCGGAACTGGGTCCGCCATATCCTGACCCGGCCGTTCGAGACCGAGCCCGGCGGCTGGATGGTCTATTCCACCGGCACCTCGCATCTCCTGTCCGCAGCGCTCACCATGGCCAGTGGCGAGAGCACGCTGAGCCTGGCGCGCGCCTGGCTGGGCCGGCCGCTCGACATCACCATCCCGGCCTGGGACCGCGACCCGCAGGGCATCTATCTGGGCGGCAACAACATGGCGCTCTCGCCGCGCGCCCTGCTGGCGTTCGGCGAGCTCTACCGCAACGACGGCATGGTCGGCGAGACACGGGTCCTGCCGGTGGGCTGGGTGGCCGAATCCTGGCAGGAGCGCACGATCTCCAACTGGACCGGCGACGGCTACGGCTATGGCTGGTTCAGCCGCGAGGTCAAAGGCCATCCCGTCCGGTTCGCCTGGGGCTATGGCGGGCAGATGCTGTTCGTGGTGCCGGACCTGGCGCTGACCGTGGTGATGACCTCCGACCCGAGCCCCCGGCCGCGGGGCGATGGCCATGTCGATGCGCTGCACGATCTGCTGGGCGAGCTGATCCTGCCTACGGCGGCAGGGATCGGGGAATGAGATAAGTGCGGCTTGCTTCACTGCCTGGTCAGCCCTATCCGCTGATCCAGGAGGAAGCAGATCAGGTGAAGGCGGTATTCACCCACAAGCTCGGCTCGATCTACGACGATCTTCCCGAAGAACGATACCATTTTCCGGCGACCTACCGGCGGCAGGTCGAGGAAGCGGTCGGCGACTTCATCGTCTACTATGAACCGCGGCGGGGCGGATCGGAGAATGACGGCTATCGCGGCCGGCAGGCCTATGTGGCGACCGCACGCGTGGTCGATATCCGTCCGGATCCGCAACGGCCGGATCACTTCTATGCCGCAATCCAGGACTACATCCCCTTCCCGAACCCGGTGCCGTTCCGCGAGGGTGGGCAGTACCGCGAGCGGTTCCTGGTCCGGGCCGATGGGGCCACCAGCAAGGGGGCGTTCGGCCGGGCGGTGCGGGCGCTGCCCGAGGTGGAGTACGAGGCGATCGTGGCGGCGGGCTTCGGTGCCGACCTGCTGATCGCGGGGGCGCCCGCAGAGCCAGGATATCGGGGGCTGGAGGAGCCGCCCGCTCTGTTTCAGCGGCCGGTGGTGGAGCAGCTCACCAACCGCCTGTTCCGCGACCGGGTGTTCGCCAAGAGCGTGCAGACGGCCTACGCGGAGACCTGCGCCTTCACCGATCTGCGGATCGTCAATGGCGGCGGCCGCACCGAGGCAGAGGCGGCGCATATCCGGCCGGTCGCCGCGCAAGGTCCGGACTCGGTGCGCAACGGGATTGCGCTGAGCGGAACCGTGCACTGGATGTTCGACCGCGGGCTCGTCTCGATCGCGCCGGATCACTCCATCCTGGTCGCCAGGAGTGGCGTGCCCGAGGCGGCCCTGCGCTGGTTCCGGCCGGACCGGCGCATCCGCCTGCCGTGCGATCCACGGCAATGGCCGCATCCGGCCTTTCTCGAATGGCATCGACAGCAGGTCTTCAAGGGCTGACCATCCGCCAGTCCTGCTGCTGTGGAACCCAGGCGCGACACGGCCGCTTCGGACGATGCCAGGTGGGGGACAAGCAGGATGATCAAGGGACGGCACGCGGCCGGGCTGCTCATGGGGCTGATGCTCCTCGGATGTGCGCCGCTGCAGCGTGAGGAGGCGGTGGAGAGCAGCGTGCCGGAGCCGGCGCGCGAGGTGGAGATCGGGCGCTATCTGGGCCGCTGGTACGAGGTGGCGCGCTACGAGAACGAGTTCGAGACCGACTGCGAGGGCGTGACCGCCGACTACAGCCTCCAGCCGGACGGCAAGGTCAAGGTGGTCAACACCTGCCGCAAGGGGGCGGTGGACGGCGAGGTCGAGACCGCCGAGGGAACGGCCGAGATGGTGCCGGGCTCCCGCGGGGCGAAGCTCAAGGTGACCTTCTTCTGGCCGTTCTCCGGCGACTACTGGGTGCTGGACCGGGCGGTCGACTATAGCTGGGCGCTCGTCGGCGAGCCGGAGCGGGAGTATTTCTGGATCCTGAGCCGGGAGCCGGTGCCGGACCAGCACCTCATGGACGAGCTGCTGGCCCGGGCGGAGGAGCTGGGCTACGACCCGGGGCGGATCCGGCTGGTCGCCCAGCCGCCCGCCGAGACCACGCCGCCCGACCTGACATCCCCTGAGCTCACGCCGCCCGGCTGACGGGCGGCCGGTCCGGGCCGAGCTCCGGCAAGGCTCCGGTCCAGCGCTCGATCTCGACCAGGCAGCTCTGGGCGCTCGGCGCCTGGCTCAGGCTGGACGCGCCCTTGTCCAGGCTCAGCACGTTGGCGTTGCCGCGCAGGTCCAGGCCGAACGGGGTCTGCGGGTCGTACCAGGCGCCGGTCGCGAGCTGGACCACGCCCGGGATCAGGTCGTCCGTGACGATCACCCCGGCCAGGACCTGGCCGCGTTCGTTCCAGATCCGCACGATGTCGCCGTCCTTCAGGCCACGGGCTGCCGCGTCGGAAGGTGCCATCCGCACGGGCTCGCGGCCCTGGATCTTGCTCCTCCGGCTGGCGCCGGCGCCGTCCAGCTGGGAATGGAGCCGGCCGGCCGGCTGGGGCGAGAGCAGGTGGAGCGGGAAGCGCTCGGCCCTGGGGCTGCCCAGCCATTCGACCGGCGCCAGCCAGGCCGGATGGCCCGGGCAGTCCGGATAGCCGAAGCCGGCGATCTTCTCGGAGAACAGCTCGATCCGCCCGGACGGGGTCTTGAGCGGCCGGCGGTCCGGATCGGCGCGGAAGTCGGCGAACAGGACGTGGGGCTGGTCCGGTACCGGCAGGCGCACATGGCCGGCCTGCCAGAACGTGTCGAAGTCGGGCAGGCTGTTGCTGCGGTCGCGGGTCCGGCCGCGCTCGTAGAGCAGGCGCAGCCAGTCCATCTCGCCCCGGCCCTCGGTGAAGGCTTCGGCCACCCCGGCGCGCTCGGCCAGACCGGTGAAGATCGCGAAGTCGGAGCGGGCCTCGCCCACCGGGTCGATCGCCTGCTGCATCGCGATCAGGAAGTCGTCCTGGCGCGAGCCGCCGATGTCGTTGCGCTCTAGCGTGGTGGTGGCCGGCAGCACGATGTCGGCATGGCGCGCGGTGGCGGTCCAGTAGCTCTCGTTGACCACCACGGTCTCGGGCTGGCGGAAGGCGTGGACCAGCCGGTTCAGGTCCTGGTGGTGGTGGAACGGGTTGCCGCCGCACCAGTAGACCAGGCGGGTGTCCGGATAGGTACGGGTCTCGCCGTCATACTGGTAGGTGCCGCCCGGGTTCAGCAGCAGGTCGGAGATCCGCGCCAGCGGGATCCAGCTGTCGATCGGGTTGAGCCCTTGTGAATGGGTGGGCGGGCCGCTCAGGGGCCGCTTCTGGCCATTGCCGCCCATGGCGCTGTAGCCGAAGGCGAAGCCGCCGCCGGGCAGGCCGATCTGGCCCAGCATCGCCGCCAGCGCCACGGCCGCCCAATAGGGCTGCTCGCCATGGTCGGCGCGCTGGAGGCCCCAGGCGAGATTAATCATGGTGCGGGTGCCGGCCATGCGGCGGGCGAGGTCCCGAATCGTGGCGGCCGGCAGGCCGGTGATCGGCTCGGCCCATTCCGGGGTCTTGGCGGTGCCGTCGCCCTCGCCGGCGAGATAGGCCAGGAACCGGTCGACCCCGGCGCAGTAGCGGTCGAGGAAGCCCTGGTCGTGGCGGTTCTCAGCTACCAGGGTCTGGCAGAGCGCCAGGATCAGGGCGGTGTCGGTGTTGGGCCGAAGCGGCAGCCAGTCGGCCTCGGTCCATTCCGGCAGGTCGGCGCGGTGTGGGCCGATATTGACGAATGCGACCCCGGCCTCGCGCATCCGGCGCACCCAGCTCTCGGTGGTATGGTGGCCGATCCCGCCGGGCTCGACCTGGGCGTTCTTCAGCGGCAGGCCGCCGAAGCAGACGAACAGCTTCGTGTTCGCGGCGAGGTCGTCCCAACTGGACAAGGGCCCGCCCACCGGCGCCAGGCTGCCAACCACATGGGGCAGGATGGTGATCGCCGCAGCGTAGCTGTAGTTCTGGATGCTGACCGTGGAGCCGCCGGTCAGGTTCATGTAGCGCTGGAGCTGGCTCTTGGCGTGGTGGAAGCGGCCGGCCGACGACCAGCCATAGGAGCCGGAATAGACCGAGGCGGGGCCGTGCTCGGCGCGCACCCGGGCCAGCTCCTCGGCCACCAGGTCCAGCGCCTGGTCCCAGCCGACCGGCACGAACCGCCCAGTGCCGCGGGTCTCGCGTGAGGCG
Source organism: Geminicoccus sp. (assembly GCF_035556675.1). Classification (GTDB taxonomy): domain Bacteria; phylum Pseudomonadota; class Alphaproteobacteria; order Geminicoccales; family Geminicoccaceae; genus Geminicoccus. The sequence continues at coordinate 5,251 of NZ_DATMFZ010000346.1, read as the reverse complement.
CCGCGCCGTTTCAGCCAGTCCTCGCGCACCATGGGCTGGCGCACCCGCGCCGGGCCCTGCACCGCTTCCGGCAGGTTGGACAGGATCGGCGAGGGCGTGGGGTCGCCCTCGAACGGCAGGGCATCGACCAGCCGGCCGTCCTCGACCACGGCATAGAAGGCACCCCAATGGGCGCAATGGGTGAAGCGGCCGCTACGACGCAAGACAGGGGCTCCGGGCAGGCTGACGCTGGATGGGCGGGATCATCGACGGGATCGGCCCGGCCGTCACGGGGGTCGTGCGGCGCCCGATAGGCACAGGCGGGTTCAACTTCTATTAACTACTTGAAATAAAATGGCTATTCGGCCGCTCGGGTTCGTTTGTGCAAATTCGCATGCACAAGGCCGTTCCCCGGTGGCATCAGAGCCAGAACGGGCAGCATAGCATGAGTCAGGCCAACTGGCGACGCACAGGAGAAGGGTTGCCGTTGTTTGCGTGGTGCGGGACTGGCCAAGCTGACATGTTCCAGTCTCCAGAACGGAAACCATACAGTTTCCGAAAAGAATCACCGGCGAGTCCGGTGCAATCAATGTGGCTGTGGAGGCGCCCTTCCTGAGGACGCCTGCCCGATCGATGTTCTGCCGTCCAAGGTAAGACATTGATCAGTATTCAGAAGTATGAATGGATCGGGCGAAACAACTGGTTGATTCAGCCAATAGGTTTGCGAGAAGCCAGCTGGGTTGCCGATTCCGGCAGCTTAATATCGTAGCCGATGCGATAGAAAAATTGGCCGGCAGGCTCGCCGTTCTTGACGACATCTCGCGCCACGATCCCGCTCAGCCGCCCGAAGTGATCGTCGAGCGAGTTCGTCTCGAGCTGGCTGCGCTTCAGGGCGAACAGGATCGCATTCTTGCCGCGCATCGCGTCCGGCTCGAACCAGTAATCATACATCAGGCTGCTCTCGCCGAGCACGCCGCGCCCGACCGAGTTCCAGATGCCGTCATGGTCCTCGCGGTCGTAGAAGGCGAGCTGGCTTGCCAGGAAGTAGGTGTCCATTCCGACGAGCACCGGCTCCTGGCCGGTCGCCGCCTCGACATCCCGTTCGATCAGTTCTGCGGCATGACCGAACTCCTCCCAGGCCACCGGCAGCGTGGTGAGGCGGCCGACATAGCCGACTCCGGGAAAACCCAGGACGAGGTAGTGCAGGCCGAGGCCATAGATCACGAGCGTGCTCGCGATCGTCGGGACCCATAGCCGCCGCATGAGGCGGTCGGCCCTGGATGCCCTGCCGGCGGTGGCCACGATGGCCGCGGAGATCGCCGGCAGCAGCGCGAGCCAGACAGGCCCGGTCCAGTTCAGCTTGACCGGATGGAGGAGGCTGAACGCGACAAACACGGACAGCGGGACGAGCGTGTAGATCAGGATGAAGAGCGATCGGCGGGCGGCATGCGGTGCGGCTGGCGTGGGCTTCAGTTGGCTCTTCGACAGGAGAGCCGTCACTGCGGCTACCAGCCCGAACGGTGTGAGCAGGAGTGCTGCGGCGGCGATCAGGGCCGGCAGCGAGAACCCGGACGAACCCTGGAGGCGCCGGGTGCTCTGAAACGCGAAGGATGCCCAGTCATGGGCCGCGTTCCACACGATCACGGGCGAGAACAGCAGCACGGCGGCGGCGATTGCCAGATAGGGCTCGGGCCGCAGCAGCCAGTGCCGCGCGCGGCGGTCGAACAGGAGGAAGACCAGCGTCGCCGGGCCCAGGAGTGCGATCGTGTACTTGGACAGCATGCCGAGGCCGGCGCAGATCCCGACACCCCACCATGCCCGGCGATGTTCCCCGACGAGCGCCCGCTCCAGGAAGTACAGCGCGCCCGCCCAGGCGGCGGTAAGGGGCGCGTCGGGCATCATCAGGAAGCCGGAGGCAAAGAAGAATGGCAGGACCGAGACGAGCAGAACGCTGACGAACCCCGCCGACTTGCCGAAGAGATCGCGGGCGAGCCGGAAGGCGAAGAAGGCGGTCGCGAGCCAGGAAAGGTAGGCGCCCAGGCGCACGCCCAGCTCGGTGTCGCCGAACAGGCGCGTCCCCAGCCAGATCAGCCAGGCGACCATCGGCGGATGATCGAGATAGCCGATGTCGAGATGCTGGGCGTAGTTCCAGTAGTAGGCTTCCTCCGGCAGCAGGTCCGCAAGGCCCAGGAAGACCAGCCGCAGGACCAGGACATATGCCAGCACGCCGATGGCCGCCATGCGCCATCGGGTGGCCGGCGTCACGCGCGGGCCCAGGCAGGGCCAGACGAAGAACGCGCTGCCCAGATAGTTGACGATCGCGGCTGCGCCGACGCCGAAGAGGATGGCGATCTGAGGCGGCCAGCCGAACAGCTCGACCGCACCGGCGAGGACGCCGCCACGCAGCGCGAATGCCAGCAGGCAGACGGTCAGGTAGCGGGTGTACCGCCCCCAGTCCGGTTCCCGGCGCGCATCCGCCTGGGCGAAGGCCCAGCGGGAATTCAGGAGGTAGTTGGAGATCGTGGCAACGGCGAAGCCCCCGATATGAGACGCCGTCAGGCCCAGCCCATATGCGAACAGGATCTGAAAGATCAGGAGATCGACACCGAGCCCGATCAGGCCGACCCCGGCGAAACGGGTGGCGTTGCCGAGCGAAACGGCCCCGCCCATCAGCGCCAGCAGGCGGCGGGCGTAGGCCAGCATCTGCCCCCAGCCGATCTTCGATTCGCCGCGGACCCGGTCGCGGAAGACGATCGGGACCTCGGTGAGCCGGAAGTCGTCACCGCCACTGGCGATGACCTCCAGGCCGATCTTGAAGCCGGCGGCTTCCGGCTCCACCGCCAGGAGCCGGTCCTTGCGCACGGCGAAGAAGCCCGACATCGGATCCTTCAGCTCGGTCAGGGGCCAGGCCAGGGCGCCGCCGGCACGGGAGAGCAGGCGGCGCGGCCACGGCCAGTCGGGCGTCGCACCGCCCGGCACGTAGCGGCTGCCGACCACCATGTCGCTCGTGCCGTCGAGAATGGGTCGGACCAGATCCCGGATCCGCCGCGGCGGGTGGCTCAGATCTGCGTCCATGACCACGACGATGTCGCCTGCGGCGTGCCTCGCCGCGGCCAGGACATCGCCAGCCAGTCCCCTGCTGCCGCCTTCCACCACGAGGCGGACGGGCGCCTCGCCTTCCCAGGCCCGGACGCGGTCGACCGTCCCATCGGTCGACCCGCCATCGGCGACGATGATCTCCAGGATGGTGTCGGGACCAGTTTCCGTAATAATCGAAGATAAAATCACGTCGATGTTATCGATCTCGTCGAGGGTCGGCACAACAACGGAAACAAGTGTTTGATGCACGGTCGAGATGAACATGAAGCGACAGCACCTTTAAGACTTCGGATACGGCACCGCCGATCTGGCGGGTTGCTGTCGCATTATTGTCGCAACATCTGACAACAGGCTGACAGGCGCAAGCATGCGCGCGTCCGTCATCTCCGGACTGGCCCAGCCAATCGGGTTCCCTGACGATCCTCTCCGCCGACGCCATGCTGCTCGGCCAGCTGGCCCGCGCCGCAGGTGCGTATGGCAGCCAGAGGGGGTGCAAGCAGGCTGGAGAACAGCATGAGTCCGTCCCCCTGGCCGCTGCTCACTCCAGCAGGTCCGCCTTCCCCAGGCTGGTGACGCCGAACAGGGTGACGGTGCCGTCGGCGGGCCAGCCGAACTGGCCGGCGTCGATCACCATGGACTGGCGGGTGACGCCGTTCAGGGTGAAGGCGGTGACGGAGACGGCCTGGTCGGCGGCGGTGATGCTGCCGCTCTTGTCGGAATCGAGCTGGGCGAAGGTGAGGGTGGCGTCGAACTCGCTGCCGTCGATGCCGTAATAGACCGAGACGCTGAACTGGAGCCGGTCCTCGCCGCTTGTGAAGTCGGTGACGACGTCTTCCAAGTGCAGGTCGTGCATCCCGGGAAGGTCGAACAGGCCGTCGATGTCGGTCAGATCGAAGGCGAACAGGTCCTGGCCGGCATTGCCGGTCAGGGTGTCGGCGCCGGCCCCGCCATGGAGCGTGTCGTCGCCCGAGCCGCCCTGGAGCCGGTCGTCATCGTCGTCGCCCCAGATCTGGTCGTTATCAGAGCCGCCCTGGAGCTGGTCGTTGCCGAAGCCGCCGATCAGCTGGTCGTTGCCGGCCTCGCCGTCCATCCGGTCGCCGTCGATGCCGCCGATGCCGACGTCGTTGCCCGAGCCTGCGGCCAGGATCATCCTTCCGTGGATCTCCGGTTCCAGCTCGTCCGGCATCTCGATGCGGTCGTTGCCGGAGCCGCCCGCCACCTGCTCGACGCCGCCGCCCGGCAGGATCAAGTCGTTGCCGCTGCCGCCATCCAGCCGGTCGTCGCCGAGGCCGCCATAGAGGTCGTCGTTGCCGGCCTGGCCGGACAGGGTGTCGTTGCCGAGGTCGCCCCAGATCCGGTCGCGGTCGTTGCCGCCGGTGGCCGTGTCATGGCCGTCGCCGCCGCTGATCAGGTCGGTGCCGGTATCGCCGGAGATCCGGTCGTTGCCGGCCTCGCCACGCAGGAGGTCGTTGCCGGAGCCGCCATAAAGCTCGTCGTTGCCGGTGCCGCCCAGGATCGTGTCGTTGCCGGGGTCGCCCCAGAGCCGGTCGCGGTCGTTGCCGCCCTCGATCCGGTCATCGCCGGAACCGCCACTGACGAGGTCGGTGCCACTCTGGCCGAAGATCCGGTCGTTGCCGGATCTGCCATAGAGCAAGTCGTTGCCGGACCCGCTGAAGATGGTGTCGTTGCCACCCAGGGCATCGATCGTGTCGCGGCCTGCCGTTCCGATCAGGCGATCATTGCCGCTGGTGCCGATCAATTTCACCATCCGTCCAGCCTCCGCCGGAAAGATCTGCAGCCATTACCGGAACGACTTGATGTCGACCGATCATGGCATGCTGATCTTCTGCGGAAGACAGGTCAAGGACGGCGGGTGACGCCGGCCTCGGTGACGACCAGCTGCATCGGAATGTCGTGGGGCTGCGGGCGGATGGTGGGGATGGCCTGCAGCGCGTAGCCGATGCCGATGGCCTGGTAGCTGCTCAAGGTGGCCAGGGTGCGGTCGAAATAGCCGCCGCCATAGCCTAGGCGGTAGCAGTCGGGGTCGAAGCCCACCACCGGCGCCAGCACCAGGTCGGGGGTCACGGCCTCGCCATCGGCCGGGACCGGGATGTTCCAGATGCCGCGCTCCATCCGGCAGCCCGGGCGCCAGGCGCGGAACTGGAGCGGCGCG
>NZ_DATMFZ010000345.1:0-20660 GCF_035556675.1 Geminicoccus sp. | reverse complement strand
GGCCCGGGTGCCACGCCGGCCGCCGCGATCGGCAGCGGGCCCAGCGCGGTATGGAGCCGCCCGCCGGGCGCGATCTCGGCCTCGACCAGGTTCATGGGCGGCGTGCCGATGAAGCTCGCGACGAAGCACGAGGCCGGCCGGCCATAGACCTCCAGCGGCGTGCCGGCCTGCTCGATCCTGCCGCCATTCATCACCACCAGGAGGTCGGCCATGGTCATGGCCTCGGTCTGGTCGTGGGTAACCAGCACCGAGGTGACGCCGAGCCGCTGGTGCAGCCGGCGCAGCTCCAGCCGCATCTGCACGCGCAAGGTGGCGTCCAGGTTGGAGAGCGGCTCGTCGAACAGGAACACCCGCGGCGCGCGGATCATCGCCCTGGCCATGGCGACGCGCTGGCGCTGCCCGCCCGAGAGCTGGCTAGGTTTGCGCTCCAGATAGTCGGCCAGGTCCACCGAGGCCGCGGTCGCCCGCACCCGCCGCTCCCGCTCCACTCTCGGCACGCCCGCCACCTCCAGCGGGTAGGCGATGTTGCGGGCCACGGTCATGTGCGGGTAGAGCGCATAGTTCTGGAACACCATGGCGCAGTGGCGCTCGCGCGGCTCCCTGTCGTTCATCCGCACGCCGCCGATGGCGAGCTCGCCCGAAGTGATCTCCTCCAAGCCCGCGATCATGCGCAGGAGCGTGGACTTCCCGCAGCCCGAGGGACCCAGGATCACCAGGAAGTTGCCGGCGGGTACCTGGAGGTCGACGCCCTTGACCACCTCGTTGCCGCCATAGGACTTGCGCACGCTGCTGAGCGTGATCTCGGCCATGATGTCCTTCCTCATTTCTCGGTCGCGACCAGGCCGCGGACGAACCAGCGCTGCATCAGCATGACGACCAGCAGCGGCGGGAGCATGACGATCAGGGTGCCCGCCATGGCGATGTTCCACTCGGGCTCGCTGAACATGGACGGGATGAGCTGGCGCAGCTGCATGACCGCGGTGCCGTAATTGGCGCGGTCGGTGGTCACCAGCAGCGGCCAGAGATACTGGTTCCAGGCATAGAGGAACATGATGGTGGCCAGCGCCGCCATGTTGGTGCGTGACAGGGGCAGGAGGATGTCGCGGAAGAAGCGCAAGGGGCCCGCCCCGTCCATGCGTGCGGCCTCCACCAGCTCGTCCGGGATGGTCAGGAAATACTGGCGGTAGAGGAACGTGCCGGTCGCGGTCGCGACCAGGGGCAGGACCAGGCCCGTATAGGAATTGAGCAGGTTCCATTCGAGCGCCAGCTCGACGCCGGTTGTGAGCTGCCAGAGCCGGGCGAGGCCCGTCACCTCCAGGATGGTCTGCAACGGCCCCAGCGCATTGGCCGCCACCGCGTAGGTCGGGACGATCCGGACCTCGAGCGGCAGCATCAGCGTCACGAAGATCGCCCAGAACGCCAGCATCCGGAACGGCCAGCGGAAGAACACGATCGCGAAGGCGGTGAGCGCCGCGATGAACACCTTGCCGCCGGCCACCAGCGTCGCGACCAGCAGGCTGTTGAACAGCTTCCAGCCGAGGTCGCCGCGCTGCCAGACGGAAGCCAGGTTCTCCAGGAGGTGGCTGCCCGGCAGGAGCGGCAAGGGCGAGCTGTTCACTTGCTGGAGGTCGAGGCTGGCCGCCACCACCACCAGCCAGAGCGGCACCAGGGCGATCACGAGGCCCAGCACCAGCACGGCCTGGGTCACGAGGTCGAGGACCGGGGTACGTTCGATCATTCGCCCCGCCTTCAGCTGTAGTGGATCCGGCGTTCCACGAAGCGGAACTGGATGAAGGTCAGGGCGATCACCAGGATCATCAGGATGATGCTCTGGGCGGCCGCACCCGAATAGTCGAGGCCTTTGAAGCCGTCGAAATAGATCTTGTAGACCAGCAGCTCGGTCGCCTTGTTCGGCCCGCCCTCGGTAGTCAGGTCGACGATGCCGAAACTGTCGACGAAGCTGTCGGTGAGGTTGACCACCAGCAGGAAGAAGATCGTGGGCGTCAAGAGCGGCAGCTGCAGGTCCCACATCCGGCGCAGCGGCCGGGCACCATCCATGGCGCCCGCCTCGATCACGCTCCTTGGGATCGACTGCAGCCCGGCCAGCAGGAACAGGAAGTTGTAGGCGACATACTTCCAGCTATAGGCGACGATGATCAGGAGCATCGCCTGCCAGCCGTTCACGACCGGGTTCCACAGGCCGGGAAAGCTGTGGTTGAGATAGGCGATCATCCCGGCTTCCGGCGACAGGAGGAAGCGGAAGGCCAGGCCGGCCGCCGGTGCCGCGATCGCGTAGGGCCAGATCAGCGCCCAGCGAAAGCCGGCATGGCCCTTGAGCCGCCGGTCGACCGCCAGCGCCAACAGCATGCCCAGCCCCATGGCCAGCAGGGTCGAGGCCAGGGCGAACACCACCGAGCGGCCGACCGAGTTCCAGTAGAGCGGGTCGCCGAAGATCGCCCGGAAATTGTCCAGGCCGACGAAGACGTTGCCGCCGCCCCAGGGCTGCTCCAGCGTGAACGCCCAGTAGAGCGCCGCCCCGGACGGCCAGTAGAAGAACAGCAGCACGAGCAGGAGTTGCGGGGCCGCCAGCGCCACGGCCAGCGGCGTGTTGCGGAACCAGGCGCGCTTGTCCACCGGATCGGGCACTCCGGAAATGTCGATGAGGAACGTGATCCTGTGCTATGCTGGCGGCTGGTGCCGCCAACAGCAGGAGGAGGTCCCGGGCATACGATACGCAGAAGTGAATTTGCGAAACGAACCCGAGACCTCCACCTTGCTCGAGGTCAGGGCAGGGTCTTGCCGGCGTAGGTCTTCTCGAAGCGGCGCAGGATCGCGTTGCCCCGCTCGACCGCCGCGTCCAGCCCCTCCTGCACGCCGGTGCTGCCGGCCAGGATGCCGGTCAGCGCGTCGCGGAACTCCTTGCGGATCTGCGGATAGCCGCCCAGCCGGATGCCGCGGCTGTTGGCGGTGGGCGGGGTGTAGGTCAGGGATTCGATGGCGACCTCGCGGCCCGCGAACGGCGGCTCGTCGTAGAAGCCCTTGTCCTGCATGTACTCGTAGCCGGAGTTGGTCACCGGGATGTAGCCGGTCACCGTCGACCACCACTCGGCCTGCTCCGGCTTGGCGAGGAAGGCGAAGAAGGCTGCGGCCGCCGCGTATTCCTCGTCCGAATGGCCGGCCAGCGCCCAGAGCGACGCCCCGCCCACGAACGAGTTCTTGCGCTCGGTGCCTTCCCAGACCGGCAGCAGCGCCACGCCCCAGTCGGTGCCGGGGGCGATGGTCTTGCCGACCGTGCCGTGGTCGGCGATCGACGACTGCATCATCATGCACTCGCCCTTCATGAAGGACTGCAGCCGCGCCTGGCCGTATTCCTTGAGCTGGAACAGGCCCTCGTCGGTCATCCGCTTGAAGAAGGCGACGTGGTCGACGAACCTGGTCCGGTTGACCACCAGCTCGGCATCCAGCCCGTCATAGCCGTTGTTCCTCGTCGCGATCGGCAGGTCGTGGACCGCGGAGAACTGCTCCATGAACTGCCAGGGGTCGACGTCATAGGCATAGGGGCAGGCATAGCCTGCTTCCTTCAGCGCCCGGGCGGCCGCCTCGACCTCCTCGTAGGTCTTGGGCGCCTCGGTGCGGCCAATCCTGGCGAAGGCATCCTTGTTCCAGTAGAGCACCGCCGTCGAGCTGTTGAACGGAAAGGAATACAGCTCGCCCTTCGAGATGGCGTAGTAGTCGGCAATGCCCTTGAAGTAGTCGTCCCAGATCACCTCGTAGCCGGCCCTGGACATCAGTTCCCCGGCGGGAACGAACGCGCCGGACAGCATCAGGTCGGCGGTGCCGCCGTCGAAGACCTGCAGGACGGTCGGCTGCTGGTCGGCACGGAACGCGGCGATCGCGTTCTGCAGGGCCGCCTCGTAGTCGCCCTGGCTGGTGCAGACCGCCTGGTACTGGTCCTGGCTCGCGTTGAAGGTCTGGCACATCTCCTGGATGCGCTCGCTGAGGTCGCCCGTCAGCCCGTACCAGAACTCGAACTTCACCGGCTCGGCGCTGGCGGCGCCGGCAGGCAGCAGCACGGCACCGGCCAGCGCCAGCCCGCGCAGCCTCTGCATCACGGTCATCGGTTCCTACCCTCGAAAGCAGCGCCGCGCGGGGGGCGCGGCGGGCATGAGGGGTAGTGCGATTCGGTGACGGCTTCGTCACCGCTCCGAGACGGAAGCTGTCACGAAGCTCCGGCGCGCGGGAGCGTGGCGGCGTCCTTGGCCAGCGCCTCGATCTCGGCCCAGTTGCCGGCTGCCACCAGGGCGGGCGGTGCCAGCCAGCTGCCGCCGACACAGACCACGTTCTTGAGCTTGAGGTAATCGCCGGCCTTGGCCCGGTCGATGCCGCCGGTCGGACAGAAGCGCAGGTCCGGCAGCGGCGAGGCGAGCGACGCGATCAGCTTGGCCCCGCCCACCGCCTCGGCCGGGAACAGCTTGAGCACGCTGAAGCCGGCCTCGGCCAGCGTCATCCCCTCCGACGGCGTGGCGATGCCCGGCAGCCAGGGCACGTCCGACTCCCGGGCCGCGGCGATCAGGGCAGGAGTGGCGCCCGGCGAGACCGCGAACCTTGCCCCGGCCTTCGCGGATGCATCGAGCTGGGCCGGCGTGCGCACCGTGCCGACCCCCACCACCGCCTCGGGCACCTCCGCGGCGATCGCCCGGATCACGTCCAGGGCGGCGGCGGTGCGCAGCGTCACCTCCAGCACGCGGATGCCGCCGGCCACCAGGGCGCGCGCGAGCGGCACGGCGGTCTCGACCTCCTCGACGATCAGCACCGGCACCACCGGGCCAAGCCGCAAGGTGGAGAGCAGCGCTTCGCGGCGGGAATCAGCATCCATGAGGCATCAACCGTGCAGGAGTTTCGCGGTGCAGCCGTACAGGGCCGGCGTGGCGGCGGTGATCCTACGCAGCGGCACACCGTCCAGGAAGGAGGACAGCCGGCCCTTGTCGCGGAACCGGGCCACGAACCGCGCCTCGTCCAGGAAGCCCAGCAGGTGGTCGGTCACGCCGCCGCCCAGATACACGCCGCCCCGCGCACCGAAGGTGAGCGCCACGTCGCCGGCGAAGATGGCGAGCTGGTCCAGGAACAGCCCGATCAGGTCGAGGGCGAACCGGTCGCCGCCCTCGGCGGCAGCCACGATCTCCCGGGGCTCCTGCCAGGGCGAGCGCCGGCCCTCGGCCTCTGCCAGGTCCTCGGCCAGCCGGACCAGGCCCGGTCCGCACAGCCAGTGCTCGGCCGAAACCCGCCCGCGCTTGCGATAGGCGACCTCGAGTGCCGGACGCAGCCGTGCGATGGCCGTGCCCAGTTCGATATGGCCGCCTTCGCCCGGCACCGCGATCCAGCGCACCCGCCCGGGAACGGCACCGGCCACGCCGAGACCGGTGCCCGGCCCCAGCACTGCCATGGGCTTGCCGGGCACGGCCTGGCCCGGTGGGCCGATCGGCACGCTGCCGTCCGCCGGCAGGTGCGGGCAGGCCAGCGCCAGCGCCTCGAAATCATTGAGGATGAGCAGCTCCTGCAGCTCCAGCCGGGCGCGCAGCACGTCGATGGAGAAGTCCCAGCCCCGGTTGGTCAGCCGGACCAGGTCGCCGGTGACCGGTCCGGCGATCGCGATGGCCGCGCGGTTCGGCCGAGGGCCGCCCATCTCCGCCAGGAACGCCGCGATCGCATCGCCCAGGCTCGGAAACTCGTCGTTCTTCAGCACGATCGGGTTGTCGGCCCGGGCGCCGTCCGCCGTCACCAGGGCGAAGCGCGCGTTCGTGCCGCCGACGTCACCGACCAGAAACAGATCGCTCAAGCCGCCATTCCGAAGGGTCCGCCCACCACGGCCGCGCCCTGGTCCGCCGGACCCACGGCGGCACGGAAGGGCGCGAACAGATCGCGCCCGATGCCGCTCTGGTAGCATGACAGGTCGGCGCCGGCAGGTGCCCGCGCCGCCAGCTCGGCCGCATCCACCAGGACTTCCAGCGTCCCGGCGACGGTATCGAGCCGGATCATGTCGCCATCCCGGATCTTCGCAATCGGTCCGCCATCGACGGCCTCAGGGGTGAGATGGATCCCGGCCGGGATCTTTCCAGATGCCCCCGACATGCGGCCGTCGGTGACCAGCGCCACCTGGAAGCCGCGGTCCTGCAGGATGCCCAGCGGCGGGGTCAGCTTGTGCAGCTCGGGCATGCCATTGGCCTTAGGACCCTGGAAGCGCACCACCACCACCACGTCCCGGTCGAGTTCGCCCGCCTTGAAGGCCGCCTGCACCTCGGCCTGGTCGTGGAACACCCGGGCCGGCGCCTCCACGATCCGCCGCTCCGGCTTTACCGCCGAGACCTTGCTGACCGCCCGGCCGAGATTGCCGGTGAGCAGCACCAGCCCGCCCTTGGCAGCGAACGGCTCGGCCACGGTGCGGATGATGCTCCGGTCGAGCGGCTGGCCGTCGCCCTCCGCCCAGGCCAGTCGCCCGTCCACCAGCCTGGGTTCCAGGGCATAGCGCGCGAGCCCGCCCTCGCCCGCCACTGTCTTGACGTCGGCGTGCAGCAGGCCGGCGCCCAGCAGCTCGCGGATCAGCACCGCCATGCCGCCCGCCGCATGGAACTGGTTCACGTCGGCCAGCCCGTTTGGATAGACCCGCGCCAGCAGCGGGGTCACCTCGGACAGTTCGGCCATGTCCTCCCAGGTGAGCTGGATGCCGGCCGCGCGCGCGATCGCGACCAGGTGGATCGTGTGGTTGGTCGAGCCGCCGGTGGCATGGAGGCCGACCACGCCGTTCACGATCGCCCGCTCGTCCACGACCTCGCCGATGGGCGTCCAGTCATTGCCGAGCGAAGTGATCTCGGTGATCCGCCTGGCCGCGGCCCTGGTCAGCGCGTCGCGCAGCTTCGTCCCGGGGTTGACGAAGGCGGCACCCGGCAGGTGCAGGCCCATCACCTCCATCATCATCTGGTTGGAGTTGGCGGTGCCGTAGAAGGTGCAGGTGCCGGGGCCATGATAGGATTTCATCTCGGAAGCCAGCAGCTCCCGCCGCCCGACCTTGCCCTCGGCATAGAGCTGGCGGACCTCCGACTTCTCCACGTTGGAGGCACCCGTGGTCATCGGCCCGGCCGGCACGAAGATCACCGGCAGGTGCCCGAACGCCAGCGACCCCATGAGCAGGCCCGGCACGATCTTGTCGCAGATGCCGAGCGCCAGGGCACCGTCGAACGTGTCGTGGGAAAGCGCGATCGCCGTCGAGAGCGCGATCGTGTCCCGGGAGAACAGGGACAGTTCCATCCCGGCGAAGCCCTGGGTGACCCCGTCGCACATGGCGGGCGTGCCGCCGGCGACCTGCGCCACCCCGCCGGCCTCGCGCACCGCCTGGCGGATCAGCTCCGGATAATGCTCGTAGGGCTGATGCGCGCTCAGCATGTCGTTGTAGGCGGTGACGATGCCGATCGACAGCGCGCCCTGGCCCTCCAGTTCCGCCTTGTCCGCCGGCCCGCAGGCAGCGAGCGCATGGGCGATGTTGGCGCAGCCCAGCTTGTGCCGGCGCGGCGCCCGCTCGCCCATCCGGCGCAGCTGGTCGAGATAGCGGCTGCGCACTGGCGCCGAACGCCGCTGGATCCGTTCGGTGACCGCCTCGACCGTAGGATGGAGGGTTGCTGCCATGCGGAGAATTCCTCGGATGGGATCTCAGCCTGCAGTATGGACCTGGGTCTGCGACAGCTTCAGGGCGGCCCGGATCGGCAGCGCCTCGACGGGCCCGGGCTCCATGGCGCGCGCCAGGGTGGCGAGCTTGCCGGCACCTTCCAGCGGCAGCAGTACCAGCCGCGCCCGCGCCACCACCGGCAGGGTGAGGGTGAGCCGCTCCCGGGTCGCAGCCGCGCTGTCCGCCAGCATCGGCATGACCAGCCGGAGGTTGTCCGGGTCGAGTGCTGCGGCCAGCCGGTCGCCGTCCGGGAACCAGGACGCGGTATGCCCGTCCTCGCCCATGCCGAGCACGACCGCGTCGAAGCTCTCGGGCAGGGCTGTCAGGGCCCGGTCCGCTGCCGCGGCCGCCGCGTCCAGGGAAGCCGCCGTACCACGCAGGCCGATGAAGCCGGCCGCCGCCGCTTCCCGCTGCAGCAGGTGGCGGCGCACCAGCGCCTCGTTGCTGTCGGGATGGTCGGCCGGCAGGAAGCGCTCGTCCACCAGCGTCACGGTCACCCGGTCCCAGGGCAGCGCCTGCGCGGCCAGCGCCTCGAAGATCGGGACGGGGCTCTTGCCGCCGGAGACCGCCAGCACCGCCCGGCCATTTGCCGTCACGCCTGCCAGCAGTGCCTGGGCGATCGCGGTCACCACCGCCTCGCGCAGTTCCTCCGGGCGCCCATGCTCGATCGGTCGGTTGCTCATGTGCCCGGCTCCACCCAGCGACGCCCGTCATGGACCATCAGCGCCACGGCGCTGGATGGCCCCCAGGAGCCGGCGCCATACTGCTCCGGTCCCTCGTCGGACTGGCGCCAGCCCTCCAGGATCGGCTCGCACCAGGTCCAGGCCGCCTCGACCTCGTCCTTGCGCATGAACAGGGTCTGGTTGCCGCGCACCACGTCCATCAGCAGGCGCTCATAGGCGTCGGGGTAGCGGACCTTGAAGGTCTCGCTGAAGCTCAGGTTGAGCGGCGTGTTCTTCAGCCGGATGCCGCCCGGCCCCGGATCCTTGTTCATCAGATAGAGCCGCACGCCCTCGTCCGGCTGGAGGCGGATCACCAGCCGGTTCGGCCGGACCTCGCCGGCATCGCGGGGGAAGATCGAGTGCGGGATCGGGCGCATCTGCACCACGATCTCCGAGGCGCGCTGCGCCAGCCGCTTGCCGGTGCGCAGGTAGAACGGCACGCCCGACCAGCGCCAGGTCTCGACCTCGGCCTTGATCGCCAGGAAGGTCTCGGTGTCGCTGTGCCGGCCGAGTTCGTCGAGATAGCCCGGCACCGCCTTGCCCTCGATCGCACCGGCCGAGTACTGGCCGCGCACCGTCACCTGGTCGACCCGGCCCGGCCGGATCGGCTTCAGCGCGTGCAGCACCTTCAGCTTCTCGTCGCGCACCGAATCGGCATCCATCGCGTTCGGCGGCTCCATCGCGATCAGGCAGAGGAGCTGGAGCATGTGGTTCTGGACCATGTCGCGCAGGGCGCCGCTATGGTCGTAATAGTCGGCCCGGTTGCCCACGCCCACCGTCTCGGCCACGGTGATCTGGACATGGTCGATCGCCGCCCGGTTCCAGATCGGCTCGAACAGCGCATTGGCAAAGCGCAGCGCCATCAGGTTCTGGACGGTCTCCTTGCCCAGATAATGGTCGATGCGGAAGATCTGCCGCTCCTCGAACACCGCACCCACTGCCTCGTTGACCGCGCGCGCCGAGGCCAGGTCCTTGCCGATCGGCTTCTCGATCACGACCCGGGTCTCCGGGGTCACCAGGCCCTCGCTGCCGATCTTGGCGCAGACCGGGCCGAACAGTTCCGGGGCCGTGGCGAGGTAGAACACCCTGACCCGCTCCGCGCTGTCGGCCAGCCACCTACCCAGCTCTGGCCAGCCCTTCGAGCCGGTGGCGTCCAGCGAGAGGAAGCTCAGCCGGCCCAGGAACTGCTCGACCTCGTCCGGCACCAGGTCGTCGGCGCGCACATGCTCGTGCAGCGCACCACGCACCTGGGAGCGGAAGTCCTCGTCGCTGAGCTCGCGGCGCGACAGACCGAGGATCCGGGCGTCCGCCGGCATCTGCCGGTCACGGAAGCGCTGGTAGAGGCCAGGCAGCAGCTTGCGCAGGGCCAGGTCACCCGTGCCGCCGAACACCACGAGATCGAAGGTCTGAACCGGAATGATCTGTGCTGTCACGTGTGATCGCTTTCCGTGGTGATCCGGAGAAGCCCTGGGACGTGGCGAATCGATCCGGCTCCGTCAATATCCCAGGGCCAATCCGGTGTTCATCCCACTCCTCGTGATTTCTAGCAATTCGCGCGCCAACGGCTCAGGCGCCAGGCATTGGCGACCACGCTCACCGAGGAGAGCGCCATGGCGGCCCCGGCGAGCACCGGCGTGAGCTGGCCGAATGCCGCCAGCGGGATCAGCAGCACGTTGTAGAGGAAGGCGAACACCAGGCCCTGGACGATCGTCCGGCGGGTGCGCCTGGCCACGGCCAGGGCCGCTGCGACCAGCAGCGGATCGGGACGCACCAGCGTCACCCCGGCACTCGCCATGGCGACGTCGGTGCCCGAGCCCATGGCGATGCCGAGATCGGCCGCGGCCAGCGCCGGCGCATCGTTGATGCCGTCGCCGACCATCGCCACCTGGGTGCCGCCGCGCCGGAGTTCCTGCACCGCCTGGACCTTGTCCGCTGGCAGGAGGCCGGCATGCACCTCCTCGATGCCGATCTCGGCCGCGATCGCCGTGGCTGCCGCCGGGTGGTCGCCGCTCAGCATGGCGACCCGCAGCCCCTGGCGGCGCAGAGCCGCCACCGCGGCCGCCGCTTCCGGCCGGGGCCGGTCGCCAAACGCCAGCACGGCCAGCGCATCCCCTTTGGGCAGGGCCACCAGCCAGGATACGCTCTGCCCGTTGGCGGCCGCCGCCGCTGCCCAGGCAGCCAGCTCCGCATCCTCGGCCCCGGCCTCGCGGGCGGCGCGCTCCGACAGGATCGCGAAGCGCTGGCCAGCCACCACCCCTTCCAGCCCGCGCCCGGGCAGGGAGCGAACCTCCGTCGCCACGGCCGGCACCAGGCCTCGCTCCTGTGCCGCCGCCCGGACGGCCCCGGCCAGCGGATGCTCGCTGCCCTGCTGCAGGCCGGCTGCCAGGGCCAGCAGGTGCTGTTCGTCCTGGCCTGCCGCCGTCGCCAGCCCCGCCAGCTCGGGCCGGCCCTCGGTCAGCGTGCCGGTCTTGTCGAAGGCCACGACGTCGATGGCGTGGGCGGCTTCCAGTGCTGCCGGATCGCGGATCAGGATGCCGGCCCGCGCTGCAGCACCGGTACCAGCCACGATCGCGACCGGCGTGGCTAGGCCCAGCGCGCAGGGGCAGGCGATCACCAGGACCGTGACCGCATGGATGATGGCAGGCTCGATGCCGGCGCCAGCGAGCCACCAGCCGAGCGCGGTCACCGCTGCGATCGCCAGGACTGCCGGGACGAACCAGGTGGAGATGCGGTCCACCAGGCGCTGCACGCTGGCCTTCTGCGCCTGGGCGTTCTCCACCATGCGGATGATCCGGGCCAGCACCGTCTCCGCACCAATGGCCGTGGTCACGACCTCCAGGGCGGCGTCCTGGTTGATCGTGCCGCCGATCACCTTCTGGCCGGGGCCGCGGACCACCGGCAGGCTTTCCCCGGTGACCATGGATTCGTCGAGATGGCCGCTGCCCTTTGCGATCTCGCCATCGACCGGCACCCGCTCGCCCGGCCGCACCAGCACCCGGTCACCCGTTGCCACGGCCGCAATCGGCAGCTCGGTCGGCTCGCCATCGATCAGCACCCGTGCGGTAGTCGGCCGCAATGCTGCCAGCGCGCGCAGGGCTGCCCCGGTCTGGCGGCGAGCGCGGCCCTCCAGCCACTTGCCGAGCAGGACCAGCGCCACCACCAGGGCGGCGGCCTCGAAATAGAGGGCATGCCCGCCATGGCCCACCACCAGCCAGTTCCACAGGCTGAGCCCGAACGCGGCGCTGGTGCCCAATGCCACCAGCAGGTCCATGTTGCCGGTGCCGGCGCGCAGGGCGGCCAAGCCTGCCCGGTAGAACCGGCCCCCCAGCCAGAACTGCACCGGGGCCGCCAGCAGGAACTGCAGCCAAGCCGGCAGCGCCAGCTCATAACCCAACGGCATGGCCGCCATCGGCAGGACCAGCGGCAAGGCCAGAGCCAGGGCCAGGGCCGCATACCAGCCCTCGCGCTGCGCCTGTGCCTCCCGGGCACGCTGCAGTTCGGCATCGGCCGCACCACCCGGATCGTCGGCCAGGACCGAGGCGCGATAGCCGGTGCGGGCGACTGCGGCCACCAGGCTGGATGGCGGCGCACCGCGCGTCTCCACGCGCGCCTTCTCCGTCGCCAGGTCGACGCTGGCCGAGACCACACCCGGCACCTGGCCCAGCGCCCGCTCCACCCGGCGTACGCAGGAGGCACAGGTCATGCCGTCGATCGCCAGATCGACGGCAACCCCGGGCTGCTCGGTCCGTTCGAGGGACATGGTGGCCATCAAGACGCTCCACTGGCTGGCGCGATCCTTCAGGTGGCCCTTCCAGCGGCGGGAAGGTCAAGGGGTGACGTGGCCGTTTCACACCGCTGCTTGACCTTCTCCTTGCTGGAACCACCAGATGGCGGCGCATCGACAGGAAGGAACTCGGGCGATGCGATTGAAGGTCGAAGGAATGAGCTGTGCCCACTGCGTCCGTGCGGTCACGGAGGCGGTGCGGCGGCTGGACCCGCAGGCGGAGGTGACGGTCTCGGTGGAGGAAGGCACGGTGGAAGTGAAGGGCATCGAGGATCGCGCGGCGGTGACGAGCGCGATCGAGGCCGCCGGCTATGAGGTGCGCGAAGGATGAGCGATTCTGTCCTGATCGCACCCTCGATCCTGGCCGCTGACTATGCGCGGCTGGGCGAGGAGGTGAAGGCGGTCGAGGCCGCCGGTGCGGACTGGCTGCATCTGGACGTCATGGACGGCCATTTCGTGCCCAATCTCAGCTTCGGCGCCGACGTGATCGCTGCCCTGCGCAGCCAGTCCAACCTGCTGTTCGATGCCCACCTGATGTGCGCGCCGGTCGACCAGTGGATCGCCCCGGTCGCCAAGGCCGGCGCCGACCGGATCACCGTCCATGCCGAGGCCGGGCCGCACCTGGACCGCTCGCTGGCGGCGATCCGGGCACTCGGCAAGGGGGCAGGGGTGGCGCTCAACCCGGCCACGCCCGTCTCCGTCCTGGAGCATGTCCTGGACCATCTGGACCTGATCCTGATCCTGAGCGTCAACCCGGGCTTCGGCGGGCAGAAGTTCATCTCCTATGCCACCGACAAGATCCGCCAGGCCAAGGCGCTGGCCGGCGGGCGGCCGATCCGGGTGCAGGTGGACGGCGGCATCGATGCCCAGACCGCGCCCAAGGCGATCGAGGCGGGGGCGGACGTGCTGGTGGCCGGCTCTGCGATCTTCCGGAACGGCGACTATGCGCAGGCGATCGCGTCGCTTCGCCCCGCTGCGTGACAGTACTCGCCGCGCCACGTGACGCCTGAGCGTCGCACCCAGGTCCACCATCCAGGAGGCCAGCCGTGGCCAACCTCCCGATCCCTGCCGGCAACCCGGTGCTGGACTATCTGGTCGACGCCTGGCAGCGGAACATCCTGTTCCTAGACACGCTGCGCGAGCGCAGCCTGGCCTATCGGGAGCACATGGCCTCGCCGGCGCCGGACGTGCTGCACTTCCGGCACGAGCCGGTGATGCACGGCCTGGAGCTGTCCCGGCCGGTCAATTATGATCTCTTGAGGATCCTGCCCGGCGAGGTGATACCGACTGATCCCTGCAAGCGGCCGATCATCGTGATCGACCCGCGCGCCGGCCACGGGCCCGGGATCGGCGGCTTCAAGCCGGACAGCGAGATCGGCGTGGCGCTGGCCAGCGGCCATCCCTGCTACTTCGTGAGCTTCACCACCGAACCGGTCGAGGGCCAGACGATCCTGGACGTGATCGACGCGCTCGGCAGCTTCCAGGACGAGGTGATCCGGCGCCATCCCGAGGCCCAGGGCCTGCCGCTCGCGATCGGCAACTGCCAGGCAGGCTGGGCACTGGCGATCGCGGCTGCCATCCGGCCGGACCGGTACGGGCCGCTCCTGCTGCCGGGCGCACCGCTCGCCTACTGGCAGGGCACGCATGGCGGCTCACCCATGCGCTATGCCGGCGGGATGCTGGGCGGGAGCTGGCTGACAGCGCTCACCGGCGATCTCGGTGCCGGCAGGTTCGACGGTGCGTGGCTGGTCGCGAACTTCGAGGCCATGAACCCGGCCAACACGCTCTGGACCAAGCAGTACAACGTCTGGGCGAACATCGACACCGAGCCGGAGCGCTATCTCGCGTTCGAGCGCTGGTGGGGCGGCCACGCCATCCTGGGTGCCCAGGAGATGCAGTGGATCACCGACGAGCTGTTCGTCGGCAACCGCCTGGTATCGGGCGAGCTGCGTGCCAATGACGGGACCCGGATCGACCTGCGCAACGTCAGGGGGCCGATCATCGTCTTCTGCTCGAAGGGCGACGACATCACCCCGCCGCCCCAGGCACTCGGCTGGATCCTGGAACTCTACCAGGACGCCGACGACATCCGCGCGCACGACCAGACCATCGTCTACAGCGTGCACGACGCGGTGGGCCATCTGGGCATCTTCGTGTCGGGCTCGGTGGCCCGCAAGGAGCACCAGGAGTTCACCTCCAACATCGACCTGATCGACGTGCTGCCGCCCGGCCTGTTCGAGGCGGTGCTGACCAAGGCCGGGCCGGACACGCCGAACGCCCAGCTCGTGGCCGGCGAGTGGGTGCTGCATTTCGAGCCGCGCGACCTGGACGACATCCGGGCGCTGGGCTGCAACGACCAAGCCGACGAGCGCCGCTTCGCCACGGTCGCCCGCCTGTCCGACATCAATCTCGGCCTCTACCGGACCTTCATGCAGCCCTGGGTGCGGGCACTGGCGACCCCGGAACTGGCCCTGGCCGCGCGCAGGTTGCACCCGGCCCGCCTGCCGTACGAGCTGTTCGGTCATGACGGCCCGGCGATGCGCATGCTGGAGGAGGTCGCCGAGGAAGTGCGCGCGCAGCGCCGGCCGGTATCTGACGACAACCCGTTCCGGCTCCTGCAGGAGCAGTTCTCCAAGGCCATGGTCACCATGCTCGACGCCTGGCGCGACCTGCGCGACGGCATGACCGAGCAGGCCTTCCTGGCCATCTACGGCCAGCCGATGCTGCAGGCCCTGGTGGGCCTGCGCGCGCGCGACGAGCCGCTCCGTCCGCCCCCGGGTGAAGAGCCCGAGCACCGTGCCTTCGTCGCTGCCCATGCTGCCGAGGTGCGCCGCGGGATCGGGACGGGCACGCCGGCGGATGCGCTGATCCGCGCGGTCGTCTGGCTGATCATGCCGGGCGGTCGAGTGGACGAGCGGACCTTCGCTGCCGTGCGCAACCTCAGGGCCGAGCATCCGGAATGCCACGCCGCCGGGCTCGACGCGTTCAAGGCCAGGGTGCGGCTGCAGACCGCCATCCTGCGCGAGGCCGGCGAGGAGGCGATCTCGGCCTTGCCGCAACTTGTGCCGGAGGATGCCCGCGGGGGCTTCCTGCCGCTGGTGCGGCATCTGGCCGAAGCCGCCGGGCCGCTGGTGCCCGAGGCGGAGCGGCGGCTGGAACGGATCGCGGCACTCCTGGCCGCCGAGCCGGTGCCAGCCCGGCCGCAGGCCGCCGCGAAGCCGCCATCACCACCGCCCGCGCGCAAGCGCGCCGCCCTGCCCAGGCGCCGCGCCGCCACCTCCCGCCCGCCCCGCAGCCGCAAGGGATCGACCTGAGATGACGGGCTCGCTGCTGGTCCTGAACACCGGCTCCTCCAGCATCAAGTTCCAGGTCTTCGCGCTGGGACGGGACGGACCGGAGCGGCGGCTGAAGGGCCTGCTCGACGGCATCCGGGTCCATCCGCACCTGGAGGTGAAGGACGAGGCGGGTACTGTCCTGCTCGACAAGGACCTCGGCGATCATGCCGAGAATGTCGGCGCTGCGGTCGAGCACGTGCTGACCTTCCTGCAGGACGCGCTCGACGATGGCGGCCTCGTCGCGATCGGGCATCGGGTCGTGCATGGCGGCCGGCGGTTCGAGGGGCCAGCGCGAATCACGGCGGAGACGCTGGCGGAGATCGAGGCCCTGGTGCCGCTGGCGCCGCTGCACCAGCCGAACAGCATTGCCCCCATCCGCACCATCCAGGCGCTCCGACCGGACCTGCCCCAGGTCGCCTGCTTCGACACGGTGTTCCATCGTGGCCATGCCGAGCTGGCCGACCGGTTCGCCATCCCCGAGGCGCTGGATCGCGAGGGGGTCCGCCGCTACGGCTTCCATGGCCTGTCCTACGCCTTCATCGCCGAGCGGCTGCGGGAGCTGGATCCCGAACTGGCCGGGGGGCGGGTGGTGGCGGCCCATCTCGGCAGCGGTGCCTCCTTGTGCGCGATCCAGGAGGGGCGCTCGATCGAGACCACCATGGGTTTCACCGCGCTGGACGGCCTGCCCATGGGCACGCGGCCCGGACGCCTCGATGCCGGCGTGATCCTCTATCTGATGCAGCAGGGCTGGGACGCGAAGAAGATCGAGCGGATGCTCTACCACGAATGCGGCCTGCTCGGCCTGTCCGGCGTGTCCAACGACGTGCGCGAGCTGAAGGCCAGCCAGGACCCGCGCGCTGGCTTCGCCCTGGACTATTTCGCCCACCGGATCGCCCAGGAGACGGCCTTGCTCGCTACCAGCATGGGCGGGATCGACGGCTTCGTGTTCACCGCCGGCATCGGCGAGCGCTCGGCCAGCATCCGCGCCAATGTGGCCAAGCGGCTGGCCTGGCTCGGCATGGCGCTTGACGACGAGGCCAACGGCGCCGACGCGCCGCTGATCTCCTCGACGGACAGCCGCATCGTGGTCCGCGTCATCCCGACCGACGAGGAGGCGATGATCGCCCGGCAGACCCTGAAAGTGCTGGACCTCGGCTGAGCCTCAAAGGGCCCGGCGGGCCAGCAGCGCCGTGCCGTAGGAGGCCTGCTCGCTGGCCGGCTCCAGCATCGGCACGCCCAGCAGGTTCTGCCGGATCCGGGTCCAGGCCTTGTTGGCCGCTCCGCCACCCACCGTGCGCACCGAACGCAGCTTCGGTGCGCCCAGCTCGGCCAGACGCCGGTACGCGCGGTGCTCCACCGAGGCGACCCCTTCCAGCAGTGCCTGGAAGAACCGCACATCCTCGGCCGGCCGCGGCTCGTGGCGGGATTCCATGGCGGGGTCGGCGATCGGGAAGCGCTCGCCCTTGCCGGCCAGCGGCCAGAAGTCCAGCCCGGTGGGGTGGTCCGGGTTCAGGCCCGGCTCCATCGCGCGCATCTGCTCGCTCGTGAAGAAGCGCAGGAGCGCAGCACCGCCGGTGTTGGACGCACCACCCGCCAGCCACATGCCGAGCAGGCGGTGGCTGTAGACGCCGGCCGCCGGGTCGAACACCGGCCGGTCGGACAGGAGCTTCAGGGTCAGCGTGGTGCCGAGAGCCGTGACCCCGTCGCCCGGCTGGTCGGCCCCGGTGGCGAGGAACGAGGCGCAGCCATCCGTGGTGCCGGCCACCACCACCGCACCCTTGGCAAAGCCCAGCTCCGGCAGGGCCGGGCCGACCACCTCACCGGGCTCCAGCACTTGCGGCAGGAGGCGGCGCGCGATCCCGAGCCCGTCCAGCCAGTCGGGCCAGGTCCGCGTGACCGGGTCCCAGCCGGTCTTGAGCGCGTTGTTGTCATCGGAAACGCCGAACCGGCCGGTCAGCCGGCCGACCACCCAGTCGGCCTGGTGCAATGCCATGGCCGCATCCGGATGACGTGCCTGCAGGTCGAGCAGGCGGGCGGCCGGCGAGGTGGCGCCGTGCGCGGCACTCTCGGCGGGTGCCAGCTCGCGGATCCGGGCGGCATGGGCAGCGCTGCCGGCATCGTCGTAGCGTCGGGCGAGAGAAAGCGGGGTGCCGTCGGCGGCGCAGAGCAGCAGGGTGCCCGACGTGCCGTCCACCGCGACCGCGGCCACCCGCTCCCTTGGGATTCCGGCGAGGCAGGTCTCCACCGCCGCCCACCAGTCCTCTGCCGCGGTCCGGATCATGCCGTCGGCCCGGTCGGGCTCCGGCAGGGCGGCCTTGGCCTCGGCGACCAGACGGCCGTCGCGGTCGACGGCCGAGGCGCGCACCCCGGAGCTGCCGATGTCGATGCCGAGTGCCAGCCGGTTCATGCCGCCTCCCGTTCGTCCTCGAGTGCCCCCGGCCTTTGGGCGAACCAGTCGCGGAACGCCTGCTGCTCGGAAGCACTCAGGTGCAGGTAATGCTTGGTGCGGCGGGTCAGGATGTCGTCCGCCGAACGCGCCCACTCGTTCGCCACCAGATAGTCGACCTCGCGCTCGTAGAGCTCGCCGCCGAAATGCCGGCCGAGGTCACCCATCCGCGTGGCACCCTCCAGCAGCCGGACCGACCGGGTGCCATAGCGCCGACCGTAATGGCGGGCGAGATTCTCCGGGAGCCAGGGGTGTGTCTTGCGGAAGCCGGCGAGCCACGCGTCGAAGTCGGCACCCGGCATGTCGCCGCCCGGCAGGGGCGCCCTGGCGGTCCAGTTGCCGGACCGCGTACCGAGATAGGGCTGCAGCTTGTCCAGCGCGTGCTCGGCGAGCTTGCGGTAGGTCGTGATCTTGCCGCCGAAGATCGACAGCAGCGGGGCGCGCGCCTGATCCGGGGCAGGAGGGTCGACGTCGAACACATAGTCGCGGGTGACCGCCGAGGCGTTCTTGGCGCTGTCGTCGTCATAGAGCGGGCGCACGCCGGAGAACTCGGCGACGATGTCGGCCTCGGTGAGCTTATGGCGGAAATAGCGGTTGAGCACCCGCAGGAGGTAGCTGCGCTCCTTCTCCTCGACCCGCACGTCCTCCGGCCGGCCCTCGACCGGGATGTCGGTGGTGCCGATCAAAGCGAGGTCGCCCTCGTACGGGTTCACGAAGATCACCCGCTTGTCGTCGTTCTGCAGGAGATAGGCCTGCGACCCCTGCCACCACTTCTTGAAGATCAGGTGGCTGCCCTTGACCAGGCGCACCCGGCGCGAGCTGTTCACGCCCGCGACGCTGCCCAGCACCCCCTCGATCCAGGGGCCCGCCGCGTTGATGATCGCGCGCGCCTTGACGCTGCGCGTCTCGCCGGTGGTCGTGTCGGTGAGCTCGACCTCCCACAGGCCCCCCTCGCGCCTGGCCGAGGTGGCGGGCGTGCGGGTCAGGATGACGGCACCCCGCTCCTTCGCGTCCAGCGCGTTCAGGACCACCAGCCGCGCGTCGTCCACCCAGCAGTCCGAGTACTCGAACCCGTTCGGATAGGCATCCACGATCGGCGCGCCCTCGGGGTCCTTCCTGAAGTCGAGCGAGCGGGTGCCCGGCAGCTTCGCCCGGCCGCCCAGATGGTCGTAGAGGAACAGGCCCAGCCGGATCAGCCAGCGCGGCCGCTGGTCCGGGCTGTGCGGCAGCACGAAGCGCATCGGCCAGACGATGTGCGGGGCGGCGTTCAGCACCACCTCGCGCTCGATCAGCGCCTCGCGGACCAGGCGGAACTCGTAATATTCCAGGTAGCGCAGCCCGCCATGGATCAGCTTGCCCGAGCGCGAGCTGGTCCCCTGGGCCAAATCGTCCTTCTCGCACATGACGACCGACAGGCCGCGCCCGGCCGCGTCGCGGGCGATGCCGGCACCATTGGCACCGCCGCCGATCACCAGCAGGTCGGCCGGGCCGGTCAGTTTGTCGAGTTCCGCGAGGCTCATGGTCGGCTCACTTGGTGGCGACGTTCAGCATCGGCTTGCCCTCGATCCAGCGCTGGACCTCGGCGGCGATCATCTGCGCGGCGATCTTCACCGTGGTGGTGGAAGCGCCGGCGATGTGCGGGGTGAGGGTGACGTTCGGGTGGCGCAAGAGCGGCAGGTCTGGCGGGCAGGGCTCGACCGCATGGGTCTCCAGCATGGCGCCGCGCAGATGGCCCGACTGCAGCGCCTCGTAGAGGTCGTCATAGTTCACCATCGGCCCGCGCGCCGTGTTGATGAACCAGGAGCCCTTCTTCATCTTGGCGAAGGTCGACCTGTTCATGAAGCCGGTGGTCTCCGGCGTCACCCGGGCATGCAGGCTCACCACGTCGGAGCGGCGCAAGAGCTCGTCCAGCTCGACCTGCTCCACGCCCGCGGCCCGGTCGGTCTCGTCCAGGGTCACGTAGGGATCGTTCACCAGGATCCGGCAGCCGAAGGGTTTCAGCAGCTTGGTGACCTTGGTGCCGATATGGCCGTAGCCGATCAGGCCCACGGTCAGCTCGGAAAGCTCCGGGCCGGTGAGGTCGGCGCGGTACAGGTCGCCCCGCCACTCGCCCTTGCTCAGCGAGACATGGCCCTTGGTGATCAGCCGGGTCTCGGCCAGGATCGCGCCGATCGTGAACTCGGCCACCGCGGTCGAATTGCGCCCGGGCGCGTTGACGACCGTGACGCCCGCATCCTTGGCCGCCTGCATGTCGATATTGACCGGTCCGCCGCGGCTGACCCCGATCAGCTTCAAGGGAGGTGCCATCACCTTCAGCATCGAGCGGGTGACCGGCGGCAGGTGGCAGACCAGGACCTCGGCACCCTTGACGAAGTTGGCAAGCTCGGCCGGATCGCCCTGCAGCTCCTTCAGCCCTTCCAGCTCGGTGCCCTTCTCGCCGTGGTAGGAGGGCTCGTCCGGCCAGGGCAGCTCCAGGCTGCGGATCTTCCACTCCACGCCCGGGATCTTGCGCAGATTCTCCTCGAACACCGAGGCGCGCATGAAATTGTCGCCGATGATGGCGGCTTCGATGGTCCGGGTCATGAACGCACTTTCGCAAGGTCGCGCCAGATGTCGCGCATCCGGCGGTGGGTCGACTGGTAGATGGGAAACAGAT
>NZ_DATMFZ010000344.1:0-10601 GCF_035556675.1 Geminicoccus sp. | reverse complement strand
CTGGTCGACCATCTGGAACGTGAACCTGGTCAGCGTATTCCGCTGCACCAAGGCGGCCGCAGCCACGCTCAAGGAACGGGGCGGCTCCGTGGTCAACACCGCCTCGATCGCCGGCCTTGGCAGGGTGGGCAGCTCGATCGCTTACAGTGCTGGCAAGGCTGCCCTGATCAACCTGACCAAGGACCTCGCCCGCGCCCTGGCCCCCGAGGCACGGGTCAACGCGATCGCACCGGGTGCGGTCGACAGCCCCTGGATGGTCGAGTGGACCGACGAGCAGCGCACCAGCTCGATCGAGCTGTCCCTGCTCAAGCGCCGCAACCAGCCCTCGGACCTGGCCGACGTCATCCTGTTCCTGGCGTTCGGCACGGGGATGGTTACCGGCCATACCGTGCCGGTCGACGCCGGGTTGCTGTTGGCCTGAATGGTGCCGGCGGCGCCACAGGCGACGCCGCCGGCCGCCGGGGCTACAGCTTCGTATTCGCGATGAGGTTCAGGAGATAGGTCTGCCGGCTGGGATGGATCGTCGTCCAGTCGGCGTTGAGCACGCCCATATAGGGCAGGCCGTTGGCGTTGAACGCGAAATAGGCCCAGTCCAGCTTCTTGGTTGCAATATAGCTGGCCAGCTTGTTCGCCCACTGGATGTCGCGGTTGGTCTCGAGCCCGGAGCCGAACTCGCCGAGGAAGATCGGCGCGATGTTCTGCGTCTCGATGAAGCCCCAGTGGGATTCCCAGACGCTCGGCAGGTTGTTCGGGTAGTTCGGGTCTGCGAACCAGGGCTGCTCGAACACCGACGGCGGATAGTCGTGGGCGGAGTAGACCAGCTTGTTCGGCGTGTTCAGCGTGATCGGCATGGTCGCGACCGGCTGCAGGCCGCCGCCCCACCAGTACCAGGTGTTGTTCCAGACCCGCAGGCCCTCGACGATGATCAACCACTTGTTGTTGACCGAGTGGATGGCATTGCCTGCAGCGGTGGCGGCGCGCTTCCAGTCGTCCGCATCACCGGTGCCCCAGGTGCCGGAGGGCTCGTTCAGCAGGTCGGCGCCGATCACCGTGGGATTGTTCGCGTAGCGGCTGGCCAGGAACTTCCAGTTGTTGATCCAGTCGGCCTCCGTGCGAGTCGCGCTGTACCATTTGCCGTCGTTGCCGTCGGGCTCCAGGCTGTGCATGTCCAGGATGACCCGCAGACCTTCCTGGCCGGCATAGGCGATCACGGCATCCATGATCTGCAGCGGCGTCTTGTTCTGGAACTCCTGGTTCAGCCACATGTGGACTCCGCCGACATCGGCGGCGGTGCCGGAAAGCATCGCCGCGGAGAAGGGCAGGCGGATGGTGTTGAAGCCCATCGACGCGATCTGGCTGATCATCGACTGGTAGTTGCGCGCCCACAGACCGTGGGGCGACATCGTCGCCGTCTCCATCCCGAACCAGTTCACCCCGAGAATCCGGATGTTGTGGTTCTGCATGTCACGGATCTTGTTCCCGTAGGTCTTCAGGTAGCCTGGTGGGATCGGATTGGGTGTAGCCGCCTGTGCCGGCGCACTGGTCCAGGCGGTGCCTATCGCTAGCAACAGCGCAAACAACAGGTTCAGGAACCGAGGCATCCTCTTTGCGCCCTTGTGTGATCCGCCCGGAGAATTGGGCCATGTGTCCGTGGTCATGAGGGAGGGTCGATGACTGCCTCTCTGAAAAATCCAGTCAGAAAACCGCAATGAACAGTTCATGCTGTGCGTTGCCGCGGGCTGTCAGTAGTCGTCATTGTCGCAGCCCCCGCCAACGGTGGATCTCACCAGATCAACGACCGTGAAGACTGCTTTGCTATGGGCGATTACTTCTATTTAAAGTTTATCCTGAAGAGGTTCGGGTCGCCTCTTAAGTGAAGAGTGTCCGTCATTTGTTCGACGATGATGGATCGGGGCAAGACCGGCTGGGATGGTTCATCGACTTTTCCGGGATAGCGCCTGCCGCTATGCTGCGGCCGATGGCCGGCGCTGCCGGCGTGGCCCGGACGGGAACTCGGGATGACCCCAAGCGCGCCATGAGCAACGTCACCATCGGCATTGCCAGCCTCGGACGGCCCTGCTTGTCGCGCACGCTCGCCTCGTTGTGCGCGATCCAGATTCCTGCGGATTACCGGGTCGAGATCGTGGTCGCCGACGATGACCGGGATGGTGCGGCTGCGGCCCGAGTGGCGGCGGGGCAACCATGGGCTCTGCCAGTGCGGGTGCTGCCGGTGGCGGCCGGCAACATCTCGCTGGCGCGCAATGCCTGCCTTGATGCGGCAGATGGCGAATGGGTGGCGTTCGTCGACGACGACGAGTGGGTCGAGCCGGACTGGCTCGTGCGCATGTTCGCCGCCCAGGTCGAGTTCGGTGCCGACGTGGTGGTGGGGCCGGTATTCCCGCAATACCCGGCCGACACACCGGCCTGGCTGGTCGACGCCAACCCGCTGTTCGTGGACTGGGGGCCGCGCGGCAAGCGCCTGGACACCGGCCGGTCCGGCAACGTCCTGATCCGCCGTAGCCTGGTCGAGCGGCTGGGGCTGCGCTTCGATCCGAAGCTCGGCAAGAGCGGCGGCGAGGACACCGAGTTCTTCCACCGCCTGCACTTGGCGGGTGCGGTGCTGGTCGCCACCGACGATGCCCGCATCTACGAGGAAGTGCCGCAGGCAAGGCTGGCACCTGCCTATATCCGTCGTCGCGCGTTGCGCTCCGGCCAGTCCTATGCGCAGTTCCGGCTCAAGGGCGGCCAGGGCCGCGACCTGGCTGGGCTCCTGTTCCACCTGGATGCTGCCGCCAAGTGTGCCGTCGCGTTCGCCGCTGGCACAGCACTCCGCAGATTACGCCCCGGCCGCGCGTTCTATCTGGAGCAGCGTGGCTGGATGAATCTCGGCAAGCTGCGCCAGCTCACCGGCCGGGACCTGCCGTCGATGTACTGAAGCGGTACTTATGGCCCCGCAACTCGTTGCGCAGCGCCGAGACCAGGCGTGCCCGCCAGGATGTCCAGGCTTCGACGGCCTGCGCCAGGCGCGTGTCCTGTCGGATCGTGTGGCGCGGCACCAGCCAGCCCTGCCGCGGGGCAAGTGTTCCGGAACTGGTATGGACGTGGCGATAGCCGGCCTGCGCCACCAGCCGCAGGACCCGTGCGTCGAATGCGCCGAACGGCACCGAGACCGAATCGACCGGAGCACCCAGACAGTCCTCGATCGCCGCACGCGAATCCCAGAGTTCACGCCGCAGGTCGGTATCATCCGCCCGGGTCCAGTCGACATGGTCGTGGCCGTGGCTGCCGATGGCCATTCCCGCCCGGGCGAGCTCCTGGAGTTGCGTACGGCTGAGCGAGCCCGGCTTGTCCAGACGTCCGGCCAGCACGAAGAACGTCGCGGTCACGCCGGCACGCTGCAGCATCGGCAAGGCGATGCGCGCATCTGATTCATTGCCGTCGTCGAAGGTGATCTCGAGGCGCCCCTTTGCCGCCAGATCGATTGCCGCTGCCAGCACCGGTGCCTCTACCCAGTAGGGGGCTTCACCCGCATCGAGCGTCCGTGCCGGGGTGCCGATCCCGTGAAAGGTGACGACCAGGCGCCCGGGCCACAGGCGCGAAAGCAGGGGGTTCATGGTGCCGATCATGGAGCGGTACCTTCGCGTCGAGCGCAACTCGGCATGATGACCTTCTGGCTTCCCAGGATTGTCGGCCTACCGACTTGGCGGCGGTCGTCGCGGCGAGAAGGATCTGCGAATAGCCATGGTCGGCACTGGGATTCCCAGGATAGCAGGCGGCCTTAGCGACAGTGCAAGCTCCACCCGCGACGCTGAAGGGGTATTGATCAGGAGTCAATTCCAACCAAATCTGGCGCTGGTCCGGAAACTGGCTGAACCCGGCCTACCGGGATTGAAGGACCGGCGTGCTCTCACTCTACCAGTCATCCTCGCCGCTCATGGTACGCGAGCCGGTCGGGCTCCTGCGGCGGCTGACCCGTGCCGATACGCTGGCGGACCTGCTGATCGTCCTGCTGGTGCTCTACACCGGGTTCGTGCTGACGCCGCAGTTCACCATCGCCGACTTCGGCGATCTGGAGCTTGCGGCCGAGGTCGCCCGTACGTCTGCAAGCAATACCGTCAACCAGCTGTTCTGGTTCGTAGCCTCGGGCCTGAGCCTGCTGGCGATCCTGCCGCGATGGCAGTCCCGGCTCGGTGTCCTCATTGCGGCCAATCCGTGGCTGTTCGCCATGGCTGCTTGGGGGATCTTGAGCACGCTCTGGGCACTGGAGCCGCCGATCGCCCTGCGGCGCTCGTTGCAGCAGGCCATGGTGGTCTTCTGCATTGCAGCAGCCGTCGGCGGGGCCGCATCGGTCGATCGTCTGCTGCGCATGCTCTATCTGGGCTTCGTGGTGACATTGCTGTTCCACCTGGCGGCGCTGCCCCTGCCGACGTCCTATGACTGGCGGCACGCCTTCCGCGGTTTCTTCCTCGACAAGAACGGCCTGGGCGCACTGGCCGCGGTGGCGATCCTGTATGGCGGGGCGATCCGGCCGATCTTCGCGAGCCGGCGGGCCAGGCTGGGCAACCTGGCCTATCTGGCGGGCTGGGGCCTCCTTCTGGTGATGTCGCTGTCCAAGACCTCGATGGCCCTGGTGGTCCTGGTCCCGGCAATCTATGCCGTGCTCGTCCTGGCCGGCCGCACCACCCGGCTGGGCATCGGGATCTATTTCGTTTTCGTACCGGTGATCGCGGGCGCTGCCCTGGCCTTCGTCGTGTTCGGCATGGGCATTCCACCGCTGGAACTGGCAGCGCTGATCAGCCCGGACGCCACCTTCACCGGGCGTACCTCCATCTGGCTGTTCGTGCTGGAATCCCTGCGGGGCCACTGGCTGCTCGGCTATGGCCTGCAGTCCTTCTGGAACGTCGGACCGAGTTCGCCGAATCTGGCGGCGCCCGACCACTTCATCCGCCTGCTCAACCAGGCGCATAACGGGTTCCTCGACCTGATCCTGTCCGTCGGGCTCGTCGGCCTGGCGCTGCTGTGCATCACCCTGGCACAGGGGGCCGCCCTGGCATCCAGGGTGAGGTTGAGCGCGCCCGTCGCCCACCGCCTGTCATGGCTGCTGATCATCTTCGCGCTCATCCACAACCTGTCGGAGAGCTCGTTCCTGCGCGGGTTCTCGCCGCAATGGCTGTTCCTCCTGTTCGCGCTGCTCATCCCGGCGCGGGCAGCAGCGGATCGGTCGGTGCTCCGATGACGCGATCAGGGCAGGCAGGGCAGGGCGGTCGCCTGCCGGGCAGCGTGGTGCCCGGCGGAAGCAAGACGACGCAGACATGCGCATACATGGAATCAAGTCGATGATCTCGATCCGGGAGGCCTATCAGCGTGGTCTGTCCGTGCCCAACGCGACCTATATCCCGGGCCTGGACGGGCTGCGCGCCATCGCCGTCTCCATGGTGATCGTGGCCCATGCCGGCTTCGGCCACGTCGTGCCCGGCGGCTTCGGCGTGACGATCTTCTTCTTCATCAGCGGGCTGCTGATCACCAACCTGCTGTGCACGGAGTTCGACCGCAACGGGCGGATTGCCATCGTCCCGTTCTATGTTCGCCGCTATCTCCGGCTTTCTCCGGAGATGTTCCTCTATGTGCTCATCTGTGCCCTCCTTTCGGTGATATTTCTCGGCAGCATCTCGTGGGCGTACTTCTTTGGCGGATTGTTCTACTTTACCAATTATCTGAAAATTTTCTATCACGAGGACATTGTGAACCCGTTCACCACCGGCCACCTGTGGTCGCTGGCGGTGGAGGAACATTTCTACCTGACCTACCCGCTCCTACTGGCAGCGACGGTTGCCTGGCCACGGCGCCTGCTCGTGGCATTGCTGGCGATCTGCGTCGCGTCGCTCACCATCCGGATCGTCGCCTTCGGCAGCTTGCCGGACAGCTATAACTACTACGCTTCCGAAGCGCGCATGGACTCGCTTGCCTACGGCTGCATCGGCGCCCTGCTCGGGCGGATCTACGTCGCCCGGATCACCTTTCTGCAGCGCGTGCCGGTCGCAACGATGCTGGCAGGCCTGGCGTTGTTGCTGGCCGCCATCGTGATCCGCTCGCCCGAGTTCCGGGAAACGCTGCGCTACACCGTCCAGGGCATCGGCCTGCTGCTCTGTGCCGTAGCGCTCTATACCCCGGCCTTCGCATCGCTCATCCGGCTGCTGGAGATCCGGCCGCTGCGCGTTTTGGGCCAGCTGTCCTACGGGGTCTATCTCTGGCACTTCATGCCGATCCAGCTCTACGCACTCCTGCGCGGGCACGAGCTGCCGGATTCCATGGGCATGGCGGACAGGCTGGTGGCGACGGTGCTGGGCTTCGCGTTCGCCATCGGCGCGGCCTATCCCTCCTACCGCTTCGTGCTCGGTGCCTTTGCCGGGCTGCGCCGGCGGTTCGGCTCGCATGGCGTCGCTTCCGGCGGCGGTGCCGAAGGGACGGCCCAGCCGGTCGACCTGCCGGGTGGCGAGCGCGGGGAGCAGGTCCTGAGCACGTCCTTCACCGGAAGATGACAGACCAGACCTTCCTGGGAAGCGATAGACATGCCCAGAGCCTCTTCCCACGCTCCCGGACCGCGGCGGACATGGCCGTGACGACGGCAGCGCCTGTCGTGCCATCACGCAAGCGGGTGCTCCACCTAGCCGTGGACTATCCGGACGCGTTCGACCGGACCAAGACCGTCGCGATCCGCAACTTCGTCAAGGCGAATCCCGCGGTCGACCATGTGGTCGTGGCGCTCACCCGGACCGCCGATCCGAGGCAGGCAGGCCTGATCCATGGCGATGGCGCGGGGGACCCGTCGGTCTACTCGATGCGCTACTGGGGCCTGCCGTTCGGTGCGCTGCTGTTCCCGGCGATGGTGCAGGTGGCGCGCCGCATCCGGGCACTGCTGGAGCAGGAGCGGATCAGCGTCGATCTGATCCATGCCCACAAGCTCTGCTTCGAGGGCATCAGCGGCTATCTCCTGTCCCGCTGGCTGCGCGTCCCGCTGGTCTGCTCGGTCCGTGCCGAGGCCGAATCGAAGATCCTGCGCTATCTGCCGCACTACCGCCCATTGATCCGCCGGATCGTCCGGCACAGCCGACGCCTCTACTACGTGTCGCTGTGGTACCGTGCGCAGATCGAGCGGCTGTTTCCCGAGGCGCGGCCCCTGGGCCGGGAACTGCCGAACTTCTGCCCGGGCACGCGGCTGGCGGCGGATGCGGTGCCGGATCCGTACCGCCTGGTGACCATCCTCCATCTCGACATCTACCAGAAGAAGGGGCTGGACCGCCTGCTGCCGGCCTTCGCGCGCCTGGCGAGGCGGCGGCCCGGCCAGTCGCTGGACATCGTGGGCCGCGGCCGGCCCGAGACGATCGCCAAGATCGAAGCGCTGATCGCCCGGCATGGCCTGACCGGCCAGGCACGGCTGGTGGGGGCGTTGCCGCATGCGGAACTGCTGGCGCGACTGCCGCGCTACGGCGTCATGTGCCTGCCCAGCCACAACGAGACCTTCGGCATGGTCTATGTCGAGGCGATGCTGAGCGGTGTGCCGATCCTCTACTCGCGCGGCACCGGCATCGACGGCTTCGTCGACGGCATCGAGGCCGCCATCGGCTGCGATCCGACCTCGGTGGATTCGATCCTGGCCGGGCTGGAGGATCTGCTGGACCGGCACGGCACGCTGCGCGCCGCGCTCTTGGCGCAGCACGACCAGATCGCGGCCCGGTTTGCCGCGGGGCCGCATGTCGAGCGCTACAACCGTGAACTCGGGCTGGTGCCATGATCGGCCGCCTCCGCAGCCCGCTGGTGCTGTCGATGGCCGACCAGATCGTGGTCAGCGCCACCAACCTGATCCTGACCTTCTGGCTGATCCACCAGTGGGCGCCCGGCAAGTTCGGCGCCTTTGCCATCGTGCTGAGCGTCTCGCTCACCGGCCTGGCAGCGCACCAGGCCCTGGCCGGTTCGCAACTGGCCCTGCTGCTTGTCCGTGCCACCGGCCCGGCGGAACGGCAGGAAGTGCTGGCCACCACCTGGCTGGTCGCCGTCGGGGTGGCGGTGCTGGTGGGCGTCGCGACCGCGATCGGGTTCGAGTTCTTCAGCGAGGCCCATCGCTGGGCCACGCCTCTGCTCTGCGGCCTGTTCGTCGCCCTGCAGATCTGCCGCGAGCATGTGCGAACCTACCACTTCACCCGGCGGGAGGCGGGGCAGGTCCTGCTGAACGACCTGCTGCAGGCCCTGACCGTCCTGGTGGTCCTGGCCGGCGCGGTCTGGGCCGGGATCGAGATCAGCATGATGCTGGTGGTCGGCACGCTGTGCCTCGCCACGGTGCTG
Source organism: Geminicoccus sp. (assembly GCF_035556675.1). Classification (GTDB taxonomy): domain Bacteria; phylum Pseudomonadota; class Alphaproteobacteria; order Geminicoccales; family Geminicoccaceae; genus Geminicoccus. The sequence continues at coordinate 2,261 of NZ_DATMFZ010000344.1, read as the reverse complement.
GCCTGCGCCTCGACGCTGATCCGCCAGCCCGGCGACTTCGCCCTGCGGTTCGACCGCAAGGTGCGGCGGCGCCTGCGGCGGCTCTGGGACGACCACGCGCGCTGGGCGCTGATGGGCGCCGCCGCGTCGGAGATGCAGACCCGGGGCCATGTCCTGGCAGTGAGCACCTTCTTCAGCGTCGCCGACCTGGGCGTCATCCAGGCCGCCCTGACCCTGATGCGCCCGGTGGGCCTGCTGGGGAGCGCCTGGAGCAAGGTCGCCCGGCCAGCGATGGCTCGGGACTTCGCCGAGCGTCGCCCGGCCGCGGCGATGCGCTATGCCAACCTCAGCGCGCTGGGCTTCATCGGCGCTACCCTGGCCTATCTCGTGCTGCTCTGGCTGGGCTGGCCCTATCTGTCGCTCCACGTCCTGCCCGCCGACTATCTTGGCATCGGCGCGGCCCTGCCGCTATGGGGCCTGGCGACGCTGGTGGGCCTCCTGCGCACCGTCTACAGCCTGGAGGCGCAGTGCGTGCCGCTGTTCCGCCAGTCCTTCTATGCCAGCATGATCGCGATGCTCACCATCTTCGTGGGCCTGGCGATCGCCGTGCTGGCCGGCACCGCCACCTCGACGATCCTGGTCGTCGCGATCGGCGAAGGGGCTGCGCTGGCAGCCCTGATCCTCATCATCCGCAGGCATGTCGACCGGGTGCGGCCGGCGCCGACCCTGCCCAGCAAAGGCTCGACGCGATGGCATTGATGGACGTCCGTAGCGGTCAAGCGCGGCCCGAGGCGGCGGGCGGCGTCCGGGCGATGTTCACCGGCGCGTTCGACGAGTTCCCCGGCCCGTCCGAGATCCTGCGCGTCCTCGGGCGCCACAAGCTCCTGGTCGCGGCCATCGTCCTGCCGGTGACGCTGCTCGCCGGCCTTTATGGGAAGCTCGCCCCGGAGCGCTACACCGCGACGGCGATGATGGCGCTCAACCCCAAGGACGCGCCGCTGCCCAATCTCGGCACGATTCCGGGGCAGCTGATCCGCGACATGCCGATCCTGGAGACGCAGCTCCACGTGATCCTCGCACCGGTCGTGCTGGGCGAGGTTGTCGACCGGCTGGGGCTGGCCGACAACCCGGACTTCCTCGACCCGCCGAGCGTGAAGGGCCGGCTGGTGGCTTTCTTGAGCGAGCAGGCGGCGCCGTACACGGACTGGCTGGACGAGCTCGGGCGGCTGTTGCGCGCCGGGCCGGACGAGCCTGCGGAGCAGATCACCCGAGACGAGATCATCGAGCGGTTGGCCGAGGACATCAGTGTCCAGCAGGTGGGCCAGAGCTATGCGATGACCTTGTCGTACCAGGCCGCCGATCCGGTGCTGGCCGCCGCGATCGTCAACGAGACGGCCCGTGCCTATATCCGCCACCAGCTCGATTCCAAACTGCAGACCGCGGGTGGCACCGGAACCTATCTGGAGGTCCGGCTGGCGGAACTGCGCGACGAGGTGGAGCGGGCCGACAGCCAGCTCGAGACCTATCGCGCCGAGAATGCGCTGCCTGTCGACGGGACCGAGGAGGTGCTGTCACGGCGGATCGCCGACCTCAACCTGGAGCTGATCAACACCCGCAGCCAGATTGCGGTGGCCGAGGCGCGTGTGCGCGCCCTAGAGGAAATGCAGGCGAACGGCGACCCGGTGGCGCTCGCCCGCGCCCTGGACAGCCAGACCGCCGGGCAACTGGCACTGGAGGCGGCCGGCCTGGCGCGGCGGCGCTCGGAACTCCTCCTGAGCTTTGGGCCCGAGCACCCGTCGGTGCAGGCCTTGCAGGCCGATGAGATCGCCTTGCGCCGCACGATCCGTGAGGAGGCAGAGCGCGGCCTGGCGGCAGTGGTGCGGGACCTCGACCTCCTGCGTGTCAAGGCGGGGGAAATCGGCAACGAGATCAAAGCCGCGCAGGACCAGATCGCGCGCGACCAGCACGCCATGGTCCGAATCGCCAACCTGAAGCGCGATGCGGATGTCAACCGGCGCCTGTACGAGGAGATGCTGACCCAGCGCAAGCTCCTGGCCGAGCAGCGATCCCTGGTCCAGCCGGACGTCGAGCTGATTGCGGAGGCCTCGCCCGACCTCCAGTCGGGCACGCCGCCGTTCCTGTTCTTCCCGATCGTCGGCTTCATCGGCTCGGGCGCGCTGGCGGCCCTCCTGGCACTGGTCCGCGACCGGGCCGATCCGCGCGTGCGCTCGGCGCGCCAGGTCGAGCGGCTGACCGGGCGGCCGGTGGTGGCGCGGCTGCCG
>NZ_DATMFZ010000343.1:0-14542 GCF_035556675.1 Geminicoccus sp. | reverse complement strand
GATGGTGACCAGGCCGAACCAGAAGGTCGGGATCGACAGGGCGATCATGGCGCCGATCGTCGCCAGGTAGTCGAAGAAGGAATAGCGGCGGATCGCCCCCATCACGCCGATCCAGCCGCCCAGCAGCACGGCGATCAGGGTCGCGGCGATCATCAGCTCCAGCGTGGCCCACAGATGCGAGCCGATCACATGGAGGACCGGCTGGGAGTCACGGTAGGAGCGGCCCCAGTCGCCGCCCAGCAGCCGGGTGAACCATTCCCAGTACTGCACGGGCAAAGGCCGATCGAGGCCCATCTGGGCGGCAATGCGCGCGATGTCCTCCTGGGACATGCCCGGCACCAGCGCGAACTGCGACAGAGGCCCGCCCGGTGCCAGGTAGAGCACCCCGAACCCGATCATCGACACCAGCCAGAGCAGCACCAGGTTCTGGCCCAGCCTGCCGAGCAGATAGCGGCCCATCGGCGGCCCCTTCCTCGAGAAAATGCGTTGGGACCGGGGCCTGGGCGTCCCCGGTCCGCGCGATCAGCTTCCCGGCGTCAGCTCGAGAAGTACCACTCGTTGGCGTTCCAGCAATTCTCCTGGACCGCGAAGTTCGGCTTGAAGTTCTCCAGGCCGGCCTTGGTGCCCTGGACCATCGCGTACTGGAAGATCGGCAGGTAGGGCAGCTCCCGGCGGGTGACCTCCTGGAGCTTCTTGTAGATCTCGGCCCGCTGCGCCTGGTCGGTGACGGCGGCACCCTCCTCCAGCAGCTTGTCGGCCTCCGGGTTGGAGAACTGGGTGGTGTTCTGCCCGGCCCCGCCCTTGGCGCCGATCGACTTGCTGTGGAAAAAGTCGGTGGCGTCCGGGTCCGGCCCGATGCCGAAGCCGATGCCGACCATGGCGGTCTCGAACTTCGACATCATCCAGTACTCGCCCCACATCACTGCGGGCGGCAGGTTGCTGATGTTCATCTTCGCACCGATCTCCAGCCAATTCTGCTGGAGGAACTGCTGCGCCTGCTCGCGGGTGGTGTTGCCCGCGGTGGTCGAGTTGGTGAACTCCAGGCGTACGCCGTCCTTGGCGCGGATCCCATCGCCGCTGTCGACCCAGCCGGCCTCCTCCAGGATCTGCTTGGCCTTCTCGGGATTGTACTCGTGCTGGGGCAGGTCGGGATTGTAGGCCCAGGACTGGCTGGGGAGGAACGACTCGGTGGGCGAGGGCAGGCCGTAATAGATCGCCTCGATGATGCTCTGCTTGTCCATGCCGTAGAGCAACGCCTCGCGCACCGCCCGGTCCTGGAACACCGGCAGACCAGTGTTGAAGGCGATGTTCTCGATGAAGGGCTGCGGCACGGTCTGGACGACCCGGCCCTCCAGGGCCTTGCCTTCCTCGTACTTGTCCGGGGTGATGCCCTGGATGCCGGTATAGTCGACCGCACCGGTCTGGAACTGGGTGTACAGCACCGTCATGTCGGGGATGTACTTGAAGATGATCCGTTCCAGGTACGGGCCGTCGCCGTGGAAGTCGGTATGGGCTTCCAGGGTGATGTGGTCGCCCGGCACGCGCTCGACCCACTTGAAGGCGCCGGTGCCGATGGGGGCGTTGTTGAACGCCGCGGTGTTCGGGTCGGCCTCCTTCTCCAGGATGTGCTTGGGCACGATGAAGGTCCAGGAGAGGATCGCCGGGTAGGGCGCGTACGGCTTCTCCATCTTCCAGGTGATCTCGGTCGGGCTCTTGACCGTGATGTCACGCACCAGCTCGTGCCCGGCGCGGCGGCCGGCCCGGAAGTCCGGGTTGTTGATCAGCTCGATCGTGTACTTGACGTCCTCGGCCGTGAACGGCGTGCCGTCATGCCACTTGACGTTGTCCTTCAGCTTGATGGTCCAGGTCAGCCCGTCCTCCGAGATGCCGCCATTGGCAGTGGTCGGGATCTCGGTCGCCAGGTCCGGGATCAGGCTGCCGTCCGGGGCCGGCCGCCAGAGCGGGCTGAACAGGTTGAAGTAGACGCCCTCGTCCACCTCGATGTGCAGCATCAGCGGATTGAAGACGGTCGGCTCCTGGGACATGCCGATCACCGCCTGGCCGGTCGGCTTCTCGGGCGGCGTGGCGGCCTCGGCCGAGCCGACCCAGCCGAGCTTCGGCCCCATCCAGACGGCAGCACCGCCGCCCAGGCCCATCGCCATCAGCCGGCGCCGGCTCGGGCGCATCAGGCTGTTCTGCTTCGACGTCGAGTCATTCATCAGCCGTTTCCCCCTCCAAATCGGCCAGAAGGCCGGGGCGCCGCCGTTTTGGCGGTCGCCTGTCCAAGAATGTCAGGCATGCCCCATCGGTCTGGGGGTACTGCCGTCCAGGAAGCGCGACAGGCGGAACTCGGTCGGATCGACCACCGGGTCCTTGCCCATCACCATGTCCGCGATCAGCTTGCCAGCACCCGGGCCGATTCCGAAGCCATGTCCGGAGAAGCCGGTCGCGATCAGGAGGCCCGGCAGCGTGTCGACGAAGGAGATCACCGGGACGATGTCCGGAGTGACGTCGATCCGCCCCGCCCAGGACTGCTCGATCTTCGCGTTGGCGAACGCCGGGAAGCGCTGGCGCAGGCGGGCCAGCGCCTTCTTCGTGACCTTCTCCACCGGGGCCGGGTCGTTCACCCGGATCTTCTCGAACGGCGTGACCTCGTCGCCGGTCCAGGTCTTGGGCCAGCTCGCCTCCAGGCCGAAGCGCGAGTTCAGCTGCAGCCCGTAGGCGCGCCACTCCATGCGGACCGCCGGCAGGAAGTCCTTGAGGAAGCGAAAGCTGTTCGGCACCAGCTCGTGGACGTTGGTCGTGCCGTCCGCGATCGTGTAGCCGCCGTCCAGGCGCTTGCGGAACGCGTATTCCTTGTCCCAGAGCGCCACTTCGGGGGCACCCTCCAGCGGAGCAGTGCGCATCACCGAGTTGATCACGGTGAGCTGCGGCAGGCGGATGCCGAGATTGCCCAGGAACAGGCTGGACCAGGCACCACCGGCCAGCACCACCTGGCTGCAGCGGATCCGGCCCTTCTCGGTGACCACGCCCGACACCTTGCCGCCCTGCCGCTCCACCGTGCGCACCGCGCAGTTGGTGAAGATGTGGGCGCCCAGCCGCTGGGCGTAGCGGGCGATCGCGGGGCCCGCCTTCTGCGGCTCGGCACGGGCGTCCGACGCGGTATAGAGCGCGCCATGGAAGCCGCCATCCGAGCCCGGCATCAGCTTCTCGAACTCGGCCTTGCCGATCGCCTTGGTGTCGAGCTGGTAGGGCTGCGAGTACTGCAGCCATTCCTCGTGCTTGGCCATCTCGGCCTGGTTGCGCGCGCCGTACATGATGCCGGTGACCTTGAAGCCGGTGTCGGCCTCGGTCTTCTGGTTCAGGGTCTGCCAGATCTTGAGCGATTCGATGATGAGCGGGATCTCGCGCGGGTCGCGGCCCATCTTGCGGACCCAGCCCCAGTTGCGGCTCGACTGCTCGCCGGCGATATGACCCTTCTCGCACAAGGCGACCGAGACGCCGCGCTCGGCCAGGAACATGGCGGTCGACACGCCGATGATCCCGCCGCCGATCACCACGACATCGACCTGTTCGGGCAGCTTGTCGTTGGAGTCGACCGGATCGACCACCGGGCCACGGTGCGGGGTGACTTGAGTAATCACGTGCTCACTCGAAGTTGGTTGCTGCCGGTCGCCTGTGCCATTCCCGCGCGGGCCGGGACGCTCGGGGTTCGCTCAGTAGGATTCGTCCAGGGAGGAATTGATCGGGATCTCCGACACGCTCGCCGTGTTCGGCAGGTCCAGCGCGAACGCCACGATCCGCGCCACGTCCTTCGGGTCGGTCATCTCGGCCGGCGCCTTGTCGCTGATGCCGAACGCCATGTCGGTCGCGACCAGGCCCGGGCAGATCGCGATGGTGCGCACGCCCTGCTCCCAGCCGGCATGGCGCAGGGCATGGGAGACGGCCAGTGCCGCAAACTTGGTGACCGAGTAGGCGCCGGAGCGGGCCGCCTTCACCCGCTTGCCGGACAGGGAGGCCACGGTCACCACCCGGCCGCGGCCGCAGGCCACCAGCTGCGGCCAGGCGGCGCGGGCGAGACGCAGCGGCGCCTTCACGTTGACCTCGAGCATGGCGTCGAGATCCTCGTCCTCCGCCTCGATGGCACTCTTGGGAATCATGAGCCCGGCATTCGCGATCACCGCGTCGATCCGGCCAAAGCGCTCGACTACCGCCTGGACCCAGGCGGCCTCGCTCGTCCGGTCGGCAGCGTCATAGGCCTGGAGGTGGCACTGCTCCTGCAACTCGCCCGGCACGCTGTCCGGTCGGCGCACGCCGATCGAGACCGCCCAGTCGCGGGCCAGAAGCTCCTGCGCGATGGCAGCGCCGATGCCGCGATTGGCGCCGGAGACGAGTGCAACGCGACGGTCGATCATGCGACGGCCTTCCTTTCCGGGACGGTGGCGGGCAGCGGCGTCACGTGCCGCTCGTAGAGGGTCATCAGGATGCGCAGGAGATCGGCGCGGTCCTGCCTGTCCAGCACGCCGAAGAACCGGTCCGACTGCTCCTGGGCGATCTTGCGCACCTGCACCACCAGCTCCTCGCCCTTCGGCGTGAGATAGAGCTCGTGCGCCCGGCGCTCGCCGGCGTCCACCTTCTGCTCGACCAGGCCCTGCCGCTTCATCTGGTCGATGAGCTTGGCCATCGCCGAGCGGTCCTTCTGGGCGAAATGGGCGATCACCGATGGCCGGATGCCCGGGTTGGCATGGGTCATCAGCAGGACCGAGACCTTGCCATGGCCATGGGCCAGCTCGACCTCGCTGATGGCCTGGTCGTAGTCCCGGTTCAGCGCGATGCCCATGCTGCGTGCATAGAAGCTGAGCAGGCCGCCCAGGATGTCGAGCGACACGTCCGAATAGCCGATCGTGCGCGGCTCCGGCCGCCCGTTCCTGGCCATCAATAGGCCGGCGGGTTCACGCCCTCGCGCCTGGCGACCCACTGGTCCCGGGCGCGGGTGGCGGAGAGGAAGAGGTAGGGGACGAACTTCATCCAGAAGGGCGAGGCCGTCATCGGCTCCAGCGGCAGGGTCAGGTCCTCCTTGGGCATCCCCATCGCCCATTCCGAGAGAACCGTGCCCATCATCGTGCCGGTCGGCACACCGCGGCCGGAATAGCCCAGCGACGCGACCACGCCCGGCGCCAGCTCGAACAGGCGCGGGAAGGTCTTGGGCTGCATGTCGAGATCGCCGGTCCAGGCGTACTCGAAATCCACCTCGTCCAGCTGCGGCAGCATCCACTTCAGCTTGTCAGCAGTGAGCTTCTTGGTGTATTCAAGATCCCCGCCGCGCTTGCCCTCGACGAAGACGGAAGTCACCAGCCGACCTTCCTTGTTGTATTTGTAGATCATCGGGTCGTCGCGCGTCTCGACGACCGTGTGGTTCTCCGGCGCGATCGTCTTGCGGACATTGTCGGAAATTGGCTGTGTGGCGAGGATCATCACCGACATGGTGGTGAAGGTCTTGTCCAGGCCCGGCCAGTAGCCGTCGGTATAGGCGCCGGTGCCGCACACCACCTTGTCCGCGGTGACGGCACCCGTGGGCGTCACCACCCGCCAGCGCGTCCCGGCCGGCTCGATGCCCGTCACTGGTGAGCGGGTATGGACGGTCCCGCCCTGCGAGATCACCGCTCTTGCCAGGCCGCGGGCATAGGCCAGCGGGTTGAGGTGGCCGCCCTCGGGATGCAGCCAGGCACCGTAATAGCGCGGCGAGCCGGTCAGCCGCTCGGTCTCGGCCTTGTCGAGCAGATGGGTGACCTTGCCGGCCGAAGCATAGGTCCGCTGCTTCTCCTCCAGCATCTTCACCCGCGACGGGGCGTGCGCCACCATCAGGTAGCCGTTCTGCACTGCCTCGCAGTCGATCCCGTAGCGGCGGATGATGTCGAAGGCGAGGTTGGCGCCGTTAGTCTGCCGCTCGACCAGCCGCTCACCATAGACCGGGCCCAGCATCTTGCGCACGGTCGGAATCGAGTAGAAGTGGAAGGTCGGGGTGCAGTGGCCGGCATTGCGCCCGGAGCAGCCGAAGCCGACCTCCTTCGCTTCCAGCACCACCACCCGCACGCCCTGCTCGGCCAGGTGCAGGGCGGTCGACAGCCCGGTATAGCCGGCGCCGATCACGCAGACATCGGCGGTGACGTCACCATCGATCGGCTCGGTCGGCGGGGCCGCGGGTGCCGTCGCGTACCAGAGGGACGGCTCGATCGGCGAACGTTGCATGTGCTCGGGCTCCGCACGGACGAGAGTTGAGGGCGATGATCCACTTCTGCGTGGCCAACGGTTCCTGGCGGTACTGCTATTGCCGTCTTTGAGAGCGCAGGACTATTCGAGCGCGATATTCACTTCGCCTGAATGATCGACATTCAGTCGTCTCGATGGCTGCTTGCCTACCGGTGCCATGATGGATGTCATCCACTATGGAGAGCGTCAAGGGGCTTTCGGCAGGTCGCGTCACTGTTTCGTCACGTGGCCGGCACCGCTGATGGCAGTTCAGCTGGTGGCCCACATGCCGCGCATCCGGGCCGCCAGATCGATCCGCGCGGCCGGCTGTCCGGCTGCCGCCGGTTCCGCCGCCACCTCCGGCCAGACGGCCTGCTCGAACAGCGGCAGGAGTTCGTCCGGCAGGAAGCGGCTGCGTCCGGCATGGACATGACGGTCGCCGCGGGCGTTCTGGCCGTGGGTGAAGAAGCGCTGCGGCACCACGAGATGCAGTTCGTCGCGCGCCCGCGTCATCGCGACATAGAGCAGCCGCCGCTCCTCCTCGATCTCGTCGGGGCTGCCCGTGCCGAGATCCGAGGGGATGCAGCCGTCCACCACGTTCAGCACGAACACGGCCTGCCACTCCTGGCCCTTGGCGGAATGGATCGTGGACAGAACCAGATAGTCCTCGTCCAGCATGGGCACGCCGGCCTGGTCGCTGACCGCATCGGGCGGATGAAGGGTCAGCTCGGTGAGGAACCGCTCGCGCGACGGGTAGCCGGCGGCGATCTGGGCGAGCTGTGCGAGGTCGGCCGCCCGGGCCGCAGCATCCTCGTGGATGCGCTCCAGATGCGGCGCGTACCATTGGCGGGCTTGGTCCAGTGCCGCCGGCCAGGCCGCGTGGCGCAGCACCTGCACGGTGGTGACGAACTCCGCCCAGGCGGCACCGACCCTGGCGGGCACCGGCTCGTCCGCCAGCCCGACCCCCGATCCATCCGGTGCGGCGAGCCGTGCCAGCACGCGCTCCGCGGCGGCGGGACCGATGCCCGGCAGCAGCAGGAGCACGCGCAGGCCGGCCATCCGGTCCTTGGGGTTCTCGACGAAGCGCAGGAGCGCCAGCAGGTCCTTGACGTGCGCACTGTCCAGGAACTTCAGCCCGCCGAACTTCACGAACGGGATGTCGCGGCGGGTGAGCTCGACCTCCAGCGCTCCGCTATGGTGTGCGGTCCGGAACAGGACGGCCTGCTGGCGAAGCCGGATGCCGCGCTCCCGGTTCGCCAGGATCTCGGCCGCGATATAGCCGGCCTGGTCCGCCTCGTCCGGCACCGTGACCAGCCGCGGCTGCGTGCCGCCGCGACGCTGCGTCCACAGATTCTTGGTGAAGCGCTCGGTGGCGAGGTCGATCACGCCGTTGGCCGCGGCCAGGATCGGCTGGCTGGAGCGATAGTTCTGCGCCAGCGTGACCACGGTGGCAGCCGGCGTGCAGCGGGCCGGAAACTCCAGGATGTTGCGCACGGTGGCAGCACGGAAGCCGTAGATCGCCTGGGCGTCGTCGCCCACCACGGTCAGGCCCCGGCCGCCGGGCTTCAGCGCATGGAGGATGGTGGCCTGCAGGCGGTTGGTGTCCTGGTACTCGTCGACCAGCACCTGATCGAAGCGGCTGCCGATGGCTTCCGCGAGGCCGGGCTCGGCCATGGCCGCGGCCCAGTAGAGCAGCAGGTCGTCGTAATCGAGCGTGCCCTGGCGCTGCTTGGCCATGACATAGCTGCCGAACAGGGTGCGCAGCTCGCGCTCCCAGCCGCTGCACCAGGGGAAGTGCTCGGCCAGCACCGCGTCCAGCGGTGCCTCGGCATTCACGCAGCGGGAATAGATGGCAAGGCAGGTGGCCTTGGCCGGGAAGCGGCGCGCCGCCTGGGACAGGCCCTGCTCATGACGCACCAGGTTCATCAGGTCGGCCGCATCCTCCCGGTCCAGGATGGTGAAGGACGGGTCCAGGCCCAGGGAGGAGGCGTAGGCACGCAGGAGGCGGGCGCCGATGCCGTGAAAGGTGCCGGCCCAGCCGAGACGCAGTGCATGGGACGGCCCGCTCATGCCCAGCACTTTGGCGCAGATCCGCTCCGCGCGCCGGACCATCTCGGCCGCGGCCCGCCGGGAGAAGGTCAGGAGGAGGATGCGCTCGGGCGGGACGCGCTGGACCATCAGATGGGCCACGCGATGCGCCAGCGTATCGGTCTTGCCGGAACCGGCGCCTGCGATCACCAGGAGGGCAGGGGCGGAATCCTGACCGCCCGTACCGTGCAGGACCGCCTGCCGCTGCTCCGGATTGAGGCCCGCCAGATAATCGGCGGCGGTCGCATCCACCCTTGTTCGTCTTCCCCAGGCAATCCCGGCGGCAGGATCGGGGATGCGCCTTAGGTGCGCAACCTCGGCGACAAGGGGAGCTTGGCGGGGGGGGCTCCGACCCGGGACTTCAGGGGAAGGTGATCAGCCGGCCCGCCAGGTCCTGGATCCGTTCCGCCCAGGCGACCCGCTCCCGCCACGCCGGGGGAATGCCGGACGCACCATACAGGGCCCCGGCGAGCTGGCCGGTTATCGCCGCCGTGGTGTCGGCATCCTGGCCGAGATTGGCGGCGGTCAGCACGGCCGAGCGGAAGTCGCCGGTCCGGCCGATGCACCAGAGCGACGCTTCCAGGGCATGGGCCACATAGCCGGTGGCCTGGATGTCGTCGCGGCGCTTGCCGCGCCAGGAGCCCGCGATGATCGCCGGGATCTTCCCGGCAAGCGCAGCCACCGGCCGGTGCAGCACCGCCGACCGCGGCCTGCCGGCGATCGCATCGGCCAGCATCTCGGCATAGACGATGCAGGCATCGACCGCCTCGGGAGCGCCGTGGGTGGTGCGGCTCTGGCGGGCGGCCACGTCGCGCAGCTTCTCCCGGTCATGCCACCAGCGCAGTGCCACCGGCGCCAGCCGCATCAGCGAACCATTCCCGGCCTGCTGCGGATCGGTCGAGCCGGCCAGCGGGTCGCCGGTCCGCTCCCACTTTGCCAGTGCCTGCCGGGTGGTGATGCCGATGTCGTCGCACACGCCCACGCAGGAATAGGCGCCGTTCCGGTACCAGTCGGTGAAGCGGGCCATCAGGTCGCGCTCGTCCAGCCCTGGATGGGCGATGAGGCTTTCCGCCAGGGCCAGCGCCATCGCGGTATCGTCGGTCCAGCCGCCCGGCTTGCGGCGGAACGGCCCGCCCCCGACCATGTCGGTAATGGGCAGGTAGCTGTCCCGCGACTTGAACTCCAGCGTGGTGCCGACCGCATCCCCCACCGCCAGGCCCAGCAGCGTGCCATGGGCGCGATCGCGGGTTGCTTCCTGATCCGTGGCCGGCTGCCGCTCGGGAAGCTCCACCTGCCGCCGGACATGGTTCTCCTGGCCGCCGGTCTCGATCGCACCGGGGCGCACCTTGCGGACGAGCCGGATCGCCTGGTCCGGCGGCATGCCGCATTCGACCAGCAGGCGCGCCGTGATCGTCCCGGCCCGGCCGAGCCCGCCCTTGCAATGGACCAGGACATCGAACCCGTCGCGGAGCCGGGCACGGATGCCTTCACCCACCTCGTTCCACTTGGTCTCGAACGCTTCGGGCGGCACGCCATAGTCGGGGATCGGCAGGTGCAGCCAGTCCATGTGCCGGCGCTGCACTTCCTCCTCCAGGGTGGGGACCTGCAGGCTGTCCAACTCGTGCTGCTCGATCAGCGTCACCACCAGCGCCGGCCCCCATTGCCGTACCGCATCGAGATCGACGCACAGGTCGCGGTTCCAGGAGCCGGTGAAGGCATTGGCCTGCTTCTTGCCGGGGCAGAAGGTGATCCCGATGCGGCCGTACCCGTCCTTCGCCCGCACTTCCGCGATCTGCAGCGGGTGGGTGAGACTGGTACGGCCTAGGGCGGAGGCACCAGCCATCCGGTTCTGCTCGCCTGCCATCATCGCTCCTGTTCTTCCTGATCCATGGGCGGCAGCGGACCATTCTCATGCGGATATCAGCCACCCGGCGAGCAACCGTAATCAGTATTTTAAGCTATAACAATCAATCAATGGTAGAAATGATGCGATGGATCGTGCCATTCCTGCCGACCTGTCGGAGGGAGATGTGATGGCGCCGACCACCACCATGGCACGGGTGCGGACCGTGGCGTTCGCGGGGCTCGAAGTGCGCGACGTCGACGTGGAGGTGCAGCTGGCCAGCGGCCTTCCGGCCTTCACCCTGGTGGGCCTGCCCGACAAGGCGCTGGCGGAGAGCCGCGAGCGGGTGCGCGGCGCCCTCGGCACGCTCGGCATCTCGCTGCCGCCCAAGCGGATCGTGATCAACCTGGCGCCGGCCGACCTCGCCAAGGAAGGCAGCCATTTCGACCTGCCGATCGCGCTGGGCCTGCTGGTGGTGCTGGGCCTGCTGCCGCCGGCGGTGCTGGAACAACATCTGGTGCTGGGCGAGCTGGCCCTGGACGGCGCAATCCGCCCGGTCCAGGGCGTGCTGCCGGCGGCTCTGGCAGCCAGCGAGCGGCGCCTCGCCCTGATCTGCCCGGGCGATTGCGGCGGCGAGGCGGCTTGGCTCGCCGGCGAGATCGAGGTGGTGGCCGCCCCCTCGCTCGCCTCGCTGATCAACCACCTGCGCGGCCTGCACCGCCTGCCGCCGCCCGAGCCGGCGCTCGCCAGCGAAGGCGGCTCCTATCCCGACCTGAAGGACGTGAAGGGCCAGGAGACCGCCAAGCGCGCCATCGAGATCGCCGCGGCCGGGCACCACCACCTCCTGATGAGCGGTCCGCCGGGCTCCGGCAAGTCGATGCTGGCGGCCCGGCTGCCGGGCCTCCTGCCGCCGCTCGATCCGGCCGAGGTGCTGGAGGTCAGCATGATCGCGTCCATTGCCGGCAGGCTGGAAGGCGGCCGGCTGACCCGGCGCCGGCCGTTCCGCAGCCCGCACCATGGCAGCTCGATGGCGGCCCTGGTGGGCGGCGGCAGCAATGCCCGGCCGGGCGAGATCAGCCTGGCCCACAAGGGCGTGCTGTTCCTGGACGAATTGCCGGAGTTCCAGCGCAACGTGCTGGACGCGCTGCGCCAGCCGCTCGAGACCGGCCAGATCACCGTGTCGCGCGCAGCCGCCCATGCCACCTACCCGGCACGCTTCCAGCTGGTCGCCGCGATGAACCCCTGCCGCTGCGGCCATCTCGGCACGCGCGAGCTGCAATGCGCCAAGGCGCCCCGCTGCGCGGACGACTATCTCGGCCGGATCTCCGGGCCGCTGTTCGACCGGATCGACCTGGTGGTGGAGGTGCCGGCGGTGTCGCCGGCCGATCTGCTCCTGCCGGCCCCCGCCGAGGACAGTGCGAGGGTGGCAGCGAGGGTCGCGGCGGCGCGAGAGATCCAGTCCGAGCGGTTCGCCAGGGCCGGCCGTCCGGAACTGCGCACCAATGCCGAGGCCGAGGGCGAACTCCTGGACGAGATCGCACCTTTGGACCCGCCGGCCCGCCAGCTCCTGGAGCGGGCTGCCAAGCATCTGCACCTGACCGCGCGGAGCTGGCACCGGGTCGTGCGCGTGGCGCGCACGGTCGCCGACCTGGACGGCAGCGAGGTGGTGCGCAAGCCGCAGATCGCCGAGGCATTGGCGTTCCGCCGCCATGCGCCCAGGCGCGGCTGAGGGGCGGCGGGCCTGTCTATTGATCCCGGCCGGTCCATCTGGCAGCAGTGACGAGCCTGGGCCGCTCGCGCACCATGCCGAGGATGCCGAGGCCAGCGTGGCAGAAGAACCGGGCATGATCGTCGTCGGCAGCCACAACCATGCGCTCGTAGCGCTCTCGATCCTGATCGCGGCCGCTGCCGCCTATACCGCGCTCGACCTTGCCAGCCGGATCCGGGCATCCGCCGGATGGGGCAGGCTCGCCTGGCTGGCGACCGCGGCGCTGGCCATGGGCGGCGGCATCTGGGCCATGCATTTCGTGGCGATGCTGGCCTACCGCATGCCCAGGATGCAGGCCGACTACGATGTCGGGCTGACTCTGGTCTCGCTGCTCGTCCCGATCGTCGCGACCGGCATGAGCTTCGGGCTCATGGGCCTGTTTGGCCGCAGGGCCATGCTGCTGCCGGCCGCCGGCCTGCTCATGGGGCTGGGCATCGTCGCGATGCACTATGTCGGCATGGCGGCGATGAAGATGAACGCCGAGCTCCGCTACGACCCCTACTGGGTGGCGGCATCGGTGCTGATCGCCATCGGTGCCGCCTCCACGGCATTGTGGCTCACCACCAGGACCAGCAATTTCCCCAGGCGGCTGGCCGCCGCCCTGGTGATGGGCGTGGCGATTTCCGGAATGCACTATGCCGCCATGGCCGGCGCCACCTTCGTCATGCATCACGGTGAGCCGGTCCCGCCGGCGAGGGGGGGCTTCGACCATCCCACGCTGGCCGTGGCCGTGGCGGCGGCCGCCTTCCTGATCCTGTTCCTGGCGCTGATCGCGGCCATGTTCGATCGCCGCTTCGCGCATCTGGCCGAGCGCGAGGCTGCGGCCCTGCGCCAAAGCGAGGAGCGCTTCCGCCAGCTCTACCGGCGCACGCCGCTGCCGCTCTACTCGCTGGACCGCTCGGGCCGCGTCGAGCAGGTCAGCGATGCCTGCCTGGACCTGATCGGCTATGACCGGGCCGAGTGCGTCGGTCGGCCGCTGGTCGCGTTCATGACGCCATCGTCGGCGCGCCGGGCGATCCGCGAGGACTGGCCGGCTCTGCTCCGGCAGGGGGAAGTGCGCGACGTCGAGCACCGGATCGTCACCAGATCCGGCAAGGTCCTGGACGTCGTGTCCTCCGCGCGGCTGGAGCGGGACGGGGAGGGCGGGTTCCTGCGGGTGCTGGGCGGCCTCACCGACGTCACCGAGCACCGTCGCGCCGAAGAGGCGTTGCGCCAGGCGCAGAAGATCGAGGCGATCGGCCAGCTCACCGGTGGGATCGCCCATGATTTCAACAACATCCTCGCGGTGGTGATCGGCAATCTCGACCTGCTGCGCAAGCGCCTGCCGGACGATCCCAAGGCCGGGCGGCTGTTGGACGGCGCATTCGAGGGGGCCAGGCGCGGTGCTGCGCTTACCCAGCGCCTCCTGGCGTTCGCGCGGCGGCAGGACCTGAAGCCCGAGCCGGTCGACGTGCCGGCCCTGGTGGATGGCATGGCCGACCTGCTGGAGCGCTCGCTGGGCCCGATGATCACAGTCGTGACCCGTTTTCCCCTTGGCCTGCCACGTGCCCATGTCGACGCGAACCAGCTCGAGCTGGCGCTGCTCAACCTGGCACTCAACGCGCGCGACGCCATGCCCGCCGGCGGCAGGCTGACCATCACGGCGACCGGACGACAGGTGACGGACACGGCGGCGGATGGGCTCCTGCCCGGCAGCTATCTCTGCCTGGTCCTGTCCGACACGGGCCAGGGCATGGACGCGCCGACGCTCGACCGTGCGCTGGAGCCGTTCTTCACCACCAAGGGGCTCGGCAAGGGCACCGGGCTGGGCCTGCCCATGGTGCAGGGCCTAGCGGCCCAGTCGGGTGGCCGGCTGTTCCTGCGCAGCACGGTAGGCGAGGGGACCGTGGCGGAACTCTGGCTGCCGGCCAGCGCCGTGCCCGAACCTGCCCGGCGGCCGGCCCCGGCCGCGGCGATGGCGCAGGTCGGCAGGCTGACCGTGCTGGCCGTCGATGACGACCCGCTCGTGCTGATGAACACGGTCGCCATGCTGGAGGATCTGGGCCATGCCGTGCTGGAGCGGCCGTCCGCGATCGAGGCGCTTGAGCTCCTCCGCTCCGGCCAGAAGGTCGACCTCCTGATCACCGACCAGGCGATGCCGGGCATGACCGGCCTCGAGCTGGCCCGGATCCTCCGCGCCGAGCAGCCGGCGGTGGCGGTGCTGATCGTCAGCGGCTATGCGCCGCCCGCCGAGCCCGACGCCGACTTCCCGCGGCTCGGCAAGCCCTTCGACCAGCCAGCACTCGTCCGCGCCATCGCGCTGGCCCTGGGTGCTGGGCAGGGCAAGCGCCTGGTGGAGGCGCCGGCGCGGCTGGTCTAGCGGCGGTCATGGCGGGCTCCAGGCCCGACCGGGTCTCGCGCGCTAGCCGCTGGCCGTGCCAGGGACTAAAGCATTGCTGGCAAGGTGACGGAGTGGATCATGGCGCGGCGGTTGCGGCTGGGTATCAATGTGGACCACGTGGCGACGGTCAGGAATGCCCGCGGCGGGGAGCATCCCTGCCCGGTGCGGGCCGCTGCCATGGTCAAGGAGGCCGGCGGGGACGGGATCACCGCCC
>NZ_DATMFZ010000342.1:0-11209 GCF_035556675.1 Geminicoccus sp. | reverse complement strand
CTGCCCGTCAGGACTGCGCCCGGGCCCGCTCGGCCGGCGGCACGTCGTTGGCGATCATCTCGCCGAACGGCCCTTCGTTGCGCACCTCGCGCCGGCCCCGGCCGGTGGTGTCGGCCAGCGGCAGGAGCGGGAACACCAGCTCGGCGAACCGGTAGGCTTCCTCCAGATGCGGATAGCCGGACAGGATGAAGCTCTCGATGCCGAGCGCCATGTATTCCTTCATCCGGGCCGCGACCGTTTCCGGATCGCCGACCAGCGCCGTGCCGGCGCCGCCTGCCGGGTGCAGCGCGTGGGAGGCGGAGGTGATGCAGTTCCCAGATAGACGAATGGCGAGAACAGGAGCCGCCGTTTGGCGGGCCCGCAGGCAGCTCAGTTTATTGAGTTGATCATCTAATCAACGATACCCGAGCCATGGCGCCCACCCGGGTCGTCCTGCAGCTGGGCCTCAACGGTGGTTGCCTTCCAGGTCACAGTCCCCCTGCCAGGCGCAGCACGCAACTAGAGCCTGTGCCATCCGAGCGCTGCCGCTCGCCATCTGCCGATGTGGGGGCACCAAAACCAGAAGCGTCTTTGCTGGCGGAGACGCCGTACAAGTCAACGGTGTCGGCAAATCAGTCGGCACCTGCTCAGTAGGAAGCCCGTGCTGGCTGCCTTGGAGCATCACGTTCTCACGAAGCGATACAGGCTGGCAATCACCCGCCCGACATCACGAAGGGGACCAGATCCGAAGCTGCGGCTTCGGCAGTTTGAGGCCGACAACTTACAGCATAGCCAATAGAGGCCAGTACGCCAGATCCCGCATCAGATCATATTGAGTTCGAATGCCAGATGATTATTTTATCCGCAAGGGTGTGATGCTGCCGCCGAGCAGCGGTGAGCGCGGACGGGATTTTTCCCTCAGGATGCTGGCGTCGCCACGCACGGTCGACTGGACTGTCAACCGCAGCTTCGTGGCAAGCACGATAGCCATGGTGGTGAGCCGGCTGACCACCGCCGCCTGCTCGGCAGAATGACGCACATCGGCAGCATCGATGGTGTCCAGCAGGTCGCTCGCCTGGCGCAAGAACACCACCAGATGATGACCTCGCCCCGGCGCTGCACCCGCCCCAGCACGCCCAGCGTCCGGCCCATCCAGCACCAATCAGCGATGGCGCTCGAACACCGGAAGGCCAGACCATCAGGGGCGCGATACCCCTCGGCTCATCCATCCGGGGCCGACAATCAGCAATGATCGATCCGTGAGAGGTTTCCTCGCAACCCGCAGCTCTGAGAATTCATTCCAATATCCGATGGATCGGCTGTGCCAGGATGCGCGACGAGGATGACGAAGCGTGGTTTATCTTCCTGTGGATCGGGTCGAGGCCGACCTGTACCAATGAAGGAGCCATTTGGGGAAAAACGGAAATTTTTAATATATTGCCCAGCTTGATCAAGATGATGAGCGGTGCGAGGGGCTACGGATGCATTTGTCTTCTCGCGGCATAGCGGCGCATTGAAGCGTCAGACCTGCCGGTCGTCTGTCCGAGGCAAGCACGGCCTCATCGATGGCCTGGACAAAGATGCACGGCATGTTTCTTTCGTCGGCTTGTGCGGGAGAGGGAAATAATTCTGCGACCATACCTGTCGGCCAGCCTGGCTGGATTACTCCTTGTCGCCGACGGCCATGCGCGGATCGACGTCGAGCCGAGCCCGAGCATGATCGGGAAGAGCAGCGCTTCACCTTTCAAGCCGCCAACCGGGTCGAAGGAGGCCGGATGGCCGTCGAAGCAGGTCTGCTCGGTGGGTTGGGTCGCAAAACCACCACGCGAAGGGCCATCAAGCATCTGAACCAGACGTGGCGTGCAGCCGATTGCAGCGCTTCCACACGCTGTTCCACCTGCCGATCCGTTTCCATCCTCTGGATGGATCTCACCAGCCTCGAGTCAGCCGGCGGTCCAGGAACAAGATGAAGTTCGGTCAGAAATTCCCGGCCCTGTTCATGCGGCGGTCCATTCCCGCCGTCCGACAGGATTTGCAGGAAAACAATCACAAGTCACTCGGGAGGTCCAGATGAAGGCAGGCGGAATCGGGCGACGCGATTTCCTGGCAGGGCTCGGCACTGCGTCGGGATTGGCCACGGCAGGGCTCCCGTTCTTGCCCAAGGTCGCGGTTGCGGCGACCTCCGCCGGCGCACCGGCACCAGCCGGCGCGCAGATTGCCCGCGTCGGCATCTACCCGGCACTGGGGATCAGCCGTGTCGGTGGCAGCAGCCAATGGTTCTATGCGCCGGAACTGCCCGGTGTCCCGGCGCGTCCCGAGGGCGGCTACAAGGACGGCGACACCCTCGTCAAGAAGCAGGTCCAGCGCTTCCGGATCTACGCGTTCGACGAGCAGGGGCGCGTGGTCAAGGAACTGACCTCCGCCGACGCGAAGATCGAGTGGCGCGTTCACGTCGCCAATACCAAGGCTGCCTGGTACGGCTTCATCAACCCTCTCGACAACGGCGAGGATGCGCCCGGCATTCCGGCCAGGATGCGCAACCAGTATTTCACCACGACGGCACAGCGCGAGCGGATGCTGGTCATCGATCCAGGTCCGGTGACGATCAGCGGGCCGCGGGTGAACTGGGATGGCAGCAGCGCTGCGCATGCCATGAAGGGCCGCTTCTGGGATCATGTGGATGTGGGCCTGGGGCAACTGCGCACGGACGAGGCCGGGCGGCTGCTGGTCGTCCCCGCCGATGGCATCTCCGCTTCGCCGCGCGGAACGGCGATCACCAGCTTCGCGGACAATGACGGCTGGTACGATGATTGGTGCGATGGCCCCGTGGATGCCACCGTCACCCTTGCCGACGGGCAGGTGCTGAACGCCGACGGTGCCTGGATCGCCTGCGTCGGCCCCGATTTCGCCCCGGACATCCCGGCGATCGCGACGCTCTACGACGTCGTCGAGAGCATGAACTGGGAGCAGAAGTGGAGCGAGCTCCCTGACGCGCCATTGTCGTTCCGCCAGCACATCTATCCGACCTTCCGGCGCGTGGCGCTGATGGAGTGGGTCTCGACCGCCGCCAACCTGCGCAAGGGCTGGCTGAACATCGGCGATTTCTCCAGCGAGGCCTACCTGGCCCGCCTGTCCGATCCGAGCGAGGCCAACAAGCAGTTCCGGCAAGAGGTGCTCGCGGCATTCCGCAATCCGCACAACCTCGGCCCGGACGCCTACAAGGAAGAGCAACTCAAGATCCCGATGATGCCGGGAGACGGGATCGATCACAACGGCAGCCCCTTGCAGTGGTTCCAGTTCCCGAAGCTGCAGTACGAGCGCCTGCGCCTGTGGGCGGAGGGCGCGTTCGAGAACGATTTTGCCGACAGCCGGCTCGACCAGGTCGAGCATATCGACCAGCTCCCGGTCGAGCAGCGCCCCCATGCCCTCACTCAGGCTGCGCTGGAGCCCTGCTCCGGTGGCGCCTTCCACCCCGGCGTCGAGCTGTCCTATTATCTCCGGCTACCGCCGCTCTATGCACGCCACGCCGACCCGGATGCCGAGCCGTTCCGGATCGCCCGCGGCGCCAGGGAATCCCTGGTCCAGAATGTCGGCCGGGTCCTCGACTTCGCGGCGGCCACCACGGGGGACAATGCCCCGATCGGCCCGCAGATGGCCGGCGACCTGACCCGCTGGATGGGGCTGCCCTGGCAGCCCGACGCGTTCAGCTGCCAGCGCGTCGCGATGCAGGACGACTTCCCCATCCCGGTCTGGTGGCCCGCCCTGCTCCCGGTCGATGTCCTGCCCGAGGAATTCTACGACCAGCTCATGCGGACCGACCTGACGCCCGAGGAGCGGGTGAAGTTCTTCGAGAACCGGGTCTGGTGGGCGCGCGGCGTGCCGGGCATCGGCTACCATGCCAATGCCAGCTACTGGGACGGCATCCGGAGCATGATCGCCGCCTGGCAACGGATGGGCTTCGTCGTGGAGATGCCGGGACCGGCCGATCCCGATCGGCCGAAGGCCATCCCGGCCAAGCTCTATGTCGAGGTCGGCCGCGGCTCGATCGAGTCACGCTTCGACTGGACGACGGAACTTGGACAGTTGCCGTAGGCCGTGGTCCGGGCGGACGTGAGGTCGGACGGCACGCATCCGGCGGCCATCGCCGTCATCGGCGGCGGAATAGCCGGTTGCGCGGCCTGCCTTGCGCTGGACAAGCTCGGCGTCGCCGTGACCTGGATCGCTCCGGACGTCCCTTCGGCGGAGAAGCCGGGCGAAAGCCTGGCCGCTGCCGCCATGCCGCTTCTGGCGGATCTCGGCGTGGATCACCTGCTTGCCGATCCAGCGCATCGGGCGGCGCAGGTCAGCTTTACATCCTGGGGAAGCGCGGCGCTGCTCGAGCGGCATGCCGCTGCGCAACCCGGCGGACCGGGGCATGTGCTCGACCGCAGCCGGTTCGAAGCCGGTCTCGTCGAGGCCGCCCGCCAGCGCCCGGGAATCCGGATGGTCGATCGATATCTTCGCGACTTCCACCGCACCGGAGTGGGCTGGACGTTGGTGACCGACACCGGCCTTCAGCTGGGTGCGCGCTTCCTGATCGATGCCAGCGGGCGGCGCGCCGTGATCGGCAGGCGTCTCACCCGCTTCCGTCGTCTCGACCGTCTGGTCGCTGCCCATGCGTTCCTGCAGCAGGTCGCCGTCGACATCACCCCCACGCCGGCCACTCTCCTGGAGGCCACGGACACTGGCTGGTGGTACGCCACCCTGCTCGCCGACCGCCGGCTGGTGATCAATTTCTACTCCGACCCCGACCTGATGCCCCGGGGCATCGGCAGCAATGTCGGGACCTGGCGACGACTGGTCGAGCGAACGAGCTATATCTCGCGCTGGATCGAGAGCGCCGGATTCGCGCTTGTCCAGCCGCCACGCCTTGCGACCGCCGGTACCGCGAAGCTCGAACATGCCGCGGGCGCCGATTGGCTCGCGATCGGCGATGCGGCGGCCTCGTTCGACCCCTTGTCCGCGCACGGCATGACGACGGCGCTCTGGATGGGCATCCAGGCCGCGGCGGCGGCGTCGCTTGCCGTCGATGGCGATGTCTCCGCGCCGGAACGCTATGCGGCGCGTGTGCGCACCGGTGTCGAGCATTTCAGCCGCCAGCGCACGGCCGTCTATTCCCGCGAGCTCCGCTTTCGCGACCAGCCGTTCTGGCAGCGGCGTCACGAACGTAGCCACTGAAAGATCAGCAGTTTTTGCAGCCCGGTCCGATCGGATGATTCCATCGGCCCCGGAAAGGGAGAGGGAAATGAGCAAGCTCACCATGAACGGCCGCATTCTGGCGGTCGCAGCTGCGCTGGGGCTCGGCGCGGTGCCGGCCGCCAGTGCAACCGAGCGGATCGCCTATCCCTCGCCGGTCGTCGAGGGCCTTCCCTATTCGGGCGCGGTGCGCGCCGGTGACATGATCTACGTCGGCGGCGTGCTCGGCACGGTCCAGGGCAAATCGGAACTGGTCCCCGGCGGCATCCAGGCGGAGGCTCGCCAGGCCTTCATGCACGTGAAGAACATCCTGGAAGGGGCCGGGACCTCGCTCGACCGTACGGTCAAATGTGTGGTCCTGCTTTCGAACATCGACGACTTCGCCGCGATGAACGAGGTGTTCAGGGAGGTGTTCCCTGAAGCGCCGCCCACTCGGTCCACGATCATCGTGCCGAAGATCCCGATGAATGCGGCGTTCGAAGTGGAATGCAATGCGCTCGCCCGGGATTGAGACGGGCTGCCGCTACTGCTGGTCGCTGTTCACCTGGCCGCCCGCAGGCGAGACCGCAGGCCCAGGCGGCACCGTCATTCGGCGTCGGCGGTCCGAGTAGCAGCAGCCCTGCCGCCGCATCATGGCCGCTACCGGATTGGGTACTGTCCGGGCGGCCAGCAGGCAGCCTCGGGAGGCTGGAACCCCAGCCTCTCCAGCTCCCGCTCGGCGACGTGCCAGGCCGGCTGGGTCCGGCGTGTCCGGAGCGCACGCAGCCCAAGCCGGGCCAACAGGTCTTGGCCCATCCGGAAGGCCATGCCTTACCGCCCGCGGCTTCTGAGACACCGGTCTGAAGCCTGCGCGGCCAAGGCCGCAGGGTGCTGGGTCTGCAACGCGTGCTTGGTGCCGGAGGCGCCTGTCCGAGCGGATAGCCCAGGCGGCCACAGGCAGACTTCATCGGCCTTCCTGGGCTGCTTGAAGGATATTGTTGATATAATTTATAGACAAAATTCAGTTCGGCTTCCTAAGTTCGCCTCGACAGTCATGGCTGAAGGGAGTCGACGATGGCTTGGATGCCCGGCAGGCGTGCTCTGGGTCGCCTGATAGCAGCGGCCGGCCTGCTCATGATGGCTGGGGCGGGGCCGGCCGCAGCCGCAGAGAAGGTCATCCGGATCGGCTACCAGAAATACGGCACGCTGATCCTGCTCAAGAACAAGGGCCTGCTCGAGGAGAAGCTGGCGCCGCTCGGCTATTCGGTCACCTGGGCCGAGTTCCCGGCTGGGCCGCAGCTCCTGGAGGCGCTGAACGCGGGCGCGGTGGACTTCGGCAATACCGGCGAGGCGCCACCGATCTTCGCCCAGGCCGCCGGCGCACCGCTGGTCTATGTCGGCTACGAGCCGGCAGCGCCCAAGGGCGAGGCGATCCTGGTGCCCAAGGACAGCCCGCTGAAGTCCGTGGCCGACCTGAAGGGCAAGAACATCGCGCTGAACAAGGGCTCGAACGTCCACTTCCTCCTGGTCAGGGCGCTGGAGCAGGCTGGGGTCGGCTATGACGAGGTCAAGACCTCGTTCCTCACGCCCGCCGATGGCCGCGCCGCGTTCGAGCAGGGCTCGGTCGATGCCTGGGCGATCTGGGACCCCTTCCAGGCGGCGGCCGAGCAGACCATCGAGGCGCGCCAGCTCACCGACGGCACCGGGATCGTCTCGAACTACCAGTTCTACTTCACGACCCGGGACTTCGTGCAGCAGGCACCGGAGGTGGTGGAGGCGGTGCTGACCGGCGTGTCCGAGATCGGGGCATGGACCAAGGCCAACACCACGGCTGCCGCCGAGCAGTTTTCGCCGCTCATCGGGATCCCGGTGCCGATCCTGGAGAAGGCGCTGTCCCGCCAGACCTACGACGTGAAGCCGCTCTCGGACGACGTGGTCGGACAGCAGCAGGAGGTGGCGGACACGTTCTTCGAGCTGGGCCTGATCCCGCACCAGATCGACATCGCCTCCGCCGTCTGGACGGCGGACTGATGGGCGGGGCCGCTGAGCGGACGGGCCAGCGGGCCGTAATGCCGGGGGCGGTACGATCCGGCCTGCCGGACCTGGCGAATGGGGAAGCCGGAGCCGGCTTCCTGCGGCTCGCCGGCCATCTGGCTCCCTGGGCCCTGCCGATCACCGCCCTGGTGGTCTGGCAGGGCGCATCTTCGCTGGGCCTGATCTCCAACCGGATCCTGCCGGCACCGGATGCCGTGCTCGCCGCCTTCTGGCGCACGCTGCTGGATGGCAGCCTGATCAGCAACACGCTGGTGAGCACGCAGCGGGCCTTGCTGGGCCTCCTGATCGGCGGCGGCATCGGCCTGCTGCTGGGCATCGCCACCGGTGTATGGCGCTCCGCCGAAACCCTGTTCGATTCCTCGATGCAGATGCTGCGCAACGTCCCGCACCTGGCGATCATCCCGCTGGTGATCCTGTGGTTCGGCATCGACGAGTCCGCCAAGATCTTCCTGGTCGCGATCGGCTGCGCCTTCCCGATCTATCTCAACACCTTCCACGGGATCCGTACGGTCGACCGCCGCCTGATCGAGATGGCGCGGGTCTATGGCCTGGGCCCGGCCGCGCTGTTCTTCCGCATCGTGCTGCCCGGTGCCCTGCCCTCGATCCTGGTGGGCCTGCGCTATGCGCTGGGCATCATGTGGCTGACGCTGATCGTGGCCGAGACGATCTCCGCCAGTTCCGGAATCGGCTACATGACCATGAACGCCCGGGAATTCCTGCAGACCGACGTCGTGGTGCTGGGTGTGCTGGTCTATGCGCTGCTGGGCAAGCTGGCCGACAGCCTGACCCGCGTGATCGAGCGCAAGGCACTCGCCTGGCATCCGGCCTACCAGACCGGCAGGGAGGCATTGCAGCCATGAGCGCCGCCCAGCTTCGCACGAGCCCTCCGGCCCTTGCGCCGGCACCTGCCGGCCTCTCGATCGAGCTCCGGCAGGTGAGCAAGTCGTTCGGCCGGCTTTCGGTCCTGCGCCGCTTCGAGCTGGCCGTGCCGGCCGGCCAGTTCCTGGCGGTGGTGGGGCGCTCGGGCGGCGGCAAGTCGACCCTGATGCGCCTGATCTCGGGCCTCGACACGCCCAGCCATGGCGAAGTGAGCGTGGGTGGAACGCCGGTCACCGGCATCCACCCGCGCGTACGCCTCCTGTTCCAGGACGCCAGGCTGGTGCCCTGGCAGCGTGTGCTGGGCAATGTCGGGATCGCGCGCGGCGCAGGCTGGCAGGAAGCCGCGCGCGCCGCACTGGCCGATGTCGGTCTGGCCGGGCGCGCCCAGGACTGGCCGGCGGTGCTCTCGGGCGGCCAGCAGCAGCGCGTGGCGCTGGCCAGGTCCCTGGTCAGCCGGCCGGGCGTGCTCCTGCTGGACGAGCCGTTCGGTGCGCTCGATGCCCTGACCCGGATCGAGATGCACCAGCTCACCGAGCGCATCTGGCAGGATCACGGCTTCACCACCGTGCTGATCACCCACGACGTCGCCGAGGCGGTGGCCCTGGCCGACCGGGTGGTGGTGCTGAAGGCCGGCGAGATCGCGCTGGACGTGCCGGTGCCCTTCCCGCGCCCGCGCCGCGAGCTGGCCGATCCGGCCGCCGCGGCCCTCCAGGCCGAGATCCTGGCTGCCGTGTGAACGGTGGCTGCGGGACGACGTTGCGCGGCTTATAGTTGACTATTTCAGTAAGCTATCTCGATAATGACCGGGTGGCGGCAGCCAGGCTCGATGCCGCAGGGATTCCGGCGCCAGCCGGCTCCCGCCGTCGCACCGATACGCCATCACGGGGAGGCGGACCGAGGGTGCTCACCAAGAAAGCCAAGTATGGCCTCAAGGCCCTGGTCCATCTCGCCGGCAGCGACTCGGAGAAGCTCACCCAGGCTTCCGAGATCTCGGAAGTCACCGGGGCACCCAAGGCCTTCCTGGACGCCATCCTGCTGGAACTCAGGAATGCCGGCCTGATCCGCAGCAAGAAGGGCCCGGGGGGCGGCTTCATGCTGGCCAGGCCCGCCACCGAGATCCGCATGGGCTACGTGGTGCGCACGCTGGACGGACCGATCGCTCCCCTTCCCTGCGCCCGGCGCAAGACCGCCGAGCCCTGCCGCGACTGTGCCGTGGTCGAAGAGTGCGAGGTGCGCCTGCTGATGCTGGAAGTGCGGGACGCGATTGCCGCGGTGCTCGACCAGACCACCCTTGCCGAAATGCGGGATCAGGCCGATCACGACTTCTCCCTCGACTACTCGATCTGAAGCGGTTGCCGATGCATTTTCCGCAATTGGACCAGGCCAGCGACGATGCGAAGCTGGCAGAACTGGCTGCCCGACTGGCGGCGCAGGCCGCGGAGCTGGACCGGTCCGCCGCCTTTCCGCACGGCCCGCTTCGGGCGTTCGCCGAACTCGGCCTGACCGGCCTGACCGTGCCCGAGGCCCTTGGCGGCGGCGGCTGGGGCATCGAGCCGGTGACCCGGCTGCTGGCGCGGCTGGCCGCGGCCGAGCCCGCCAGCAGCCTGATCCTGGCGATGACGCTCATCCAGCAGGCGCTGATCGCGCGCAACGGGCGGCTGGCCCCGCACCCGGCCGACCAGGTCGGCCGCCAGGGCGTCGCGGGAGCCTATCTCAACGCGCTGCGGGTCGAGCCCGAGCTCGGCAGCCCCGCACGCGGCGGCCTGCCCGCCACCGTCGCCACCCGCACCTCGTCCGGCTGGCGGATCAGCGGGCACAAGCGCTTCTGCACCGGGATCGAGGGCTTGGCCATGGCGCTGGTCTGGGCGCGCACCGACGAAGCCACGCCCAGGGTCGGCCAGTTCCTGGTGCCGGTGCCAAGCGAAGGGCTCACCATCCTGCCGAGCTGGGATCATCTCGGCATGCGCGCTACCGGCAGCCATGACGTGGCGCTGGCCGAGGTCGAGATCCCGGCGGATCACGCGCTCGACCTCCGGCCGCCGGACCAGTGTCCTTACGAGCCCGAGTCGTTCGCCTGGATCACCCTGCCCGTGGCCGCCCTCTATCACGGCATCGCCGAAGGTGCCCTAGGCTGGCTGACCGGTTATCTGCACGAGCGGCAGCCCAGCTCGCTCGGCGCGCCGTTGGCCAGCCTGCCGCGGATCCAGATGGAGGTGGGCACCATCGAGGGGCTGCTGGCGACGAGCCGCCGGCTCCTGCACAGCGCCGCGGCCGAGGTCGATGCCGGCAGGACGCCCGGCACCACCGAGCTCGGCCTGATCAAGCGCAGCGTCACGGGCAACGCGATCCAGGCGGTCGAGACGGCGGTGGCCCTGATCGGCAATGCCGCGCTCGACCGCAAGAACCCGCTGGAGCGCCATCTGCGCGACGTGCTCTGCGCGCGCATCCACACGCCCCAGGACGATTCGGTGCTGCTCGCCGCCGGCCGGGCCCGGCTGGACCAGGCGAGCCGGAACAGGAGCGGTTCATGAGCGTCGACTTCATCGGCATGATCAATGCGCGGCGGGTCTCCGAGATCCACCCGCCGACCGGCCCTGCCCTGGACAAGGACTACATCCGCCGGTTCGCCCAGGCGCACGAGGCCGGCGGCTTCGACCGGATCCTGATCGGCTACTTCACCAACGCCGCGGACACGCTGCAGGTCGCCGCCTATGCGGCCTTCGTCACCGAGCGCATCGGCCTGATGATCGCGCACCGGCCGGGCTTCACCGCGCCCACGCTCGCCGCCCGCCAGTTCGCCACGCTCGACCAGCTGAGCGGCGGCCGCGCCGCGATCCACGTGATCTCGGGCGGCGACGATGCCGACCAGCAGAAGGACGGCGACTATCTCTCCCATGCCGAGCGCTACGCGCGCACCGACGAATATGTCGACATCCTGAAGCGGATCTGGACCGCGGACGGCCCGGTCGACCACGAGGGCCGCTACTACCGCTTCAAGGGCGCCTTCTCCGACATAAAGCCGGTCCAGCAGCCGCACATCCCGATCTATTTCGGAGGTTCCTCCGACGCGGCGATCGAGGTC
>NZ_DATMFZ010000341.1:0-7125 GCF_035556675.1 Geminicoccus sp. | reverse complement strand
CGGGTCCCAGTCATCCGGGTGCAGGACCTTGGACATCCGCTGGTAGTCGAACGGTGCCACGCCGTTATTGTCGACATAGCGGCCGAAATAGCTGTCGATATTGTCCTGGGTGAGCAGGACCGAGCGCCAGCTGAGCAGCCGCTCGATCGGCCGGGGCTCCCAGCCGTTCTGCACGTCGTAGAGCCGGGCCACGAAGAAGCCGCCGGCCCAGGGCGGGCTGTTGGCGCTGGTGGAGATCTGCAGGCCGTTCCGGACCGCCGTGGCCCCTTCCAGCGTGGCGTCGGTCGCCGCCACGAACACGTCCTGCCCAGCCTTCAGGCCATTGGTGCGCAGGGCGGCGAGGATGCCCTGGGCGACGTCGTCGTTGTGACCGACGAAGCCCACGATGTCGCCATGGCGGGTGAGCAGGTCCTCGGCCGCGCGCAGCGAATCCTCGCGGTTCCACAGGCCCGGCAGGGAGTCGACCAGCTCGGTCTGCGGATAGGCCGCAAACGCGGCGGCCGTGCCGCGCGAGCGCAGCGTGTCCAGCGTGTTGCCAGGGTTGCCGGTGACCGCCGCGATCTTGCCGCCGCCGAACTCGTCGGTGACCTTCTTCAAGAGGACCTCGGTCAGCGCCTTCTGCGCCGAGAACTCCTCGGGCTGGGCGTAGAGCGTCCAGTAGTCGCCTGTCTCGAACGGCGTGAACCAGGGCAGGCTGTCCCAGATGTTGGCGACGAAGATCTTTTCCCGGCTGGCGACGTCCGCGATCCGCCGGATCGCGGCGCCGTCCGACAGGTTGAAGATCATGCCGTTGGCGCCGGCGACGACCTGTTCCTCGAACTGGTTGTACTGGCGCTGCCCGTCGATCTGGCTGTCCAGTGCCGTATAGCTGTAGCCGAACTGCCGGCCGGCCTCCTGGATCGCGTCGCTGAACTGGACGTTCCACTCGTTGCGCAGATAGCCGGACAGATAGGCGAGCTTGCCGCCCCCGTCTGCCAGGGCGACTTGGCCCAGGCCGAACGCCTTGGCGCTGGCGGCGGCCACCGCCGCCGCGGAGGCGAACGACAAGAAGTCCCGGCGCGACACGCCATGCGTGTCCAGCCGCTCCATGTGCCGGTCGACGACCGACTTCTTGGTGAAGTCGGGCAGCGTCCTCGGATCGAAGGTCATGAGGCGTGGTCCAGCGGAGGAAGGGATCAGACGTTGGGCGACGGGCCGAAGAACGGGATCTGGTAGTGGTCGCGGTATTCCTGGGTGACCGCCTCCCACTCGCCGTTGTTCTTCGCCTCGAGATAGGCCGGCGGATACTGCCAGCCCTCGGGCTTAGGGATGCCTGCCCATTCCTGGTCGATGTCGAGCGGGAAGACCTCGTTCTGCGGGTCCCAGTCGTCGGGGTGCAGCACGTGCGAGAACTTGCGGTAGTCGAAGGGCTCGACGCCGTCATTGTTCACGTAGCGGTTCAGATAGATGTCGACATTGTCGGCGGTGGTGGTCACCGAGCGCCAGTAGAGCAGCCGCTCCGCGGCGCGCGGGCGCCAGCCATGGGTGACGTCGTAGAGCCGGCCGGCGAACAGGGCGGCGAAGTAGCCCGGGCTGTTGGCGCTGGTGGCGAGCTGCTGGCCGGCCTTGATGGCATTGGCTCCCTCGGTGGTACCGTCGGCACCCACCACCAGCACGTCCTCGCCCGGCCGCAGTCCGGCAGCGCGCAGGGCCGCGATCACGCCCTGGGCGACGTCGTCGTTCTGCGCGACGACCCCCACGATGTCGCTGTGCCGGCTGAGCAGGTCTTCCGTGGCTTTGAGCGAGTCCTCGCGGTTGAAGTTGCCGGGCAGCTCGCCGACCAGCTTGGTCTTGGGGAAGTCCTTGAAGGCGTCGTCGCGGCCACGCGAACGCACCGTGTCGGTCGAGAAGCCGGGCACGCCGGTCACGCCGATGATGCTGCCGCCGCCAAAGCGCTCGGTGACCGCCTTCAGCAGTTCCACGGTGACGCCGCGATGGGCGGAGAACTCCTCCGGCACCGCGTAGAGCGTGTAGTAGTCGCTGGCGTCGAACGGGGTGAACCAGGGCAGCGTCGCCCAGACATTGGCGAAGTAGATCTGGTTGTCCTTCGCGATCTGGCTGATGCGCTTGAGCGCGCTGCCGTCCGAGGCGTGCAGCACGATGGCCTTGGTGCCGTTGGTGGCTTCCGTCTCGGTCTGGTTGAGCTGGCGCTGGCTGTCGAACTGGCCGTCCAGCAGGGTGTAGGACAGGCCCAGCGCCTTGGTCGCGGCCTCGAACACCGCACCCGCCTGCACCATGTATTCGACCCGCGTGGTCCAGGCGAGATAGGCGAGCTTGCCGGACGGATCGGCCACCGCCACCGAGGGCAGGCCGAGGGTCGCCGCCGTGGCGCCGGCCACCGCACCGGCCGACGCGATGCTCAGGAAGTCGCGGCGCGACACGTCCTGGCTGTCCAGCCGGTCCATGTGCCGGTCGATCGTGCGCTTGCTGGTGAAGTCGGGAAACTGGCGGGGATCCAATCGCTTGATCATGGGATGCTGCTCCAAAGCGTCAGGAGGTGGCGGCGCGCAGCGGTACGTCGCGATCGACGCCGAACTCGCCGGGATGGGTGCGGTGGGACTGGCCGTGGGAACCGGCGCCGATGCCCAGCTCGGGGAACAGCAGCTCGGCCACCTGGTAGGCTTCCTCCAGGTGCGGGTAGCCGGATGCGATGATCGTCTCGATGCCGAGCGCCTGGTACTCGCGCAGGCGCGCCGCAACGATCTCCGGGCTGCCGACCAGCGCCGTGCCGGCACCCTGACGCACCAGGCCCAGCCCGGCCCAGAGATTGGGCGCCACCACCAGCCGGTCGCGCCGGCCGCCATGCAGGGCGGTCATCCGCTGCTGGCCCACCGAATCGGACTGCTCGCGAAAGCGGCGCTGGGCCAGCTCGATCGCGTCGTCGGACAGATGCGCGATCAGGCGGTCGGCCGCGGCCCAGGCTTCCGCCTCGGTCTCGCGCACGATCAGATGGATGCGCAGGCCGAACCGGACCTCGCGCCCTGCCAGCCTGGCCCTGGTCCGGACCGCGGCGATCTTGCCGGCCAATTGTGCCGGCGGCTCGCCCCAGCTCAGGTAGGTGTCGATCCGCCGCGCGGCCAAGTCGATCGCCGCCTCGGAGGAGCCGCCGAACCAGAGCGGCGGATGGGGCCGCTGCACCGGGGGAAAGTCGAGCACCGCCCCGGTG
Source organism: Geminicoccus sp. (assembly GCF_035556675.1). Classification (GTDB taxonomy): domain Bacteria; phylum Pseudomonadota; class Alphaproteobacteria; order Geminicoccales; family Geminicoccaceae; genus Geminicoccus. Next base: position 3,920 of record NZ_DATMFZ010000341.1, on the reverse strand, counting down.
GCGCGCAGATGCCGGCCCTCGAAGTCGACCTTCCCGCCGGCCAGGACCCGCTGCCAGATCTCCAGGAACTCGTCCGCCTGGGCGTAGCGCGCGTCGTGGTCGAGATAGATCCCGTCGCCGGCGAGTTCCGACGGATTGCCGCCCACCACCACGTTCAGGAGCAGGCGGCCGCCGCTCAGCCGGTCGAGGGTCGCGGCTTGGCGTGCGAAGAAGCCGGGTGAGGCCACGCCCGGCCGCAGCGCCACCAGGAAGCGCAGCCGCTCGGTCAAGGGGGCCAGCGCCGCGGCGGTGATCCAGGCATCCTCGCAACCCTGCCCGGTCGGCAGGAGCACGCCGCCAAAGCCCAGCCGGTCCACCGCCGTGGCGATCTCCCGCAGGTAGCGGTGATCGGCCGGCCGATGCCCCTGGCGCGTGCCGAGATAGCGCCCATCGCCTGGCGTCGGGATGAACCAGAACATCTCCAGAGGCTGTGCGGTCATGCCTGCCCTATGCGCCATCGTTGAGCGGGATGCCGGTCCCAGCCGGCGTCAGGCCCAAGCTAGGCCGAGCGGGATGCCAAAAGTCTATTTAGTTTATCTGTTATGTCGATTTATGGGTGGCACCGCCCGTGCGTCCGACCACGCGCCCTTGGTCGGGATAGTAGATAAATTTGATAGACAATATTAACTTATCGTGCTGCGCTGGCGATCTGGAAAGGAAGCCTGGGACCTTCGAACCGATGCATGTCGCCGCGCCCGCCTGGTCGATCCTCGGAATCTCGACCGCCACGGAGCACCCCTCGCCTGCCACCACCCTGGTCACCAGCCTCGTCGATGCCCTGATCGACCGCACCTACAGCGTCGGCCGCGTGCTCGACCTCGCTGCCGAGCGGACAGCCGACCTGCCGCGCCCGGATCTGCTGGTCCTGGGCCTGTCGACCCGCCGCCCGGAGCAGGCACTACGGCTGGAAAAGGCGCTGGCCCTGCTGGCGTCGGACACGCTGCCAGCACTTCCGGTCCTGCTGGCCGTGGTGGACGATGCGGCCGATGCCTCGCCCGCCGGGTCCGACGCCGTCGGCATGCTCAGCGCCCGCGGTGCCTGGGTGCTGCCGGAGCGGCTGCATGCCCTCCGGCACGACTTCCACGGCGCCCGGCTGCCCGCTGCGCTGCTGGCGCGGGAGATCGATGGGATTGCCGAGGAGGTGGTCCGCCGCTGCAGGCTGCCCGAGCGCGTGTCGCCGGCCGATGCCGCCCATCCCCTGACGCCCCTCGCCTTCCTGCCGATCCATTGCTGAGCGGATCACCAGCAGCCTGTGGCGGCACCCGGAGCCAAGGCATGACGATCATCGCGCGCCGACCCGAGCCCGCCCCGCCGGCCGATGGCTGGCTCGGTCAGCTGCATGAGCTGGCCGACCGGCAGCCCCACCGGCCGGCGCTGCGTCATCACCACCAGGGCCGCTGGCGGCAATGGTCGTGGCGGGACCTGCGCACCGAGGCCGACCGCCTGAGCCAGGGGTTGCGCGCCTATCGGATCGGCCCGGGCCATACGGTGGCCGCCCAGGGCGAATTGGAGCCGCGCCTCCTGCTGCTGGCCCTGTCCGCCCGGCTGCTCGGCGCCAGGGTGGTTGCCGTTCCCCTGAACGAACCTCCCGACCGCATCCACCTTCTGGCCGGCGGGCGCAACGTCCGGCATGTGATCCTGGGCGCAGGGAGTGCCGGCACCTGGCTCGCGGCGCCGACCTCGCCCGTTCTGTTCACGACCCGGGACGAGGAGCTGTCGCATCGCCGGATCGTGCCCTACCGGCTGGTCCGCGCCGGCTGGGGCGGCCGGGAGGCGCACGCGCGCGGCGTCCTTCTGCCGGGCAGGGGCGGCCACACGGTCTGGCTCGAGGAGAGCACCGACTGGAGTGCGGCGCCGGACGCCGTGCTCCGCTACTGGCTGGACCTGGGCGTCGGCATGACCTTGCCGGCCAGTCTGAACCTGGCACTGGCCGACCGTCGCCAGATCCGCCCCCGCGTCCTCCTGCTCTCGCGCCATCGCCTGCGGGTGCTGGAGGACACGCTGAGGGCTGCCCTGCCCGAGCGGTTCAGCAGCCTGGCCGCCGCGCGGCTGCTCCAGCGGCTGGGGCTCGACCGGGTGGTCGGCGTCGAGGTGCTGGACGATGCCGGCCTGCCGCTGCGCACCTCGATGCTGCCGTCCGGCGCCCGCCAGTGGCTCGCCCGGCTGGGCATCCCGCTCGCCGACGAGCAAGACCGCGGCCAGCTGCCGGCGCAAGGCGCCGACAATCCGCTGATCCTGCCGCTCGGTTCCCTGTGATCGTACCACGCACCCAGCCGGAGCGACCTTGCCATGAGCCATGCCCATGTCGTCCTCCACCCGGCAGCCCGCGCCCAGGTCTCGACGGGCCTGCCGAGGCCACGTCCCCAGGCGGCAGCGCACCGGATCACCAGCGACATCGAGGCGATCCGGATCGCCCGTGAGCTCGCCGCGCAGTTCGCCGAGCAAGCCATCGAGCGCGACCGCGACCAGCGCCTGCCGATCGCGGAACTCGACCGGTTTTCCCAGTCCGGGCTCTGGGCCATCACCGTGCCGAAGGAATGGGGCGGCCCCGGTCTCGGCTACCGGACGGTGGTCGAGGTGGTGCGGACCATCGCCGAGGTCGACCCGTCGCTCGCCCAGATCCCGCAGAACCATTTCTGCCTGATCGACGCGATCCGCAGCGACGGCAGCCAAGCGCAGCAGGAGCGGTTCTTCGCCCAGGTGCTGCAGGGCATCCGGTTCGGCAACGCCTTTTCCGAAGCGGGCAGCCGCACGGTCACCGAATTCCAGACCACGCTGACCGAGGACGGCGACGGCTACCGGGTGAACGGCAGGAAGTTCTATGCCACCGGCGCGCTGCTCGCGCACATCGTGCCGGTGTTGGCGGTCGATGCCGAGAAGCGCGGGCATCTGGCCTTCCTCGACCGCAATGCGCCTGGCCTCACCGTGATCGACGACTGGTCGTCGTTCGGCCAGCGCACCACCGCTTCGGGCACCGTAATCCTGGAGAACGTGTTCGTTCCCAGGAGCGACGTCGTACCTGCCCATCTCGCCTTCGAGCGGCCGACCGCCGCCGGCCCCATCTCGCAGATCATCCAGGCGGCGATCGATGCCGGCATCGCCCGCGGCACGATCGCCGACACGATCTGGTTCGTGCGCAACCACAGCCGTCCCTGGACCGACAGCGGCAAGGAGCAGGCGGCCGACGACCCGTTCACCATCCAGGCGATGGGCGACCTCCAGCTCCGCCTGCACGCCGCCGAGGCGCTGCTGAGGCGCGCGGCGCGTGCGGTCGACCACGCGGCGGCGGCACCCGACGAGGACAGCGTCACCGCGGCGTCCCTGGCCGTGGCGGGGGCCAAGGCGCTGACCACGGAGATCGCGGTGCTCGCGACCAACAAGCTGTTCGAGCTGGCCGGCACCAGGTCCACCCTCGCCCGCCACGGCCTGGACCGTCACTGGCGCAACGCCCGGGTCCACACCCTGCACGATCCGGTGCGCTGGAAATACTTCCACATCGGCAACCACGCGCTGAATGGCATCAAGCCGCCGCGCCATCCCTGGCTGTGAGGCGCCCATGACCAACCCTGCCCTGCCCGAGCTGCCGGTGCGCCGCTCCCCTGCCCGCCGGATCGGCAGCGACGTCGAGGCGCTGGCCGCGGCCCGCGAGGTCGCGATGCGCATTGCCGAAGGCTCGGCCAAGCGTGACCGCGAGCGGATCCTGCCGGTGGCCGAGATCGAGGCGTACTCGCAGTCCGGCCTGTGGGGCATCCTGGTACCCAAGGCATTCGGCGGCCCCGGCCTGTCCGCCGTCACGCTCGCCGAGGTCACGGCGATCGTCTCGGCCGCCGATGCCAGCATCGGCCAGATCCCGCAGAATCATCACTACATGGTGGAGGCGA
>NZ_DATMFZ010000340.1:0-21301 GCF_035556675.1 Geminicoccus sp. | reverse complement strand
CTGCGGTTCGACGGGGCCGCCGCCCGGCCCAAGCTCGGCGGCGAGTTCGCCACGGACGTGATCGACGTCGCCCGGCTGATGCCGCCGCCGGCACCGGCCAGCACCGGTGAGCCGCCGGCACCGGCCGCGCCGGCCTCCGGTGACGGGCCTGCCCCCGATCCGCTCGACCAGCCCCTGAACCTGCCGACCTCGCTGCCGCTCGACCTGGACGTGGCGGTCGCGGCCAAGGGCATCAAGGCGCCGCAGGCGACGCTCGGTCCCACCCGGGTGCGGGTGACCTCGGGCCCGAACTTCGTGCTGCTCAACCTGGTGGAAGCGCAGGCCTATAGCGGCAAGATCACCGGTCGGGTGAACACGGCGGCGGATGCCCAAGGCGTGCCGAGGGTGGCGATCAAGCTTGCCGCGGCCGGCCTGCAGGTGGCCCCGCTGCTGCGTGACCTGGCCCAGCAGGAACGGCTGGACGGGCGGATGGCGCTGAATGCGGATCTGGCCGGCGACGCGCGCACAGCCCGCAGCCTGATGGGCGGGCTGGATGGCAAGGCCGACGTCACCCTCCTGAACGGCGTGGTCCACGGCTTCGACCTGGCGCGCCTGTCCGGCGACCCGGTGCAGGTCGCGGCCCGGCTGGCCCAGGGGGGGCTTTCGGGCGGCAGCACGCCATTCGGCCGTGCCGGCGCCAGTTTCACGATCGCGAACGGGATCGCGCGCACCGACGATCTGGCGGCCGAGACCCCGCTCGCCAACATCAGCGGCACCGCCCGCCTGAACCTGGGCGCGCAGCGAATCGAGGAGATGCGTCTGATCCCCAAGCCCGTGCCCGGACGCGGTGGCGTGCTGGGGCAGATCCCCGAGGTGCCGATCCTGGTGTCCGGCCCGTTCAGCGGCCCGAGCGTGAGCGTCGATGCCGACGCCGCCCTGGAGGCGCTGGCCAAGGATCCGAAGACGGTGAACCGGGTGCTCGACCAGGTGAACAAGCTGGGCGGCAAGGACGGCAAGCCGCTCATCCCCGAAGAAGCCGGCAATCTGCTGAAAGGGCTGCTGGGCAAACGTCAGTAGGGAGCGCCGTCCTCGACATTAGCCAGGTGCAGCGGCAGGCGCCAGGGCGCGATCACCACGAGGTCGAAGCGCAGGACGGTGGCAGGATCGACCCGGTGGCCGGAGAGCCAGTACTCGGCAGCACGCCGCCAGCGCCGCCGCTGCTTCGGGCGCAGTGCGTCCAGTCCTTCGGCACGGCTGCGCCTGGCCTTGACCTCGACGAAGGCCAGCACCCTGCCACGGCGCACCACGAGGTCGATTTCGCCAACCGGGGTGCTGAACCTCCTGGCCAGGATCCGCCAGCCGCAGAGGCGCAGCCAGAATGCCGCCAGTCGCTCCGCCCGCCGGCCGGCCTCGTCCGCGCTCACGCACCGTCCTTGCGCGCCACCCGGCGATAAACGGCGTTCGCGTCCAAGTTGAAGCGTGCTGCCACGAACCTCGCCGCCTGACGGGGAGCCATGCTCGCGGCCGCTTCCGCGAAGGCGGCGGCGAGCGTGGCGTCGTCCACCTCCACCGGCTGGGCAGCGGGAGGGCCGATCACCAGCACGATCTCGCCCCGGGGTGCTCCCTGGCCGGCGAAGTGCTCCGCCAGCTCGGGCAGCGTGCCGCGCACGGTTTCCTCGAACCGCTTGGTCAGCTCCCGGCACACCGCGGCCGGCCGTGCCCCCAGGACCTCCGCGGCGTCGGCCAGCGCCTCGGCCAGCCGGTGCGGCGCCTCGTAGACCACGAGGGTCGCCGGCACCGCGGCGAGCTCGGCCAGGGCGGACCGCCTGGCCGCCGCCTTGGCCGGCAAAAAGCCCTGAAAGAAGAACCGGTCGGTCGGCAGGCCGGCCACCACCAGGGCCGCCAGCAGTGCAGAAGCGCCCGGGATTGGCCAGACGCTGCTGCCCTGGGCGATCGCCGCCCCCACCAGCTTGAAGCCCGGGTCGGAGACCAGCGGCGTGCCTGCGTCCGAGATCAGCGCCAGCCTCGCACCCGCGGCGAGTTCGGCCAGGACTCTTGGCCTGACCGTCTCGGCATTGTGCTCGTGATAGGGCTGCAGCGGACGGTTCACACCCAGATGGGCGAGCAGGCGGCGCGAGATCCGCGCATCCTCGCACAGGATACGATCGGCACCCGCCAATACGTCGCGTGCCCGCGCGGTGACGTCCCCCAGATTGCCGATCGGGGTCGCCACCACATAGAGACCAGGCGCGAGTTCTCCTTTCGCGCTGGTTCCGCTAGCTTCCCGCTCGTCGAACCCGCCTAACGGTTCGTTCGCCACGTCTGCCCTTTCCTCGACCCTTTGAGGTGATCGCCGGATGCGCCCTGCCAAGACGACACCGCTCGCCGCCACCGTCGCGCTGGCCGGCATCATGCTCGTGGCGGCCTGCGCCCCGCAACGCCCGGTTCCCTGGCGCCAGACGCCGCCGGCGCCGGAAGCGGTGACACCGCTGTCCGAAGGGCCGAAGGGACCGCCCAAGGCCGCCCTGCTCCTGCCCCTGTCCGGCCCGTCCGAGGCGATCGGCCAGGACCTGATGGACGCGGCACAGATGGCCCTGTTCGACGCTGGGGAGAACCAGCTGGAGTTGCTGCCGTTCGATACCGGCAGCGAACCCGAGGGTGCCATGGTGGCCGCACGCGCCGCGGTGGCCAGCGGCGCCGACGTGATCATCGGGCCGCTGTTCGCCCGCTCGACTACGGCCATTACGCCGATCGCCGCCCAGGCGAATGTCGAGGTCCTCTCGCTTTCCAACGATTCGAGCGTGGCCAGGCCTGGTGTCTGGGTGCTGGGGCTGCAGCCCGAGGAGCAGGTGGAGCGGGTGGTGCGCTTCGCCGCACAGAACGGCGTCAGCCGCGCAGGGGCCCTGGCTCCGGCAGATGCCTATGGCGAGAAGGCGGTGCAGGCCTTTCGCCAGGCAGCCACCACCTCCGGGCTGGAACCGGCCGGAATCGCCACCTATCCGCCCGCCGACAGCACGCCCAGCGATGCCGTGGGCCGGGTCGCCCGGGCGCTGGGCGTGGTGCCGTCGGACGGCCAGCGCCCAGCCACGCCGCCACCGCCTGGAGGTGCCGTGCTCCTGGCCGACGGGGGTGCCCGGCTGCGTGCGGTGGCCTCGCTGCTGGCCTATCACGACGTCGATCCCATGCAGATCCGGCACTTGGCGACCATGCGCCTGGCCGACGACCCATCGGCACTGCGCGACCCGCAGTTGCAGGGAGCTTGGCTCGCCGGCCCGGCCCCGGAAGCCTCCGAGCAGTTCGCCAACCGCTTCAGCCAGGTGTACGGCCGGTCGCCCAGCCCGTTGGCGCTGCTGGCCTATGACACCACTGCGATGGTAGCCGGCCTGTCGCGGCTGGGGCCGCTCGAGCCCACCCACTACACTGACAGCCAGGGCTTTCTCGGCCGTGCCGGCATCTTCAGGCTCCTGCCCGACGGCCGAACGGAGCGCGGGCTGGCGGTCATGGAAGTGAATCAGGGTACGCTGCGTCCGGTCGACCCCGCCCCGACCCTGTTCGACCGCGGGATGGCGACGCTGGGCGGCAGCAGTTATTAAGTCACGTTCCGGCTAAGTTTATCCAAGCTAAATCAACTTACACTTGTGCCTCCGTCCGGACTGGTCTACCGAAACGTGACCAAGGCTCGGCACGTCAGGATGCGGCATGGTGCAGGACAATGGTCCGCGTGACAGGTCGCCATCCGGCCTCTTCGAGATGGCCGGGGCGTGGCGCGGGCCGCAGCTGCTCGGCCATGCCACCAACGTGGCCAGCCTCGCCGCACGGTGGACCTCCGCCCGGCATGTCGAGCGGCGGGCACCCATCCGGGTCCTGCTGCTGGGCGAGGATGCCGACGCCACTGAGACGATCTGCCTGCTGCTCGAGCATGCCGGCAATGAGCGTTATGTCTTCCACTGGCTCGCCGAGCCACCGCTCGACTTCAGGCTGGACGGGACGAGCTTCGACCTGGTGATCGTAACGGCCGAGCCGGCGCTGGGCAGCGGCATGGCGACCTTCAGCGCCCTGCGCGCCGCCGGGCTCACCGTCCCGATCGTGCTGGCCAGCGCCGGCGTGGCGGACGACCTGGTCGAGCGTGCGGTCGACCTGGGCGTGGCCGACGTGCTGGACGCCACCGACCTCGACCTGCAGACCCTCGACCGCGCGGTACGGGCCGCACTGGCCCGGGCCAGCCGCGACCGGCAGCTCTACCAGGCGGTCCGGCGCGACGACCTCACCGGCTTGGCCAACCGCGCCTCGTTCCGCGACCGTCTGGATCACGGCCTGACCCTGGCGCGGCGCAGCGGCGGCAAGCTCGCCCTGCTGCTGGTCGACGTGGACGACTTCAAGTCGATCAACGACCGGTTCGGCCACCCGGGCGGCGACGAGCTGCTGCGCCGGGTGGGCGAGCGGCTGCGCTCCAGGGTACGCGAGAGCGACACCGTGGCGCGGCTGGGCGGCGACGAGTTCGGCGTGCTGCTGCTCAACATCGCCCGGCCGGAGGATGCCGCGGTGGTGGTGCGCAAGCTGCTGGAGTCGCTGAAGCCGCCGATCGACCTGGACGGCCAGCCGGCCCAGGTGACCGCCAGCATCGGCGTGGCGATCTATCCGGACCACGCGCTGGAGGCCCAGCGCCTGATCCGGCTGGCCGATGCCGCGATGTACCGGGCCAAGCGCGCGGATGGCAGCGGCTGCTGCTGGCACGACGACAGCCGACCGCTGGCCAGCCCCGATGCGGAGGAGCTCGCCGCCGCCATGGCCACCGACGCCGTGTCGTTCGTGCTGCGCCCACAGGTCGCCCTGCATGGCGGGCGCGTGGCGATGGGGATGCGGCCGGTCTGGCGTCACCCACGCCGCGGCCTGCTCGACCTGCTCGCGCTGCGCACGCTGGTGGAGGAGGCGGGTGCCGTGGATCAGCTGACCGAGCGGCTGCTGCTGGCGGCGACGGGCAAGCTCGCCGACTGGCGGCGGCATGGCTTCGGCGAGGTGCATATCACCCTGCCCATGCTGTCGCGCCGGCGTCTGGCCTGGGCCGGCCTGGCGGACCGCATGGCAGCCGCGGTCAGTCGGCAGTCGGTCCCGCCCGAGCGGCTGGAGATCGAGATCGACGAGCAGTTGCTGGTCGAGGATGCCCAGACCGGCGGCCAGGGTGCCGCGGCCTTCGCCCGCGCGGGCGTGCCGGTAGCGCTCGACCGGTTCGGCGCCGGCACCATGGCCGCCGGTCTGTTCACCACCGTGCGCCCCTCGTCGATCAGGCTCTGCCCTAGCGCCCTGGACGCAGACGGACCGGCCGACCGGCTGACCCTGTTCCAGATGGTCACCGCGCTCGCTCACCGCCTGAAGATCCACAGCATCGCCACCGGAGCCGACACACCCGCGCGGATGGAGCAGGCGCGCCGGATCGGGGTCGGTGCGGTCGAGACCGCCGTCGCCTGCCTGCCGGCCGACGATCTCTGCCTGCCATGGCTGCGGATCGCGATGCGCCGGGCCGTCTGAACGGGAAACGCCGGCTCCGGCCTATGGGCCGACCTCAGCCCAGATGCATGCCCCCGTCGGGCAGCAGCAGCTGGCCGGTCACTGCCTCCGCCTGGAGGAGGTAGCGGAGCGCGCCCACGATCGCCGCAGCGTCGCCCGTCCCGCCGAGCGGTGCCCGTTCCGCCAGACGGTTGAAGGTGGCATCGTCCATGTCCGGGTCACGGATCGCCACGCCCGGCCCGATCGCGACCACGCGGATCGAAGGTGCGAGTTCGCGGGCCAGGATACGGGTGGCTGTCCACAAGGCGGACTTGGCCAGCGTGTAGGACAGGCGCCGGCCGCTGGGCCGCAGAATCCGCTGGTCGAGCAGATTGACGATCACCCCACCTGCTCCCGCAGGCAGCTGGCGGGCGAAGGCTTGGCTCAGCAGCATGGGTACCACCAAGTCGATCCTCAGCACCTCTTCGAGCTGCCCAGCCTCCAGATCGGCCAGCCGGTCGTCGGGGAACACGGCCGCGCAATTCACCAGCACGCCGTGCGGCCCCAGAAGGTCGTTGGCCGTGGCGAGCAGCGATGCTACGGCCGCGAGATCACGCAGGTCGGCCGGCACGAGCGCCGCCTGGCGGCCCAGTGCCCGGATCTCGCTGGTCAGACGCTCGGCATCGTCGTCGACCGCACGGACATGAAGGGCCAGGTCGTAGCCGTCCTCGGCCAGTGCCAGCGCCATGGCCCGCCCCAGCCGGCGCGCGGCACCGGTGACCAGTGCCCGCCGTGGCACAAAACCGGTCCCTTTCCCGGCGGTCATCGCTCCAGCTCGAGGAACTCGTGCCAGATATAGCCTCTGCCGCCGTCCGGGATCACCACCTCCAGCCACCCGTCGCGCTGGCCCACCACCTGCACCCGCTCACCGCTGTTCAGGCTGCCCAGCCGGTTTGAGCGGGTGTTGGGGCCGACCCGGTAGTTGACCGCCCTCGTGGTCACGTAGAAGGCCCCTTCCCGGGCGAAGCCGGCGTCATCGTCGTCAGTCGCCCGGTCCGTCTCCGCCTGGACGCTCCGGCGCCTGGCACCCAATGCAGTGGCCATGTCCAGGTCGTGCCGTGCCTCCTCCGTCCGCCCGAGCGCCTCGAAGGCGCGGCTGCGGTTGAGCCAGGCATCGATGTTGGTGGGCTCCAGCTCGATCGCCCGGCCATAGTCGGCCAGTGCATTGTCGGTGTCGTTCAGCCGCCAGCGGATCGAGGCACGGTTGACATAGGCCGCAGCGAAGTCGGGCCTGAGCCGGATCGCCTGGTCGAAGTCGGACAGCGCGCGCTTGTCATCGTCCAGGTTGGCCCACGCACTGCCCCGGGCATTCCATGCCGCCGCCATCCTGGGCGCCAGCTCGATCGCCGTGGTGAGGTCGGCGGTGGCCTCGGCGAGATAGCCCTCGCGGCGCAGGAGGTCGCCTCGGTCGAAGAAGGCCTCCGCATAGCGCGGATCCAGCTCGAGGGCGCGGTTGAGCGCGGCATAGGCATGGTCGAACTCGCTCTTTTGGTCGAGCAGCACGCCCTTGCGGCGCCAGACCTGCGGCGAGCGCGGGCTCAGGGCCTGCGCCTCCTCCACATCGCGCAGCGCCGCATCGACCCGGCCGAGATCGGCCCGGATCGCGGCCCGGATCAGCCAGGCGCCGGCATGATCCGGCTGCAACCCGATCGCCTCGTCCAGATCCACCAGCGCCTCGTCCACTGCACCAACCGCCCGGCGGGCCAGCGCACGATAGCGCAGGAACTCGGCACGGGTGGCGCGGTCGTCGGGCGGCAGGGGGACGAGCGCGTCGGTGCAGGCATCGATCCGGAAGCCCGGGTGGCGGACCTCGGTGCGGCAGGCTTCGGCCGCTCCCTCCGCCGCCAGGACGGCGGAGGCACCGAACGCTGCGGCGGTCACGAGGGCGAGGCTGATATCGCGGCCGATCCGGGCTAGACTCTTGGAGGGCACGAGCGATCGTCCGTCGACATGTCTTGCGGGAGTTCCTGTTGGTGCGCAGGCTAAAGGCAGCAGCCATCATCCTACAATCGACGTGGCACGTCATCCATGTCCTGGTAACGATGGTGTTCTTGTTCGTGTCAACGCCCACGGTCGCAGGAGCAACCGAGGATCCGCTGGTCGATGCGTACCTCAAGGGCGTTGACCTGTATCGGCGCGGCGATCTGGATGCGGCGATCCCGGCGCTGCGCCAAGCTGCGCAGCTGTCGGAACAGCGTTTCGGCCCTGAATCGCCGGAGCTGGCCCTCGACCTCAACAATCTGGCCGAGGCACTTCGTCGCCAGGGCGATCTCGAGGAGGCGGAGCGGCTGCTGCGCCGCGCCTATGCGATCGATCAGGCGCAGGACGAGGCCGACTCCCTCGCGGCCGCCACGACACTGAACAATCTGGGTCTGGTACTGGCGGCCAAGGGCGACAGCAAGTCGGCGCTGGCCGCACACCGGGCAGCACTCGCAGCCGTGGAGAAGGCACGCGGCAGCGACCATCCGGACACGGCACGCGCGGCCTACAATCTGGCGCTCGCTGAGGCGGCCGCGGGCGACCCCAGGATCGCCCAGGCACTCGCCGCCCGCGCCGCTTACATCGTCGATCGTGCTTTGGGCGACCGTCATCCGCTCACCCGGCAAATGCGGGCGACCGAAGCCCGCCTGCGCGCCCTGCCGCCGCAGCCGGTGGCACAGGCCGCGGTCGCCGCCGAGCCGGACGACGACGCTGCCGCAGTGCCCGATGCCCCGATGAGGGCACAGCGGCCGGCCGCCCTCGCGGCGGTGGAGCCGGCCGCAGCACCGGCCGCAATGCCCGCCGCGGTACCCGCCACACCAACCGCCCGGCAGCGCGGCAGTGAGCCCGCGGCCGGCGGCGGTGAGCGCAGCTTCGCGGTGCAGCTGATGGCGCTGCGCAGCGAGGCGGACCTGGATGTGGCCTGGGACGAGTTGCGCCAGCGCTTTGCCCACCTTGCTCAGGCCGAGCGGCTGCCCACGACCTCGGTGGAGATCGCCGGGCGCGGCCGGTTCTATCGGCTCCTGGTCGGGCCTTATGCGGTGCGCAGCGATGCGGAGCGGCTGTGCAGCGACCTGAAGCAGGCGGGCGGCGAGTGCCGGGTGGTCATCCGGAACTGACGGGCAGTGCCGGCGGTGCCGCCCGGTCGGCGACAGCCACCCGTCGGCGCAGCCAGAGCACCAGCAGGAGACCCGGCAAGGCGAACACGGCGGACAGGATGAAGAAGCCGGGCCAGCCCAGCGCCTCGGCGATGAAGCCAGAGGCGGGCACCACCGCGAACTTGGCGAACAGCTGCATGAAGGAGGTCAGGAGCGCGTACTGAGTGGCGGTGAAGTGAACCGTACACAACGAGGACAGGTAGGCCACGAACACGGCAGTGCCCATACCGCCGGTCAGGTTCTCTGCCAGGATGGCCAGGTAGAACGCCCATTTGACCGGCCCGATCACGGCCAGGGCGGCGAATGCCAGATTAGAGGCGCCCTGCAGGATTCCGCTGACCAGGAGGGCTGGCAGCAGGCCCAGCCGGAAGGCCAGCGCCCCGCCCAGCACCCCGCCGAACAGGCCGACGAACAGGCCGAACGTGCCGGACACCTCGGCGATGTCGGTCTTGGTGAAGCCGAGGTCGAGGTAGAACGGGTTGGCCATCAGCGTCAGCATGACGTCGGAGGCCTTGTAGAGCGAGATGAAGGCGAGGATGACGCCGGCAACGGCCATGCCGCGCCGCTGGAAGAAGTCGGCGAACGGCGCCACCACCCCCTGCTCGATCCAGCTGCGCCAGCTGCCTGACGGTTCGGCCGGGGCCGGGGCCACCGCGGGCTCCGGCGCCAGCAGTGCTGCCACGCATCCCACCAGCACGAGCAGCGCCATCACGAGATAGGTGTCGGTCCAGCCGATCCGGTCGGCCAGGAACAGGGCACCGGCACCCGCCGCGAACATGCCGAGCCGATAGCCGATCACCACGACCGCCGCACCGGCCCCGAGCTTCTCTTCGGGCAGCACTTCCACCCGCCAGGCATCCACCACGATGTCCTGGCTGGCAGAGAAGAAGGCCACCGCGAGCGCGGCCATGGCCAGGCCGGCGGTGCCCGTGGCCGGGTCGGCCATCGCCAGGAGCGCGATCGACAGGATCAGGCCGGTTTGGGTAACCAGCAGCCAGGATCGTCGGCGCCCGAGCAGGCGGGTGAGGCCGGGCAGCGGCAGCCGGTCCACGAGCGGCGCCCAAGCGAACTTGAAGCTGTAGGGTGCCAGCACATAGGCGAACAGGCCGATCGTGCCGGTGCTGAGCCCAGCGTCGCGCAGCCGGGCGCTGAGGGTGGACAGGACCAGGAGCAGCGGCAGGCCGCTGGAGAAGCCCAGCAGGAGGATGAGGAGGATCCGCCGGTCCCGGTAGGCCGCGAGCGAGTCGAGATAGGCCTTCATGCCGCCCACCCGATGGAACGCGTCACGGCCGGCCGCAGGTGCGGCCGGCCGTGACGCCGATATTCGAAGATCTCCGGCGCTTTAGAAGAAGCGTTCCGGAACCTCGATGATGTCACCGGGCGAGACGCGCTGGCTGCCGCTCACGATCACCGCCTGGGCGCCCGAGCCGCCGCGCTTGATCATCACCTCGTCCCGCGAGGCGCGGTAGCCGAATCCGCCGGCCAGCGAGATCGCCTGATCGACCGTCATGCCATCGACATACTCATAGGAACCCGGTCGGTTGACCTCGCCGGTGATGTAGAACGGCCGGAAGTTGGTCACCGCCACGCTGATCTGCGGGGAGATCAGGTATTGCCCCTCTTCGTAGGCCTTCTGGATCTCTTCCTCGAGCTGTCGGGTGGTGAGGCCGTTGGCGTTGATCGTGCCGACCAGCGGCATCGCGAACCGTCCGGTGCCATCCAGCTGGAACTCGCCGGACAGGTCGTCGTGGCGGAACACGATGATGCGCAGGCGGTCACCGCTGCCCAACTGGTACTCGGGCGTGGGCAACATCTCCGGCGCTTCGGCCGAGCCCACCACGTCGGATGGCGTGGAGGTGGTACCACCACATGCGGATAGACCGACGGCAGAAAGGGCCAGCAGCACCAGCAGCGCCAGCTTGGTGGTCATCGAACGCATCATCGCGGATTGTCCCAGCTTCTGTCGACCGGACGGGCCCAAGGAGCGGCCCTGCCGGCCGCCATCTTGGGGTCGAGCTGCGAGGTTAGGCAAGGATTCGGCAACGCCTGGGTCATCTTACCCCAGGCATCCCGCTGCATCACATCTGCGCCCTCAGCCGCAGCAGCACGAGGTGCTTGTCGAAGTCGCCGCCGTCGGCAGTCGAGTCCTGCTGCCGGTAGACGTACTCGGCGCCGGCGGAGAAGTTGCGGGTGATCAGGTAGTCGGCGCCAACCCCGCCCTCGTAGATGTCCTTCTCCAGGTCGCTGCCCTTGTAGTCCTGGTTGCTGTAGCGCAGGTGCGCGTTCAGGATCAGGTTGCGCAGCAGCTCATGGTAGCCGCTCAGGGCCACATCCGTCGCAAGGCGCGAGGAGCCGCCGGTGCTGGACGGCAGGAAGTCACGCGACGCCTCGAGCTGCAGGGTCGACAGGGTGGTGACGTTCCAGGTCAGCCCCACATCCGCCGAGACGCCGTCCTCGTCGTCGAACGTATCGCCCTTGTAGGCCTGCTTGACGTAGCCGATGCTCGCCTCGCCAAACAGGACGGCGGTGAAGTCGACCGTCGTGCCGACGCTCAGGCCATACTTCTCCGAATCCTGCTCGCGGCCGCCCGGGCTCGGATTGTCATAGTTGTAGAAAAGATAATCTGCCTGGGTGAACAGGCCGATTCTGGGCGAGACAGCGTAGGTCAGGCGCAGGTTGCCACCATATTCCTGGCGGTTGCGGTAGTCCTGGTTGACCGTCACCCCACCGGCATTGAACGAGTCCCAGTCATAGAGGCGGTAGATCAGGTTGCCGCCGACCATGATCCGGTTGAAGCGGTGCGAGTAGCCGCCGGTCGCGGTGTAGCGATTGTACTCGACGACGTCGGCGTCGCCGAGCGTAATCCGGTCGTCGTCGTCCTTGCCTTCATGCAGATGGTCGTAAGCGACGTTGCCGCGGAACGCACCGGCGCGCGACACGTCGTAGCGGCCGCCGAGGCGCAGGCCGTAGTCGACGAAGTCGTTCTCATCCTGGTCTAGATATTTCGCAGCGTCCAGATAAGCCCTGCCGTTCAGCTCATGGCGCGACCAGCCGGTCTTCATGCTGACCTGGGGCGTGAGACCCAGGATGACGTCGCTCTTCTCGTCATCCTCCGTGGCATTGACGTTGCTGTCGAAGCCAACCGACGCGTCGATGCTCGGAAAGAAGAAGAACGAGCCACGCCGGATACCCAAGGGGTCATAGTCGGGGCGCGACCGGTCCTGCACCGGCACGTTCGGATCAACCTCCTGTCCCTGGATCTGGTATTCGTTGTCCAGCGCCTGCTGCGCCGAACCGAGCGCACCGGTGTCCTGAGCCGACGCCATGCCGGAAAGCACGGTCAGCGCCCCCGCCGCGGTCGTGGTCAGCAAGGTCCAGCGCATCGGGGCCATCCTCTACCCTTCGTCATCTCCGCCCGGTTCCGGCAGGAGGTGCATTACAGTAAGCGCCCGGGGTGTAACCGCCGGTGCATCTCGATCGGAGATTGTTTAGACATCCGAAGACGGCGCTGACAACCGACCCTGCCGCCGTCTATAGCGGTCGCGGGGCGCCGGGTATCCCGGCAGGCGCCATTTGTGCCCGTCGGGCAACAAGCAGTGGTGACGGCGCGGGAAGGTAGGCGGCATTGCTTGGAAGGCTGTTCCGCAAGAGCCGTGAGCGCGAGGAGGTCGGTCCGCCCGTGCCGTCGGTGGCCGGACGGCCGGCGCGCCTGCCGCGGGGCATCCGGGTCTATGCGGTAGGCGACGTGCATGGCCGCTTGGGCCTCCTGCGCCAGCTGGAAGCGATCATCGAGGCCGACCACCGCGCCCGCGGCGACGGCTGCCGCCCGTGGATCGTGTATCTGGGCGACTATGTCGATCGCGGGACGGACAGCCGCGAGGTCATCGACCACCTGATCGCCGGCCCACCGGATGGCTTCGAGGGTATCCACCTCCTGGGCAACCACGACCTGTGGCTCCGCGAGTTCCTGGAGGATCCGGCCTACGGGCCGAGCTGGTACAAGCATGGTGGCGACGCGACCCTGCTCAGCTACGGAGTACGCATGGACCCCGCCAAGGCCGAGCCTGCCCGCTTTCGCGAGGCACAGGTCGCCATGCGCGCGAGGGTGCCCGAGGCGCATCGGCGCTTTCTGGGCAGCCTGGAACTGGGCTTCTCGATCGGCGACTACTTCATGGTCCATGCCGGCATCATGCCGAACCGGCCGCTGGACCAGCAGAACGTCGAGGACCTGCTCTGGGTGCGCGAGCCCTTTCTCAGCCATGACAGCGAACTCGCCAAGGTCGTGGTGCACGGCCACACGGTCGAGCAGCAGCCGGTCGAACGCCGGCACCGGATAGGGATCGACACCGGCGCCGTATGGACCGGAATGCTGAGTGCGGTTGGTCTGGAAGAGGATCGGCGCTGGTACCTGCAGACCAGCACCGGTGAGGCCTGAACGGCACGTCCCGGCTGTTCGGTGGAGCGATGAAGTTGCCGTGGCGGCCCTATGACCCCAGGATCATGGGCAGGCCGGGCGGGAACCGCCCGCGTCGGCGCATCCACGCTGACGGGCCTGCTGTGACCCTTCGGCCACCCGCTCTCCAGATGCATGCGACCCTGCCGATGCCAGACCTTGATGCCCCAGGAAAATCGTGCACCCATCGGACTTCAACGGCTCCATCCATATGCATTTATGGCAGCAGAGCTTATTCTGTTGCCGACTTCGCATCCCGGTCGAAATAACGATACAAAAGTAAGAAATACTATGATTGCCCCTTCGCAGGATCGGCACGTCCCGGACCTGCAGCATCTCCCAATGGCAGGAACGGCGTGAGAGCCTGCCGAGGGATCGGCCGGCGCATCTGCCGCAGCCTCGTCCTGGCTGGACTGCTGGCGCTCGCCGGCTGTGCGGGCGAGGACGAGGAGGGTCTGCCGGGCGTCGAGACGGGTCCGGGGATTCCCTACACCGTGACGTTCGAGGGCCCGATCAGCGACGAGCTGGCCGCACTGCTGGACCAGGCATCGGTGACGAAGAACGAGGAGGACCGGCCGCCCGCCGACGAGCTGGTGCTCACCCAGCGGGCCCGGCGCGACATCGACAACCTCACCCGCGCGATGCACTCCCTCGGCTATTATGACGGGACCGTGCAATGGCGCGACGAGCTGGCGGAACCCGAGGCGGCCGCGGCACCTTCTCCCGCCGCAGGCGCGGCACCGGCAGCCCAGGCCGAAGCCACCGGAGAAACGCCTCCCGCCCGGCGGCTGATCTTCACCCTCGAGCCGGGCCGCCGATATCATCTGGGCCAGCTCGGCATCGAGGTGGTCGGCAAGGAGCCGGCCGGCGCCGACCTGCCCACGATCAGGGATCTGGGGCTGGAGGCGGGGGAGCCGGTGGATGCCCAGCGGATCCTGGATGCCGAGCAGAGGCTGGTCCGCCTCTTGCGCGAGCGCGGTCATCCATTCGCCACCGCAGAGGAGCGGCGAGCCGAGCTCGACCAGAGCCAAGCGACCCTGGACGTGACCTTCGTGGTCGATGTCGGCCCGATTGCCCGGTTCGGCGAGATCACGCTCACCGGCATCGAGGGCATCGACGAGCGCTTCCTGCGCGGCCGGCTCACCGTGCACGAGAACGAGCCCTTCACCCCGGCCGTGCTGGAGGAATCGCGGCGCGAGCTGATCGACACCCAGCTGTTCGCGACCGTCCAGGTGGTGACCCCGGACCAGCTCGATGCCACCGGGCGGCTGCCGGTCACCTTCGAGGCGACCCAGCGGGCCCAGCGCTCGATCGCCGCCGGAGCCAGGTACCGGACCGACGAAGGGCTAGGCGTGTCACTCTCCTGGGAGCATCGCAACTTTTTCGGTGCCGGCGAACGGGTCAGCCTGAGTGGCCTCGTGTCCGCCGAGCGCTATGCGCTGAGCGGCCAGTTCCGCAAGCCAGACTTCTTCTCCCGCCGACAGAGCCTGCTGATCGACGGCTCGATCTCGCATGAGGACGTCGAGGCCTATACCAGCGACTCGATCCAGCTCGGTGCCGCGATCGAGCGACGGCTCGCCAACCGGATGACCGGCACGCTGGGCGTGGCCTACCGGCTCTCCAACGTCGAGCAGGCCGGCGAGCGCGAGACCTACGGCCTGGTCTCGTTCCCGGCGGGCCTGGACTGGGACACCACCGACAACATCCTCGACCCGACCCGGGGCGGGCGGATGATTCTCAATGCCGGCCCGTATTTCGATACGCTCGGCTCTGGCGCTGCCTTCGTGAAGGCGCGTAGCACCTACAGCCACTATTTCAGCCTCACCCGCAGCCGGCGCGTCGTGCTGGCGCTGCGCGGCTCGATCGGCACGATCACTGCCGACAACATCGACGACGTCCCGCCCGACGAGCGCTTCTATGCCGGCGGCGGCGGCTCGGTGCGCGGCATCGGCTTCCAGCTGGCGAGCCCGCTGGATTCAAACGACGACCCGATCGGCGGCCTGTCGATCGTCGAGCTCAACAGCGAGCTGCGCTGGCGGTTCACCGACACGATCGGCATGGTCGCCTTCCTGGACGCGGGCTCCGCCTTCGCCGATCCCACCCCGTTCTCCGGCGGGGATCTGCGGCTGGGTGCCGGCATCGGTGCCCGCTACTACACGCCGATCGGCCCGGTGCGGCTCGACGTGGCCGTGCCGCTGGATCGCCGCAAGGGCATCGACGATGCCTACCAGGTCTATGTAAGCATCGGCCAGGCTTTCTGAGCGCTGCAGCTTGGCGCAAGCCCGGCGGCATCCCATCGTTTACCCACGGCCAGGCCCCGCGCCAGGCCGCTGCGGGAGGATCGTCTTCTTGATCTGGCTGGGTCGTCTTTTCGCCTTTGTGGTCGCCCTGCTGGCCGTGCCGCTCGGTCTGGTGGTGCTGCTGCTGGCGGCGATCCAGCTGCCGCCGGTGCAGGACTATCTGGCGGACACTGCCCAGCGCCTCACGGCCGGCAGCGATAGCGAGATCCGCATCACCGGGCTGCGCGGCAGCTTGCCGTTCTCTCCGGCGATCAGGAGCCTGAGCATCGCCGACCGGGATGGCGTGTGGCTGGAGGCGGAGGACCTGCACCTGGACCTAGCCTGGACCGAGCTGTTCGGGGGCCGGGTTCATGTCCGCGACCTGAGTGCCGGCCGGGTCGCCGTGGCCCGGGCCCCGGTCTCGACGGCGCCGGAGCCGCCGCCCGAACCCTTCTCCCTGCCCGATCCGGCCAGCCTGCCGCGCGTCCTGCCCTCCCTCCGGGTGGACCGTTTGGCCGCCCAGCGCATCGAGCTGGGCCAGCCTCTGCTGGGTGAGCCGATGGTGCTGGCTCTGACCGGCGACACTGCCACGCGCGACCAGGGCCAAAGAGCCGATGCCCGGTTCGCCCTGCAGCGGATCGACCAGGCGACGCTCGGCCTGGACCTGATGGCGTCGGTCGATCTGGCGGCACAGCGGCTCGACCTGAACCTCGCCGGCCACGAGACAGGTGGCCTGATCGGCCGGCTGGCCGGCCTCCCACAGGCCGGCGACCTCAGGCTCGACCTGAACGGCAACGGCCCGCTCGACGACTGGCGGGGCCGGCTCTTCCTGGACCTGGCTCAGGTCGCGGCCCTGGATGGCGACCTGCGGCTGGGCCTGACCGATCGGGCATCGCTCGGCATGGACGCCATCCTGCGCCCGGCGGAAGGGATTCTGCCGGCGGACCTGGCGCCGCTGGTAGGCGAGCAGCCCGAGCTCGACCTGGCGGCCACGGTCGAGGGCGACGGCTCGATCCTGGTGGAGCAGCTCGACGCGAGGCTCGCTGCGGCGACGCTGAACGGCAGCAGCCTGCGGGTGCCAGCGGGCGACGGCGAGCTGGCTGGCACGCTGACCGCCGAGCTTCCGGAGCTGGCTCCACTGGCACCACTCGCCGGCACCGAGCTGGCCGGCTCGGCCGAGGCGACACTCCGCCTGGCCGGCACCCGCGAACGGCCCGCCGCTGACCTGAGCCTGCGCGGCGAGCGGCTGGCACTGGACCGGCTGGGCCTGGCACAGCTCCAGACCGACCTGTCCCTCCAGGCCGATTCGGCGCTAGGCGAGCCCCTGGAAGGCGGCAGCTTCGATCTGCGGCTGGCGGCGGACGCACCTACCTTGGCGGGAGAGCCTCTGGGCGATGGTGGCCCGGTCACACTGGCCGCCACCGGTGCCGCGGCACGCGCGGGCCAGGTGCGGATCGACACGCTGGACCTGGCGGGGCTGGGTGCGAAGCTGACTGGCCAGGCCGATCTCGACACGAGCACGCTCGTCGGCACTGCGTCACTCGACGGCACGGTGCCGTCCCTGGCGAGCTTTGCCGCCTTTCTGCCCGAGGGCTGGAAGTCGCTGGACGGCCAGGCCGCCCTGGACGCGGAGATCGACCTGACCGATGGCGGCAGCGGCGATGGGGCCAGCAGGCTCGACCTCCGGCTGACCGGGCTGGACGGCATGCCGGCGGAGTTCGTGCCGCTCCTGGGCGACACGGTGACCGTCACGGCCGATGCGGTGATCGATGATTCCCGTGACATCACCCTGAACAGCTTCACCGCCCGCCTCCGCGCCGCCGAGCTCACCGGGAGGGGCCAGATCGCCCTGGAGGACGGACCGCTCGACCTGCGCCTGAACGGTGCCGTGCCCGATCTCAGCGCGCTTTCGGCCCTGGCAGGCATGGAGCTGGCCGGGCAGGCGGATCTGGACGTCCAGGCGTCCGGCACGGTGGCCCTGCCCGCAGCCGAGCTGGCGCTCACCACCACCGGTCTTGGCGGGCTGCCGGCCGATCTGGCCGACCTGGTCGGTGCCTCGCCGGCACTGACGGCAGCCGCATCCAGGACGGATGACGGCCGGCTGGTCCTGTCCCGGCTGGACCTGACCATGGCGGCCCTGGGAATTACCGGCGAGGGCAGCTTCCAGCCGGCCGACGGCACGCTGGCGGCAAACCTCCAAGGCGAGGCCGCAGAACTTGGCTTTCTCGGCCGCTGGCTGGGCGGCGAGCCGGCTGGGCGGGCGACGCTGGATGTCGTGGCGGACGGGACGGTGGAGCAGCCGGCAGCACGGCTGACCCTGCGTGCCGAGCAGCTGGCAGGCCTGCCCGCCCGGTTCGCCGACCTGCTGGGCCAGGAGCTGATTCTCGAGGCCCATGGCGGGCTCGCCACGGCCGAGGATGGCTCCGGAAGGACCGCCCGGCTGGACTCGCTCGACCTGCGTACTGCGGCCATTGGGCTCACCGGCGAGGGCGAGCTCGGCCTGGAGGACCGCAGGCTGGCCGGCACGCTGCGGGCGGAGATGCCCGACCTTGCCAGGGCGGCGGCGGCCGCCGGCACCGAGCTGGCCGGCAGCCTGACCCTGGATGCCACCGCCAGCGGCGACCTCGACCATCCGGCCGTGCGGCTGCAACTGGCCGGCGAAGAGGTCCAGGCGGCCGGCCGGCCGCTGGGCCGGGTCCATGCCACGCTCGATGCGGCCGACCTGATCCAGGCACCCGAAGGCATGCTGGACCTGGCGCTGCTGGCCGACCGGACGCCGCTGACCCTGAAGACCGGTTTTGCCAAGAAGAGCGACCAAGTCGAGCTCCGCCAAGTGCAGTTGCGCGGACCGGGCCAGGCGCGGCTGGACGGTGACCTTGCGGTCGATCTGGCCGGCCCGCTCGCGAGTGGCCGGCTGGTCGGCGGCGTCGACAGCCTGGCCGAACTGGAGCCGCTGGTGGGCCAGCCGCTGTCCGGCAGGCTGGAGCTGGACCTGCGCGCGGAGCGGGACCGGGGCCAGTCGGCCCGGGCCAGCGTGCAGGGCAGCAGCATCGCCCTGCCGGGCGTGATCGAGCTCGGCAGCCTCGACCTTCAGGCCGGGCTCACCGACCTCCTGGGCACGCCAAGAGTCGACGCCCAGCTGGTGGCGCTGGACCTGGCGCGCCCGGATGTCGACCTGGACCGCACCACCGTGCGGGCGGAGGGGCCGCTGGACGCTCTGGCGGTGACACTCTCGACCGGCGGCCATGCCTTCGTCCCGGTGACCCTGGACGCCGCCACCACGATCCGCCGCAGCGGCGAAGTAATGCGGCTGGACCTGACCCGGCTGGAGGGCCAGCTCGCCGAGCTGCCGCTGCGCCTGGAACAACCCGCCAGGGTCGAGCTGGCGCCCGGCCGTACCGGGCTGGCCGATCTCGACCTGCGGCTGGGCCAGGCCCGGGTGTCCGGCGATGCCAGCCTCGTCGGCACGGCGGCGAGCGGCGGGCTGCGGCTGGAGGGCCTGGACCTCGCGACGCTGACGCAGCTCGGTGCGCCGCCATTGGCCGGTACGGTCGAGGCGGGCCTCGCCATCGCCGGCAGCACGACGGCACCGCGCCTCGACCTGACCGTGGCCGGCCGCGGCCTCAGCGTGCAGGACATGGCCGGGGCACCGCCGGCACCACTGGACCTGGACCTTGCCGCCCAGACCACCGGCCGCCAGGCGACCGTCACCCTGGACCTCCAGGGCTTCGACGAGCAGCCGCTGCGCCTGGTGGCCGACCTGCCCTTGCGCCTGGCCCTGCAGCCGTTCGAGGTCGACCTGCCGATGGACGGTGCGATCGGCGGCTCGCTCACCGGCACGCTGGATCTCGCCAGGGTCGGCCGGTTCGCCGCCCTGGACGGTCAGCAGATCGCCGGCCGGCTGGTGAGCGACCTGCGCTTTGGCGGCACCATCCTCCAGCCACAGGCCAATGGCAGCATCGACGTCCGCCAGGGCGGGTTCGCCGATGTCGCGAGCGGGGTGGCGATCCGCGACCTGAACCTGACGGTCCGGGCGAGCGGGCAGCGGATCGAGCTGACCGAGCTGTCGGCGAACGGCAGCCGGTCCGGCCGGCTGACTGGCACAGGCCAAGCCAATCTGGGCGACCCGGCGCTGCCGTTCGGTACGCAGCTGCGTTTCGAAGAGTTCAGCCCGATCTCCAGCGACCAGATTCAGGCCCAGCTCAGCGGCACCTTCGAGGCCCGGGGCGATCGCAGCGCAGCCGATCTGATCGGCCGGATCCGGATCAACCGGGCCGACATCTCGATCCAGGACATGGGCGGCGGGGCGCGGTCGATCCCGGTGATCGAGGTGGACGACGGCAGCGGGCAGGCGAACGGCCGCAACGGCCGGCCAGCGCCGCCCTATCCGGTCAATCTCGACGTCGTGGTGGACATGCCCGAGCGGATCTTCGTGCGCGGGCGCGGGCTCGATTCGGAGTGGGGCGGCCGGGTGCAGGCCACCGGCACCGTCGCGGAGCCCGTGGTGACCGGCCAGATCGAGTTCCGGCGCGGCTTCATCGACTTCCTGGACCGTCGCTTCAACCTGACCACCGGGCGGGTGACCCTGGACGGCGGGGTACCGCCGGACCCGGAGCTCGACATCGCCGCGGAGTTCAAGGCGAACACCCTGACCGGCATCCTGAAGGTCACCGGGCGGGCCAGCGATCCGCAGCTGGAGCTCACTAGCGATCCGGTGCGGCCGCAGGACGAGATCATGGCCGAGATCCTGTTCGGCCGCGACCTGTCGACCATCAGCCCGGCCCAGGGCCTGCGTCTGGCCGCGGCGGTGAACACGTTGCGCGGCGGCGGGGGACCCGGCATCTTCGACCGGCTGCGCCAGGGCCTGGGCGTCGACACGCTGGAGTTCGGCGGATCCAGCCCGGAGGATGCCTCGGTGAAGGCGGGCCGCTACATCTCGGAGGACGTGTACCTGCAGGTCGAGCGCGGCGTGGCGCCGGGCTCCGGCCGGGTCGTGGTCGAGGTCGAGGTGGCGCCGAACGTCACCGTCCAGACCGAAACGACGGAGGAAGCGGAAAGCGGCTTCGGCGTCCAGTGGCGCTACGACTACTGAGAATGCCCAGCTAGAGGCGCGGCACGGAGGCCACGAGGCGGCGGGTGTAGGGATGGCTGGGTGCCGAGAACAGTTCCTCGGGCCGGCCCTCCTCGACCACTGCCCCTTCCGACATCACCACGACCCGGTCGGCCACCGCCTCGACCACGGCGAGGTCGTGGCTGATGAACACATAGGTCAGGTCGTGGCGCGCCTTCAGCTCCACCAGGAGGCGCAGCACCTGGGCCTGCACCGACACGTCCAGGGCCGATACCGGCTCGTCCAGCACGACCACCCGGGCACCTGCGGCCAATGCGCGGGCAATGGCGATCCGCTGCGCCTGCCCGCCCGAGAACTCGTGCGGGTAGCGGTCGAGCATGGCCGGGTCGAGCCCCACCCCTGCCATCAGCTCCTGCAGCCTGGCCAGGTGATCGGCCGCAGGCAGGCCCGCCAGGAAGCGCAGCGGCACAGCGAGCGTCTGCCGGATGGTCCGGCGCGGGTTCAAGGACGAGATCGGGTCCTGGAACACATATTGGACAGAGCGGCCGAGTGCGGCCGGCCCCTGTGCCACCAGCCGGTCGATCGGCTGCCCCGCCACCAGGACCTGACCGCTGCTCGGGCGGAGCAGACCGACCAGGCAGCGGGCGAGCGTGGTCTTGCCGCAGCCGGATTCGCCGACGATCCCGAGCGTCTCGCCCGACGCCACCGCCAGCGAGACGCCACCCAGGGCTGTCACCGGCGGCCGCCTGCGGCCGAACAGGGCAAAGCCTGCGCGATAGGTCTTCGCCAGGTCCTGGACCTGGACCGCGGGCGTGCCGCTCATGCCGGGGCCTCCACC
>NZ_DATMFZ010000339.1:0-13659 GCF_035556675.1 Geminicoccus sp. | reverse complement strand
GGTCAGCCCGATCTTGATGGGCTTGCCTTCCTGCGCATAGGCGCGGTTGTGCTTCCACGGCCCGTAGATGGTGCCGAATCCGGCGGCGGCACCCGCCAGCATGGTGCCACCCTTGACCAGGCCCCGCCTGGTGATCCTGTCGGTCATCGTGCTTGCTCCCAGATCATGGCGGCCGGCCCCGTCGGTCGCGGGACAGGTCCGTTCGCTCAGAACTCGACGCGATCCCCGCCCTTGAGCTCCAGGATCTCGCGCGCCTCGGCGGGGCTCGCGATCTGCATGCCCAGCCCCTCGATGATCTGGCGGGCGCGGCGCACCTGGGCGGCATTGCTTTCCGCGAGCTTGCCTGGGCCGTCCCACAGCGAGTCCTCCAGACCCACCCGGACATTGCCGCCCATCGCCGCCGCCTGGGCGGCGATCCGCATCTGGTGGCGGCCCGCCCCCAGCACCGACCAGCGATACTGGTTGCCGAACAGCCGGTCGGCGGTGCGCTTCATGTGCGCCACGTCCTCCGGATGGGTGCCGATCCCGCCCAGGATGCCGAACACCGTCTGGATGAACAGCGGGGGCTTCACCAGGCCCTGCTCGAGGAAATAGGCCAGGTTGTAGAGATGCGCCGTGTCGTAGCACTCGAACTCGAAGCGCGTGTCGTTGCCGGCACACATCTTCAGGATGTACTCGATATCGGCAAAGCTGTTCTTGAAGATGTTGTCCTTGGTCTTCTCGGTGTAGGGGCGCTCCCAGGCGTGCTTGAACTCCTTGAAGCGGTTGAGCATCGGGAAGGTGGCGAAGTTCATCGAGCCCATGTTGAGCGAGGCGACCTCGGGCTTGAACACCGCCGTGGGCCTGGCCCGCTCCTCCACGGTCATGCCGATGCCGCCGCCGGTGGTGAGGTTGACCACGCAGTCGGAGCGCTGCTTGATGATCGGCAGGAAGCGGCCGAACGATTCCGGGGTCTGCACCGGCATGCCGTTCTCAGGATCGCGTGCATGCAGGTGGATGATCGCGGCACCCGCCTCGGCGGCGCCCACCGCGGCATCGGCGATCTCCTCCGGGGTCACCGGCAGGTGGGGCGACATGGACGGAGTGTGGATGGCGCCGGTCACCGCACAGGTGATGATGACTTTGTCCGAACTCGCCACTCGCTTCCCCTCTTGGTTGTACAGGCTCATGTTTTTGCGGACTGCAGGTCGTCTGTGAGAAGCCGTCAATGACGGAGCATTGCTCTTGGTCAATGAGCACCGGCGAAGCCAGAAGCCCCGCATCTATGGTCGTGCCGGTGCCGGAATCATGCGCGATATTTGACGGCTCGTTTCGGCCTGTTCCCTGACAGGGCCAGCGGATTCTAGTCCCTGACCGTTATCTGTGATATCAGATATACCTGCGGAAGGGTTGCTGTCACCTCAAAATCGGAGGCTCCGTGCTGTCTGCGCTGGAGAATTTGCCTCGCGTCGAGCGCTCGTCGCTGGCCAGCAAGGTATATGTCGATCTCCGCAACCTGATCATGTCCGGCAAGCTCGCGCCGGGAGACCGACTGTCGCTGCGTGAGATCGCACAGGCGCTTCAGGTATCGGTCATGCCTGTCCGTGATGCGGTGAACCGGCTGGTGACCGAGCAAGCCCTGATAGCCTCACCCAACAGAGGGTTCTACTTGCCACGGATGACGTCCAGCGAGTTTCATGAGTTCATCATAGTCAGGACGGAGATCGAAGGATTTTGCGCGGAACAGGCCGCGCTTCGAAGGTCGGACGACGACATCGCATCGATCGCAGCGGCAGAAAGCGCGTACCGGGCCTACTGCCGATCGCCGCAGCCCTGCTATGTCGAGGCCGCAGCCTTGAACATGGAGTTCCATTTCGCCCTGTACCGGGCTGCCCACCTTTCTCGGCTTTATGGGATCATCGAGTCGCTCTGGCTGCGGGCAGGTCCTCTCATCATCCTGGAGACACGTTCCAACCCGGAGCGGCTAGCTACCGGCGGCTCCTATAGCCGACATCTTGAGGCGCTCACTGCTGTAAAAGCCGGTGACGGTTCAGGCGCCAGGGCAGCCATCGCTGGCGACATCCAGACAGCCGCTGCCTTTATCCTGCAGGGGGATAGTCTTCAGCCAGAATGATTAACTGGATGATCCCGCAGGCTCGGATCGACCGCGGCCCGTCGCACTTCTGGACGAACTCGGGGTGTCGATGTCGAGGAGGTGCGTCACATCATCCGCGATGACCTGCCTCAATGGGAGCTTCCGTTGGTTGCCGTCGTCTTGATGGACCTGCTGGCCCGCGCAGGCGACGCAGCCTAGGCAGTGGGTGAACGATCTGCTCGACGTCGAACAGGTGCTTAGAGTGCTCAAGTGCGGCCGGGCGCTTCCAAGGCCTTCCGATGCACTGTCGTACCTGTTTGCTGCCGTGAGGAGGAGCGCCAGTGGGATGCCGTTGCCGTCGACGAGGAGGTGGCGCTTGGAGCCGAGGCTGCCGCGGTCAGTCGGGTTCGGTCCCGTCGCCTCGCCTCCCTTTTTTCGCTCCAAACGAGGCACTGTCGACCGCTGTCCGGCTCCAGTCGATCGCGTTGGCCATGGCCCAGCCGATCGAGCAGCACACGGTGAAGTTTCGCCCACACACCGGCTGCTTGCCAGTCTCGCAATCTCCGCCAGCAGGTCATCCCGGAGCCGCAGCCCATCTCCTTGGATAGGTAAGACCAGCCAACATCCGTTCTAAGTGGCGGCCTGCTGCTCAAGCCAAACCAGCCGCTTCATGTTATATGCCATGTTGGCCATGACGATCTTCATGTTAACGCGGGCCAGACCGATGGGGCGCACGAACAGCTTGCTGCGCTGCTTCTGTTCAGCAAACACGTGCTCGATGGCCGAACGGACCGCGGATCTTGCCCGGTTGGCGCGGCGGTGTGGTTCCGGCATCGGGCGGTTCTCAGGCTGATTTGAAATGGATCATGGAGCGCCGTCCCGCGGCATCCAGCACCGCTTCATTCATCCTTAAGCGGTAAATACAACGAAAAGCTGATCTTGCCAGCGCCCAGAAAGCTGGTGTATCTTCAGCAAGAGATAGGCCATACTTATTCTGATTAATGTTTCTTTTTCGGATTTTGTAATTCGGGAGAAAATCAGCATTGTGAAAACTTGGCCAACTTTGCCGGCTGTTGGTGTGATCATTCCTCTATTCAACGGCGAGAGGACGATCTCGGACACGCTCACCAGCGTGCGTAGGCAGACCTATCGTGAACTTGATATCGTGGTCGTCGACGACGGGTCGACGGATCGCTCCGTGGAGGCAGTCGCGGAGCACATGCGCGACGACCGACGGGTACGACTGATCCGCCAGGCAAATGCCGGCGTGGCCGCCGCCCGAAACGCCGGCGCCGTCGCCACGGACACGGCATATCTCGCTTTCGTCGACGCGGACGATCTGTGGGCGCCGCAAAAGATCGAGCTGCAGATGGAAGCCCTTGCCTCGGAGAGCGAGGAGGTCGGGCTGGTCTACTGCTGGCACGTACAGGTGGATGAAGCCGGGCGCGCGCACGTGCCAGGGGAGCAGAGGAAGGTCGAGGGCGATGCCCTGCGCGCCATGTGCAGGCGCAATTGGGTCGGCAACGGTAGTTCGATCCTGATACGGCGAACCGCTTTCGAGGCCGCCGGCGGATACGACGTGTCGCTCCATGGGCGCGATGCCCAGGGATGCGAGGACCTGCTGATATGCCTTCGTATCGCCGAGCGGTTCGAGTTCCGTGTGGTGCCGCGATACCTGGTCGGCTACCGCCAACTCCCCGACAGCATGTCGAGCGACTTCGCCCAGATGGCCAGATCCTGCGAGATCGTGCTCGAAGAGTACCAAACGAGGTATCCCCAGTACGACACCGAGCTGAACGCCCACCGCTACGAGGCGCTCCTGTGGTTCGCCACCCGCGCCGCATCGGCCGGGCGTACCGGTGCGGCCGTCAGCCTGATGTCGAGGCTCCTGGAGATCAGCCCGCTTCTGGCCCTGAAGGCCACCAGGCATCTGCTCCGCGCCTACGCCCGGCGCCCAGCCAAGCTCGATCGGCGGCCTCTCTATCTGGAGCAGAGCTGGTAATGTACGGCCTCGCCCCCCTGCGCCAGGCGAGGAGGATCGTCAAGCTGGCCGCGCCGCCCTCCTGGATAGGGCCGCTGATCGTGCTGTTGGGCGTGGTCACTGCCTTGCTCGAGGCCACGGGCCTCTTCCTGTTCATCCCCCTGATCCAGAGCCTGATCGGCGAGCCGGTGACATCGGGCAGGCTGCTGCCGCTTCCCGACCGGATCCTGGCATTCCTTCCCCAAGCGCATGGAACATCGCTCGTCCTGACGATGCTCTGCGTCGTCATCCTGCTCAAGAACGGGACCGGCCTCATCGGCGTCTGGCTCGCACACCATCTGGACGGGCTGGTATCGCATCGACTGCGCGTCCTGATCTTCGAACAGGCCATCAGTTCCTGCGTCGATTATCGCCGGGATGGCCAGCGCTCGGACATCGCCAACCGGATCGATGAAGGCTCCTACAAGGTGGGCAGCGCGCTCAGGCTCGTGTACCGCATCATCGTCTGCGCCTGCACCTTGACGATCTTCCTGGCCGTCATGGCGGTCATTTCCATCAGGCTGACCTTGGCAGCACTCGTCTTCCTGATTCTCATCGCCTTCGTCGTCCGCGGCATCACGCGCCGTGCAAGCCGGGCAGGACGCGATGTCGTCGACGAGAACAAGAAGTTCAGCTTGCGGATGTGGGAGAGCATCTACTCGCTGCAGCTGATCCGCTCGTTCGGTCGCGAAGGCTACGAAGGAAGCCGGTTTCGGGACGCCTCCGATCAGGTGCGAAGACATGCGTCCTTCATCGAGATGCTCTGGGCAATGCCGGGAACCGTGCTGGATCTGTCCATCGTGGCCATGGTGACCGTCCTGGTTCTCGCATCCCAGTCGCTGCAGATCGGCCTGCCAGCCACCGCGGCATTCCTCTCCCTGCTCTATCGCCTCCAGGCCCCGACCCGCGAAATGATGGAGGCGAACGTGGCGCTCAGCGGCTCGTGCGGCACGATCGACGATGTCGAGGACTTCATCGTCTCGACCGCGCGGCCGCACCTGGCCGATGGCGATACCGAAGCAGTTCCGGTCCGGGAAAGCCTGACGTTCACGAACGTGTCCTTCCGCTACTCGCCGGAGGAGAACTGGGTGCTGCGCAACGTCTCGATCACGATCCCTGCCAACAGGACGACGGCGATCATCGGCAGGTCCGGGGCGGGCAAGTCGACGATCATCTCGCTCATGCTGCGATTCCAGGATCCGACCGAAGGCGAGGTCATGGCAGATGGCGTTCCGTTGCGGCGGTTCCGCATACCGTCCTGGCGCAGGCAGTTGGCGCTGATGTCGCAGGACGTGCAGCTGTTCAACCACACCATCGGCGCGAACATCGGTTACGGCGATCTCGGCGCTGATCTGGATGACATCCGTGCGGCCGCGGTCATAGCCCATGCCGACGAGTTCATCCGTGCCTTGCCGCAAGGCTACGGGACGGTGGTGGGCGATTCCGGCATGCGGCTGTCCGGCGGGCAGCGGCAGAGGATCGCCCTGGCAAGGACGATCCTGGCCGACCCGGCGATCCTGATACTGGACGAAGCGACGAGCGACCTGGACATCGAGACTGAGCTGGCGTTCCAGTTCGCCTTGGAGAAGTTTGCCAGTCAGCGCACCGTCGTCGTCGTCACCCACCGCTTGTCGACCGTCGAAATGGCCGACCAGATCATCGTCCTGGAAGACGGCCGCGTCGTCGAAGCCGGGCCGCCCGATCAGCTCTTGGACCGGAAGGGCCATTTTGCCCGCCTTCACCATCTGGACACGGCGAGGCAGGCAGCTCGATAGAAGACTGCCTCACGCAGATATATAATATCTGCAATGAATTTTATAATTTGTCACAGGATATACTATGCATGAGCGGCTGCTTTCTATTGCCAGGAACGGTCTCCTCCGGCCAAGAAGTCCCCCGGGCAGGAGGAGCGGCGGATCCGCCGCCGCCAGCGGCGACCGGCCGACGCCCGATCCCCTGATCTCGATCGTCATTCCAGCCCATAATGCCGCCTCGACGCTTTCGAGGACGCTCGCCAGCGTCGCCCGCCAGGCCTGGCCATCCTGGGAAGCGGTGGTCGTGGACGATGGATCGTCGGACACGACGGCTCAGGTGGCGGCGGAGTGGGCCCGGCAGGAACGGAGGATCCGCCTGCTCTCGGCTCCTCGTGGTGGCGTGTCCGTGGCGCGCAACACGGGCCTGGCCGACAGCAAGGGCGAGTGGGTCCTCTTCCTGGATGCGGACGACACCCTGGAGGCGGCCCATCTCGACGTCATGGCGGCGGCCGTCGACGCTGCGCCGCATGCCGATGTGGTCGTCTGCGGATGGCGGTTGATCTGGGAAGACGGCACGGCGGGACCGGCACGTCCCCCTCTGGATCCATCGGATCCGTTTCCTGCGATGGCACGCACCTGTCCCTTCACCGTCCACGCCGCGCTAACGCGGCGCACGCGCCTCCAGATGGTCGGAGGGTTCGATCCGAGCTTGTCGACATGCGAGGATTGGGACCTGTGGCAGCGGCTGGCCCGCCTGGGCGCCTGCTTCGTCGCCGAACCGCGGATCTGTGTGCCCTACCGGCTGCGGGCCGGTTCCCTGAGCACCGACCTGCCGAGGCTCTGGCAGGCGGGCCTGGAGGTCATCGCACGCGGGCACGCTCCCGATCCGCGGCTTTCCCGCGTACATCCCCGCTACGTGTCGGGGCTTCCCGCTGCCGAACGCCCGGCGGCGGAAGCCTGCTTCACGGCCTGGATCGCGGCGGCGGCCATCCGGCAGGACCAGGACACGACGCCATACCTGGACTACCTGAAGGACGGCCCGCTCCTGGATCCC
This sequence comes from Geminicoccus sp., assembly GCF_035556675.1. Classification (GTDB taxonomy): domain Bacteria; phylum Pseudomonadota; class Alphaproteobacteria; order Geminicoccales; family Geminicoccaceae; genus Geminicoccus. The sequence goes on along the minus strand of NZ_DATMFZ010000339.1, from coordinate 6,757 downwards.
GATCCGGACCTGCTCGCGAACTTCCTGGTGGACGGGCTGGCAAGGGACAGCAACTCGCTGCCGGACTGGCCCGTCCTCTGGCCTCGCCTGGCCGGCAGGATCGAGCACCTGCTCACCGTCCTGGAGCGCCGCGCGACGATCGGCAGGCTGCGACGGCGGACGTTGCGGCGGCTCGAGCTGGCCATGAGCGCCGACATTCCGGCCGACGCATCCGCGACGCTGGGCGCCCTGTTCGTCGTGCCGATCCAGGCGGACCGACATCGCGCAGACCTTCGGTTGCCCCCGCCAATCGAGCGCGTGCAGCTGAGGGTCCATGCCCGCGGCCGGAGCCTTGGCCGGATCGACGTCATGCCGGCGGACGGGCGGCTGTCACGGCAGCGCCTGGACGAGCTGATCGCCCGGGAGATCCATCCGGAGCACGCACCGCTTCGACGGCTCCGGTCCTGGACACGGACACTCGGGCGGGGCCTGAAGAGGAGGCTGGCCCGGCTGGCCCGGCCGGCCGACGAGGGCGATCCCTGTTCGCGGAGGTTCTGGGATGAGATCTTCAGGGAGCCGGATCCCTGGGACTACACGAACCCGTACGAGCAACTGAAGTACCGGCAGACCCTGGACGCGATCGGATCGGGTCGCATCCCGCGGGCCCTCGAGCTGGCTTGCGCGGAAGGCCATTTCACCAGGGAACTCGCCTCGCGTGTGGACCATCTGGTCGCGGCGGACATCTCGGCCACCGCGCTGAAACGCGCGCAGGATCGATGCGGGTCGTCGTCGAACGTCGAATTCGCGTTGCTGAACCTCTGCCGCGACGACCTGCCAGGCCGCTTCGATCTCATCGTCTGCAGCGAGGTGCTGTACTACGTGGGCGACCGGGTCCGCCTGAGGGAGATCGCGTTCAAGCTGGCGCGGGGCCTGCGGACCGGCGGGCGCCTGGTCATGGCCCATGCCAATCTCGTTGCCGATGATCCTGGCCAGCCGGGATTCCGCTGGCGCCATCCATTCGGGGCCAGGACGATCGGCGAGGTGTTCGCGACCGTCCCCGATCTTCGGCTCGTGTCCGAGCGGAAGTCCGCCCTGTACCGCATCCACGTGTTTCAAAGGACGGCGCCGGACGCCGCGCCGATCGAGCCGGAAAGGGTGGACATCCCGTTCGCCGACGACGTGCCGGAAAAGGTAATCGAGCTGTTCGACTGGCGGGGGAGAGGGGCCGCGGACATCGTCGCCAGCCCCGACCGCGTGCCCATCCTCGTCTACCACCGCGTTGCCGAGGACGGACCCCCGACGCTGCGCCCGTACCGAATCTCCCCAGCCGATTTCGAAGCCCAGCTGGACTGGCTTCGCGAGAACGGGTTCACGGGCATCTCGCTCGAAACGTTCCGGGAGGCAGCCTGCGGCAGGATGCGGCTGCCGAAACGCTCCGTGATGATCACCTTCGACGATGCCTACCGGGACATGCTGGCGAACGCGCTGCCTGCGTTGCACGAGCGCGGCTTTCCCGCGACCGTCTTCGTGGTCACCGGTGCTGCCGGCACCGTCGCGTCATGGGACGAAGTCCACGGCACGCCGGCGCCATTGCTCGGATGGGACGAGATGAGGCTCATGCGCAGAAAGGGCGTGACGTTCGCCGCGCATGGCGCGAGCCATACCCCCTTCACGGGCCTGTCGCCCGAGGAACTTCTCGCCGAAGCCCAGCATGCTGCAGAAACCCTGCGTCGCGAGCTTGGCGAGCCTTGCGACTCCATCGCCTATCCGTATGGAGCCCATGACGAAGCCGTCTGCCGGCAGCTGAGCGGCTGCGGCTACGTTCTCGGATTCACCTGCGAGGAACGTCATTGGCGGAAGGGCGATCCGTTGATGCGCATCCCGAGGATCACCGTGCCGGGCGGGCAGGGCCTGACTGCCTTTGCCGGTCGGTTATGATCGCCAGCCTGATCTGCTTCCAGTTCGTGACGAGGTGGTTTTGTTGAGCTCCCTTTGCGGATGACGGGTGTGCTGACGGATGGGCAGTGGGCGGTCGGGGCACCCTCGATCGAGGCGTGCCGCCGCACCGCAAGACCCAGCACCATGACCTGCGTCGGACCATCGAGGTGACCCTGGCGTTCACGATGACGGTCAAAAGCACGATAGTCGGTGGGTCAATGAGCCTGCATCTCTGTGGCTGTGCCTGATCCTAGGAGGAGACGTGCAACGCGCGGATCGGCATCCGAGCTTCACGTCCCTTGGCGGGTGCGGGCAGAGTTGAGCTGCGCCATAGTTGTTCCGGCAAAGCCGCTTTCGACAGGGAGATGATCCATTGCCCAACACCGGAAACGAGCAGAGCCATGATGCCGATGTCCTGGCAGTAACCGGGGGCAGTCGCGGCATCGGGGCGGCGATCGTGCGGGCTGCCGCGGCCCGCGGCTATGCCGTCTGCTTCAGCTATCGCGAGGATGCGGCCGCTGCCCAGGCATTGCTGGAGGAGCTTCGCGGGAGCGGCGCGCGCGCCCATGCCGTTCGAGGTGATGTCGCCGACCCTGCCTTCGCCGGTGCGCTCTTCGACGAGGCCACGGCCATGCTGGGGCCTCCCAAGGCCGTCGTCAGCAATGCCGGGATCACCGGCCGGATCGGCAGCTTTGCGGCCCTGCCCCTGGAGGTGCTCCGCCGCACGATCGACGTGAACCTCCTCGGCACGATGCTGGTGGCGCAGGAGGCCGTACGGCGGTGGCAGGCGGCCGGGATCGCCGGGCGCCTCGTCAACATCTCGTCGATCGCGGCCACTCTCGGTGCACCCGGCGAGTATGTTCACTACGCGGCCACCAAGGCCGCGGTGGATGCCCTGACGGTCGGCCTCGGCAAGGAAGTCGCTCCTTTGGGCATCCGCATCAACGCCGTGGCGCCCGGCACCGCCTTCACCGACATCCATGCCGCCGGCGGCGATCCCGATCGGCCGGCGCGCGTCGCTGCGCGCGTGCCCATGGGGCGGATCGCCCAGCCGCAGGAGATCGCCCATGCGGTGCTGTGGCTCCTGTCGGACGAGGCATCCTACCTGACGGCAACGGTGGTGCGCGTGTCGGGAGGCGTCTGATCCATCAGACCCGCCATGCCCCTGACGCCATGGCGCAATGCAACTTTCTGCGCCCTCCAGTTCTGGAAGGAAGGGCATGACCAATGGTTGAGAGGAATCGGCTGCGGCCTGGATCCAGGACATCGGCGAGCATGGTGACTTCGGCCGCCGGTTCGCCCTGGGCGCCCCGCTGCTCGCCCGGATCGAAGGCCACGGCTTCAAGACGGCCCTCGATGTCGGCTGTGGTGAGGGCCGGTTCTGCCGGATGTTGCAGTCTGAGGGGATCAGGACCGTCAGAGTCGACCCGACCGAGCGCCTGATCGAGTACGCTCGCAAGCGGGATTCTAGGGGCGATGACCGTATCGGCCGGGCGGAGGTGCTGGAGCTGCCGGATGAGACCTTCGACCTGGTTGTCAGCTATCTGAGCCTGATCGACGTCCCAGACATCCGAAGGGCCATCCTGGAGACCTGGGAGGTTCTGCATTCTGAGCGCTGCCGCAGGACTGATGCAGATGTCTGCGCAGGAAGTCTGCCCGGCAGAACCGTGTTGACACATCATGTGAAATGTCAGTTGATATGGCGGCGCCGGCCAAGCGAAGCCGGCTGTTCGAATTCAGGGAGTCACCCCGTTGATGCAGCTAGGCTCGAGAGCGCTGGGCGCTCTCGCCGCGATGGCGCTCGCCCTTGGCCCTGCCGTCGCACAAGACTTTCCGGAAGGGCCGGTGACGGTCGTGGTGGGCGCCAATCCAGGTGGCGGCAGCGACACCATCGCACGCCTGGTGGCGCAGGAGTTCTCCAAGCTGCTCGATGAATCGGTGGTCGTGGAGAACCGCCCGGGTGCCTCCAATACGATCGGTGCATCGGCAACGGCCAAGGCCAAGCCCGACGGCCACACCCTGTTCGTCGCGGCCAGCACGCCGGTCTCCATTGCGCCGCATCTGCTCGACCTCGACTACGACACGCTGGAGGACCTGCAGCCGGTCGGCCTCATCACGCTCGTGCCCAACGTGCTCGTGGTGAACAAGGACATGGGCGTGGACAGCGTGGCCGACCTGGTGGCCTACATGAAGGAAAATCCGGGCGCCGTGAAATACGGCTCGTCCGGCTTCGGCACGACCCACGTCATCCTGGCCGAGCAGTTCAACATGGCTGCCGACGTGAAGTCGGTGCACGTGCCCTATCCCGGTGCTGCACCGACCCAGATCGACATCATCGCCGGCGTCATCCAGATGACCTTCGATACCGTCCCGGCCGCCGCGGCGCAGATCAAGGCCGGCAACCTGAAGCCGATCGCCGTCACCAGCCCGGAGCGCCTGCCGGACATGCCCGACGTGCCGACGATCCGGGAGGCCGGCTACCCGGACGTCGAGATGCAGACCATGTACGCGCTCTACACGACCGGCGGCACGCCGCGGCCGGTCGTCGACAAGCTCAACGCCACCCTGGCGGCGGCGCTGGAAGACCCGGCCTTCCGGCAGCGCATCCTGGAGTTCGGCGGCACCGTCCAGGTGATGGGCACCGAGGAGTTCGAGGCGTTCAGCCGCGAGGAATACGACCGCTACGGCGAGGTGATCCGCAAGGCCAACCTCAAGGCGGCGATGAACTGATCGCGCGACCGGCCCCGCTGGGTGCGGGGCCTTCCCTTCCTGCCTGCCAAAGGATCTACTGGTGTCGAAGACGTACGAGATCGCGGTCGTGCCTGGCGACGGCATCGGCCCGGAAGTCTGTGCCGCCGCCGTCGAGGCGATCTGCGCTGCCGCCGGCAAGAGCGCGTTCAACCTGGTCGAGCTTCCCGCCGGTGCCGCGCACTTCCAGAAGAGCGGCACCGCCTTGCCGGAGGAGACGTTCCAGGCCTGCAAGGCGGCCGGTGCGATCCTGCACGGTGCGGCGGGCATTCCCGGCGTGGTCTACCCGGACGGCACCGAGGCCGGGATCGAGTTCGGCCTGCAGCTCCGCTTCCGCCTGGACCTCTACGCCAATGTCCGCCCGATCCGCCTGCATCCCGGCGTGACCTCCCCCCTCAAGGACATGAAGCCGGGCGACATCGACTACGTGATCCTGCGCGAGAACACCGAGGGGCTCTATGCCAGCCGCGGCAGCGGCACCAATCTCAGGGACGAGGTCGCGACCGACACGCTGGTCATGACCCGCAAGGGCGTGGAGCGGATCGCCCGCAAGGCGTTCGAGCTGGCGCGCCAGCGCAACGGCGCGCCCAAGGACGGCAAGAAGCGGGTGACGGTCTGCGACAAGGCCAACGTGCTGCGCAGCTACGCCTTCTTCCGCAAGGTCTGCCAGGAGGTGGCCCAGGACTATCCCGACGTCGAGCTCGACTACGGCTATGCCGACGCCATGATGGTGCACATGGTCCGCCGGCCGGACTTCTACGACGTGATCGTGACCGAGAACATGTTCGGCGACATCATCTCCGACCTCGGCGCGGTGACGGTGGGTGGCATGGGCATGTCGCCTTCGGCCGAGATCGGCGACGAGCGCGGCTTCTTCCAGGCTGCCCACGGCTCGGCCCCCGACATCGCCGGGCAGGGCGTCGCCAATCCGCTCGGCACGATCCTGGCGGGCGCGATGATGCTGGAGTGGCTGGGGGAGCGGCACCAGGACCGAGCGCTGGTTGCGGCAGCCAAGCGGATTGATGGGGCGGTGCAGACCGTGCTCAAGGACGGCGAGGCACTGCCGCCGGACCTGGGCGGGAGCGCCGGCACCGAGAAGGTCACTGCCGCGGTCTGCCGTGCCATGGATCGCCAGATGGCCGCGGCCTGAGGAGGGCAGATGCAGGCGGAGGTCGCGCAGAAGGAGCGGGAGGTCACGTCCCTGGTGGATCGGGCCTATGCCTGGATCAAGCACCAGATCCTCACCGATGTCCTGCCTGCCGGCGAGATCATCGACGATAGCGCGATCGCCCAGCGGCTCGGCGTGAGCCGGACGCCCGTCCGGGACGCCATCCGGCTCCTGCATGCCCAGGGCTATCTCGAGGTCCTGCCGCGGAAGGCGACACGGGTCGCCTTCCTGCGGGTCAGCGACATGCGCCACGTCTACCAGCTGATCACGGCGCTGGAGGTCGAGGCGGTGGCCCTGATCGCTGGGCAGCGCCTGGGCGAAACGGGGTTGGCCCCCTTGCGCGAGGCAGTGGCCGCCATGCGGGAGGTCGATGCGGCGGCGGGCCAGCTGGCGGACTGGCACAGTGCGGACGAGCGCTTCCACCGCGGCCTGCTCCAGCTCTGCGGCAATCCCTGGATCGCCCGTGTCGGCCTGGAGCACCGCGACTTCGTCCAGCGCGCCCATCTGGTGGCCCTGCGCTTGCGCAACGTGACCAGCACGTCGACCGCGGTACATGCCGAACTGGTGGATCTGCTCGCCGCAGGCGACGTCGCTGCTGCCACCGCGAACCATCTGGCTCAGCGCAATCGCATGGAAAACGATCTGATCGGCGCGGTCGAGCGCGCGGGCCTCAAGGCCCTCTAGTCCGCTGCCCCGAAGAAGGCGGCGAGGACGCGACCTGGAAAAAGGCCGTGTTCGGATCAGGGAGAGAAAGAAGATGACGTCGACGCTGCGCAAGCAGACGCTGGCCAGCCTGCTGTTCATCGGCATCGGAGCAATGTTTGCCGCCATCTCGTGGCTGCACCATCCGCTCGGCAGCCCGGCCAGCATGGGCCGGGGCTTCTTCCCCTTCTGGGTCGGCCTCGGCCTGGCCTTCCTGGGGGT
>NZ_DATMFZ010000338.1:0-2581 GCF_035556675.1 Geminicoccus sp. | reverse complement strand
GTCTGGTGGGGCATCCCGTTCTTCGCCATCACCATCCTGGCGGCCCTGCAGTCGATCCCGAACGAGATGTACGAGGCGGCCGCGATCGACGGGGCCGGCACGCTCGCGCGCTTTCGCCATGTGACGCTCGCCTATCTGGTGCCGACCATCGCCATCACCTTGCTGCTGCGCACCATCTGGATCGCCAATTTCGGCGACCTGGTGGTGGTGATGACCGGCGGCGGCCCTGCCAACCAGACCCAGATCCTGCCCTCCTACATCTTCACCATGGCGTTCCGTAAGCTCGACTTCGGCTATGCCTCGGCCCTGTCCATGGTGCTGCTGGCCCTGCTGTTCCTCTACGCCATCCTGATCCTCGAGATGCGCCGCCGGCTCCGGAGTGCCTTCTGATGGGAAGCCTGGCCTGATGGTGGTCGCCGGCACCTCGCAGCTCCGCCGCCGCCTGGGCTTCTGCGGCCACTGGCTGGCCCTGGCGCTCTATGTCCTGGCCGCGCTGTTCCCGCTGTTCTGGCTGGTCAAGATCGCCGTGACCCCGACGGACCTCCTGTTCGGCGAGGGCATCCGGCTGTGGCCGAGCAGCACGACGCTCGGCAACTTCCAGACCGTGCTCGGCGCCACCGACTTTCCCTGGTATTTCCTGAACTCGGTGATCGTCTCGCTGGGCACCGCCGTCGCCGTCACGGCCGTGGCGGCCCTGTCCGGCTATGCGCTCTCGCGCTTCATGTTCCGCTGGAAGAACGCGGTGGCCTTCTTCCTCCTGCTGACCCAGATCTTCCCGCTGGTGATGCTGATCGCCCCCATCTACCGGCTGATGACGCCGCTGGGCCTGGTCGACAGCCTGATGGGGCTGATCCTGGTCTACACCGCCTACAACGCGCCGTTCGCCACCTTCCTGATGCAGAGCTTCTTCGAAGGTATCCCCAAGGACCTGGAGGAAGCGGCGATGATCGACGGCTGCACCCGCTTCCAGGCGCTGTGGCGGGTGATCCTGCCGCTGACCCTGCCGGGCATGGGCGCCACGCTGGGCTTCGTGTTCACCGCCGCCTGGTCGGAACTCCTGTTCGCGCTGATGCTGATCTCGACCGAGACCAGGATGACCTTCCCGGTGGGCCTGCTCACCTTCGTGTCCAAGTTCTCGGTCGACTGGGGCCAGATGACCGCCGCGGCGGTGCTGGCGCTGATCCCGGCCTGTGCCTTCTTTGCCGTCATCCAGCGCTACCTGGTCCAGGGCCTCACCGCCGGCGCAGTGAAGGGTTGAGAGTCGCGAAGTTTTGCCTGCTGGCAACTTTTCTGCGGCCGGCGAATTTCTCCCCTATATCCTCACTCTGACCAGTCAAGCAGTCGGCCATTGGCCCTGTTGCCCGGCAGACGCAACTGCCGCTGTAGAATCATTTTTCCTTTTCAAGATTGTAACTTCTTGTGTAACTAGAGATATACAAGTTCATCTGGCGGAGGGCCCGATGACGTTGTCATTGCCTGGGCGCAGGGACGTGCCGCTGCACGACCTGCCCGATGTCGATTTTGACCGCCTGTCGCACCTGATGGAACGGATCGACCAGTTGTCCGCACAGATTTCCGATGCCGGCATGGCATTGCGCTCGCTGGTCGGTGGCCGGCAGCGTGGCGAGGCCAGTGCCGACGGCGATCATGGGGCGCCGACGCCGGTGGGGAAGCCGTTCCCCTCTTGACGCCGGCGCGCCGGCAGGCCTCCTGCCGCCATGCTCGACCTGAACGACGTCACCCTGCGCATCGCCGGCCGCCCCCTCCTGGAGGGCGCCAGCCTGCACATGCCCGCCAACCGCCGCTTCGGCCTGGTCGGCCGCAACGGCACCGGCAAGACCTCGCTGTTCCGCCTGATCACCGGCGAGTGGCACGCGGATGCCGGCGAGGTCCGCCTGCAGCCCGGCATCCGCCTGGGCATCGTCGCCCAGGAGGCGCCCGGTGGCAGCCTCACCCCGCTGGAAGGCGTCCTCGCCGCCGACCGCGAGCGCGCCTCGCTGATGGCCGAGCGCGCCACCGCCACCGACGGCCTCCGCATCGCCGAGATCGAGAACCGCCTGCACGAGATCGGCGCCGACGCCGCACCCGCCCGCGCCGCGATCATCCTCAAGGGCTTAGGCTTCGACGACGAGATGCAGCACCGCCCGCTCTCGTCCTTCTCCGGCGGCTGGCGGATGCGCGTGGCGCTGGCGGGCGTCCTGTTCACCGAGCCCGACCTGCTCCTGCTGGACGAGCCCACCAACCACCTGGACCTCGAAGCCACCCTCTGGCTCACCGAGCATCTGGCGAAATACCCGCGCTCCCTCCTCCTGATCAGCCACGACCGCGACCTGCTGGACGCCGTCCCTGAGCGCATCGTCCACCTGGAGAACCGCAGGCTCACCACCTGGACCGGCGGCTTCACCCAGTTCCGCCGCCAGCTCGCCGAGCAGCGCGAACTGCGCGAGAAGACCCGCGCCAAGCAGCTGGAGCAGCGCGCCCACCTGCAGAGCTTCGTCGACCGCTTCCGCGCCAAGGCCACCAAGGCCCGCCAGGCCCAGTCACGCCTGAAGATGCTGGAGAAGATGCCGGTCCTGGACGC
>NZ_DATMFZ010000337.1:0-2547 GCF_035556675.1 Geminicoccus sp. | reverse complement strand
GGTGGGCGACTTCACCGCGATGATCGCGGTGGTGCTCTACGCGCTTGCCCCTGCGGTCCGCTACACCGCGCACGGCATCCAGCAGATCCGGCCGATGCTGATCGAGGCCGGCACGGCGGCCGGCTGCACCAACTGGCAGCTCCTCACCCGGATCCGCCTGCCGCTGGCGCTGTCGGAGATCATGCTGGGCCTCAACCAGACGATCATGCTGGCGCTCTCCATGCTGGTGATCACTGCCCTGGTCGGCACCCGTGATCTCGGCCAGGAGGTCTATGTTGCGCTTACCAAGGCCGATACCGGCCGGGGCGTCATCGCGGGCCTGTGCGTGGCGTTCATCGCGATCACCGCGGACCGGCTGATCCAGGCGGGCGTGGCGCGGCTAAAGGCGAGGGGGGCGGTCGCGTGACACCGGACGAAGCCGCGGCATTGGTGGCGGCCCTGCCGATCTGGCGGGGAGCGGTGGCACCCGAGCCGCTGGGCGGCGGCATCACCAACCTGAACTTCGTGGTGGCCGATGCCGGCCGGCGCTTCGTGGTCCGGGTCGGCCACGACATCCCGCAGCACGGCATCGTGCGGGCCAACGAGCTGGCGGCGAGCCGTGCGGCCGCGGCAGCAGGGCTGGCACCCGCCGTGGTGCATGCGGAGCCGGGCATCCTGGTGCTGGACCATGTCGAGGCCCGGCCGTTTTCGGCCGAGGACGTGCGCGATCCCGCCAACCGCGACCGGCTGGTGGCGCTCCTGCGGGAGTGCCACCGCCTGGTGCCGCGCCATCTGCGCGGCGCCGGCTTCATGTTCTGGGTGTTCCACGTCCTGCGCGACTATGGGCACACGCTGGTGGAGGGGAACAGCCGCCACCGCGCGCACCTGCCCGGGTTCGCGGCGCTGGCCGACCGGCTGGAGCGCCTGGTGCAGCCGGTCGAGATCGTGTTCGGGCACAACGACCTGCTGCCGGCCAACATCCTGGACGACGGCAGGCGGCTCTGGCTGGTCGACTGGGAATATGCCGGGTTCAACTCGCCGCTGTTCGACCTGGGCGGGATCGCCTCGAATGCGGAGATGGAGGCCGGCGAGGCGCTGGCCCTGGCGGAGGCCTATCACGGGCGGCGCCTGACCGAGCGCGAGCTCGTGCAGGCCCAGGCGATGACTGCCGCATCGCTGCTGCGCGAGACCATGTGGAGCATGGTCTCCGAGATCCACTCGACGCTGGACTTCGACTACCCGGCCTATACGGCCGCCAATCTCGCGCGTCTGGAGGCGGCGGTGGCCGCGCTCGACGCCATGGAGCGGGCATGAGCGAGCTTCCTTCCAGTGCCGCGATCATCGTGGTCGGCGGCGGGATCGTGGGCGCCTCGGTGGCCTATCATCTGGGCCAGATGGGGGCGGGCGAGGTGCTGCTCCTGGAGCAGGGCCGCCTCACCTCCGGCTCGACCTGGCATGCCGCGGGTCTGGTTGGGCAGCTGCGCAGCAGCGCCAACATCACCCAGCTCCTGGGCTACTCGGTTTCGCTCTACGACCGGCTGGAGGCCGAGACCGGACATGCCACCGGCTGGAAGCGCAATGGCGGGCTCCGGCTCGCCTGCAATGAGGAGCGCTGGACGGAGGTGCGCCGCCAGGCCACCACCGCCCATTCCTTCGGCCTGGAGATGCACCTCCTTTCGCCCAAGGAGGCGCAGGAGCTGTGGCCGCTCATGACCGTCGACGACGTGGTCGGCGCCGCCTTCCTGCCGACCGACGGCCAGGCCAGCCCCAGCGACATCGTTCAGGCGCTGGCGAGCGGGGCGCGCAAGGCGGGTGTGGTGATCCGGGAGGGCGTGGCGGTCCAGGAGATCCTGGCGGAAGGCGGCAAGGTCACCGGCGTCAGGACGTCCGGTGGCACGATCCGCTGCGGCAAGCTGGTGCTCTGTTGCGGCCAGTGGACCCGGCAGCTCGCCCGTACGGTGGGCGTCAACGTCCCGCTCGTCCCGGTGCAGCACCAGTACCTGATCACCGAGGCGATCCCGGGCGTCACGCCGGACCTGCCGACCCTGCGCGATCCCGACCGGCTGACCTACTACAAGGAGGAGGTCGGCGGCCTGGTGTTGGGCGGCTACGAGCCTACCCCGCTGCCCTGGGAACTGGAGGTGCCGGACCGGTTCGAGTTCCAGCTGCTCCAGCCCGATTGGGACCATTTCGAGCCGATCATGGAACTGGCGCTGGGCCGGGTGCCGGCCCTGGAGACGGCCGGGGTCAAGCAGCTGGTCAACGGCCCGGAAAGTTTCACCCCGGACGGCAATTTCATCTTAGGGGAGGCGCCGGAGCTGTCCGGCCTGTTCGTCGGCGCCGGGTTCAATGCGTTCGGGATCGCTTCTGGCGGCGGTGCCGGGATGGCGCTGGCGGAGTGGGTCAGGAACGGTGCGCCGCCCTTCGATCTCTGGCCGGTGGACATCCGCCGGTTCGGCCGCGCCCATGCCGATCCGGACTGGGTGCGCACCCGCACGCTCGAAGCCTACGGCAAGCACTACACCATGGCCTGGCCCCAGGAGGAGCACGAGAGCGGCCGGCCGCTGC
>NZ_DATMFZ010000336.1:0-3995 GCF_035556675.1 Geminicoccus sp. | reverse complement strand
GCAGGCCTTGGCCACCGCCTGGGCCTGACGGCGATCCTGCGGCTCCAGGTCCGGCCGGCAGCGCTTGCAGGGCCTAAAGCCCGCCTGCTCCGCCTCGGCCGGGCTGTCATGGAAGCTGACATTCTCGCGCCTGGCCGGCCGTGCCTTGCAGGACGGCCGGCAGTACACGCCGGTGGTACGCACCGCGAACCAGAAGGCGCCGTCCGCCGCTTGGTCGCGCGCCTGCACCGCCGCCCAGCGCGCCTCGTCGGTCTGGAACTTGCCCTGGTCCATGCTGGTCGGCCGGATGTCTGACATGTCGATATGCGTCATGGTCATGTAGCGATCTCCTGCCGGAAGCGTCAGCCCCAAGGCGACGCCTCCGTGTCATGACGCATCCTGATCCCAGCCGCCGGCTGCCGCACTCCGCCGCTTGCGCCGCAATCCACACTGCGCCACGACCGGTTCTGGTCAGAGCTGGAGGGAAGGCTGGCGATGGTGCTGCCGCGCGATTGCGAGGTGCTGGTGGTAGGTGCCGGGCCGGCTGGCCTCAGCCTCGCCGCCGAACTGGAGCGCCAGGGGGCCGGTGGGGTGCTGCTGGTCGACCGGCTGGCGGAAGGCAGCAACCTGTCGCGCGCCGCGGTGGTCCATGCGCGTACGCTGGAAGTGCTGGAGCCCATGGGCGCCACGACCCAGTTGCTGCGCGCTGGCCTGGCATTGAAGGTCTTCCGCATGCGCGAGCACGACCGGGTGCTCGCCAACATCCCGTTCGACCGGCTGCCCAGCGCCTATCGCTGCGTGCTGACCTGCCCGCAGGACCGGACCGAGCAGATCCTGCAGCAATGCCTGACCTCGCTCGGCGGCACCGTGACGCGGCCCTGTCGCCTGGCCCGGCTGGTGCCGGGGCCGGAGCAGCTGCTGGCGGATCTGGAGACCGATTCCGGCACGCAGCAGGTGGCCGCCCGGTTCGTGGTCGGCTGCGATGGCGGTCACAGCTTCGTGCGCGAGGCGGCGGGCATCGAGTTTATCGGCGGCACTTATGAGGAATCGTTCGTCCTGGCCGACCTGCACATGGACTGGCCGCTCGGCGCGGACGAGGCGAGCCTGATGCTGTCGCCGGACGGGCTGATGGTGGTGGTGCCGTTCCCGGGCGGCCATTATCGGATCGTCGCGACCGTGGCCGATGCCCCGGCCGAGCCCGACCTTGCCACGGTGCAGGCCCTGCTGGACACGCGTGGGCCGCGGCTGCAGCGGGCGGTGGCACGCGACCTGATCTGGAGCTCGCGCTTCCGCATCCACCACCGCGTCGCCGCCAGCTTCCGCAAGGACCGCGTGCTGCTGTGCGGCGATGCCGCCCATGTCCACAGCCCGGCAGGCGGCCAGGGGATGAACACCGGCATCCAGGACGCGGTGAGCCTGGCCGGCCCGCTGATCACCGCTCTGCGCCAGGGCGACACGACCGGACTGGATGCCTGGGCGGCAAAGCGCCGGCACAACGCCCAGCGTCTGGTGGCGATGACCGACCGGATCACGAGGATCGCCACCGCCCGCTCCACTCCGGCCCGGCTCCTGCGCAACCTGGCGCTGCAGACCGTGAACCGTCTCCCGCCCGTGCAGCGGCGCATCGCCTTCCGCCTGGCTGAGCTGGACCTGCGCTGAGAACGGCAAATGGCCCCGCCGGGGATGCCGGCGGGGCCATTCACACAGAATGTTGGGCTGTTCGTCAGACGGCGGCGGCGCGGTTGATCTTGGCTTCCGCCATCTGGGTCAGCTTGGTGTCGGTCGCCTTTTCCTCGTCCAGGTTCTGCTGGAGCATGCTGGCGCAGTCGTTGCGGCCGAGCTGCTTGGCCCAGGCGATCAGCGTGCCGTAGCGGGTGATCTCATAGTGCTCGACCGCCTGCGCGGATGCCACCAGTGCCGCGTCCAGCACCTCCTTGTCGGCGACCTCACCGGCCACCTCGTTGGCCTCCTTGATGATCCCGTCGATCGCCGGGCAGGTCGCGCCCTTGGCCTGGGCGCCGTGCATCTTGAAGACCTGCTCCAGGCGCTTGAGCTGGTTCTCGGTCTCGCGCAGATGCTGCTCGAAACCGGACTTGAGCTGCGGGTTGGTCGCCTTGCCGATCATCTTCGGCAACGCCTTGGTGATCTGCTGCTCGGCGTAATAGATGTCCTGGAGCTGATGGACGAACAGATCGTCCATCGTCTTGATATCGCTCGTGAACAGACCCATGGCTCTCTCTCCCGGCCCGGATCCTGCTGGGTCCATGGCCAATGACGTGTCAGTGATGCGCGTGCTGTTCCGCGTTGCGCTTGCGGGTCGCGGCCGCCTTCTTCGCCGATGCGGAACGTTCGGCCGCTGAACGGGACGCCGACGCCTTGCCGCCCTTCTCGCCGCCCTTGTGGGCGGCCGGATGGCCGGTATGGGCGCCCTTGCCGGAGCCGCCGCTCTTCTTGCCGCCGCCATCGTCCTTGTTGACGGTGGCCCAGGCGCGCCGCTCCGCCTCCTTCTCCGACACGCCGCGCGCCTCGTAGCCTTCCTCGATATGCTCGGCCTTGCGCTTCTGCTTGTCGGTGTACTTGGACTTGTCGCCCTGTGGCATCGATGCCTCCAGTTCTGGCTGGCTCAAGAACCGCTCTGCCGCAGCCCAGTTCCCCGCTCGCCGCTTGGTGACGGAGAACCTGCCGCTCCCTGGCGTGTTTCAGCCCCGACGTGAGGGAGGCGGCGATTGGCGCAAGCGGGCGACATCCGGATCGGCATCTCGGGCTGGACCTACCCGCCCTGGCGCGGCGGCTTCTATCCCAAGGGCCTGCCCCAGCGCGCCGAGCTGGCCCATGCCGCCCGGGTCTTCCGCACGATCGAGATCAACGGCACCTTCTACGGCCTGCAAAAGCCCGCGACCTTCGCCCGCTGGGCCGAGGCCACGCCGGAAGGCTTCCTGTTCGCGGTCAAGGCGCCGCGCTTCATCACCCATGACAGCGGCCTGGTGGAGCCCGAGACGCCGATCGCCAACTTCCTGGCCTCGGGCCTGCTCCGCCTGGGCAGCCGGCTGGGCCCGATCCTCTGGCAGTTCCCGCCGGGCTTCCGCTTCGAGCCGGAGCGCTTCGCCGCCTTCCTGGCGCTCCTGCCCAAGGACGGGCCGGCCGCCCTCGCCCTGGCGGAGCGCCACGACGCCCATGTCGGCGAGCACACCTGGCTCGCGGCGGACGGGATCGGCCGCATCCGCCACGCCGTCGAGATCCGCCACGAAAGCTTCTGTACGCCCGATGTCGTCGCCCTGCTCCGCCGCCATGGCGTGGCCCTGGTCGCCGCCGATGCCCCCCGGTGGCCGGCCCTGTTCGACCTCACCGCCGACTTCGCCTATTGCCGGCTCCATGGCGGCAAGCTGCTCTACCGCAGCAGCTACGACGGGGCCTCGCTGGACCGCTGGGCGGCCCGCCTCCTGGCCTGGAGCCAGGGCCTGCCCATGACCGACGGCCGCTTCATCGCGCCCGGGGACGATCCGGCACCAATGCCCCGCGACGTTTATCTCTACTTCGACAACACCATGGAGCAGGCAGCCCCGGTCGACGCGCTGGCCCTGATCGACCGGCTCCAGCCGGCAGAGGCCGGTTGAGCCTCAGCCCATCCGCACGCTCGGATCGTGCTCGCCCACCAGGCGCAGATCCTCCACGAACTTCTGGTACTCGCTGGCCCGCAATGCCTCGTCCGGCACGCGCAGAAGGTAGGACGGATGCACCGTCGCCATCATCTCGGCGTCGTTGTCGGTCTTCAGCACCTGGCCCCGCACCGAGCGCAGCGAGGTCGCCTTGCCGATCAGGCTCTGCACCGCGGTCGCCCCCAGCGCCACCACCAGCTTCGGCCGGATCGCCGCCAGCTCGCCCGTCAGCCAGGGCCGGCAGGCGCGGATCTCGCCGGTGTTGGGCTTCTGGTGGATGCGCCGCTTGCCGCGCGGCTCGAACTTGAAGTGCTTCACCGCATTGGTGACATAGACCTTCTGCCGGTCCAGCCCGGCCTC
>NZ_DATMFZ010000335.1:0-8099 GCF_035556675.1 Geminicoccus sp. | reverse complement strand
CCGCGTCTCGCGCACTGCCGAGATCGACCGCGCTCTGGTCGGCTGCGGCCTGCCGGTGCGCGACTGGAAGGGGCGCAAGAGCTTCCCCGGCCAATACGAGCGGGTCGCCGACAAGGTGGCGGGCCTGCGCCGCATGGGCGCCGCCTCGCTCGACCTCGCCTATGTCGCCTGCGGGCGGCTCGACGCCTACTGGGAATACGGGATCAAGCCCTGGGATTATGCGGCCGGAATGCTGCTGGTCCGCGAGGCCGGCGGCAAGGCGGCCCGGCTGGAGGGCGATGACCGGCCTTGGGAGGAAGGCACGGTGATGGCGGCCAACGCGAACCTCGGTGACGCCTTCCGCGACCTCCTCGCCGCCGGCTGAACGCCGCCGCTGTCAGGCGGCTGGCTCGGCCGCGGGCTGCTGCTGGGTGATGCAGTGGATGCCGCCGCCCCCATAGAGCAGGTCCAGGCACGGGATCTGCACCACCTCCCGGTCCGGGAACACCGCTTCCAGCGTCCGGTAGGCGACCTTGTCGGCGGGGTCGCCGAAGCCCGGCATGATGATCCCGCCATTGGCGATGTAGAAGTTCACATAGGACAGGGTCAGCCGGGTCCCGTCGTCCTTCAGGCGGGTCTTCGGCTTGGGCAGGGTGACGATTTCCAGCTCGCGGTCCTTGGCATCACGCGCCGCGCGTAGCGTCTCGAGGTTGCGGCGCAGGATCACGTAGTCGGGGTCGTCGACATCGTCGCACTGCATGGTGATGACCACGCCCGGCCGGGCGAAGCAGGCGATGTTGTCGATATGGCCGTTGGTCTCGTCATCAGCGAGGCCTGCCTCCAGCCAGATGAAGGTGGACACGCCGAGCATGGCGCGCAGCTCGGCCTCGACCTCCTCGCGCCCGAGGCCAGGATTGCGCGCAGGGTCCAGGATGGCCGTCTCGCACAGGAGGCAGGTGCCCTCGCCATCCACATGAATGGCGCCGCCCTCGGTCACCAGCTCGCTCAGGTAGGCCGGCAGGTTCAGGTGCTCCAGCACCCGCACCGCCATCGCCGCATCCTCCTCGAAATCCTGATGCACGCCGCCCCAGCCGTTGAACCGCCAGGCCACGCCCGCGGCATTGCCCTTGCCGTCGATCAGGAAGCTCGGGCAGGTGTCGCGGGTCCAGCTGTCGGACTGGGCCATCGGCAGGATCGAGATGTTCTTGGAGGTGACCAGCGAGGCGGTGGTCATCAGGTCCGGCCGCACGATCATGGTCACCGGCTCGAACTGGGCGATGGCATCCGCGATGTCGGCATAGACATCGCGCGCCGCCTGCAGCCGGTCACCCCAGACCTGCGAGTTGCAGGGCCACGCCATCCAGCAGCGGCGGTGCGGCGCCCATTCCGCCGGCATGAAGAAGCCATCGTCGCGCGGCGTGCTCAATGAATTTCCCAACCCGGCAATCCCCACTGCGCCGATCGTGCCCGATGTCATCGCGGTGCGCAACGGCGCCTCGCCCCCTGGCCCAAAGCCCGCCGGACGCCTAGGTTGCGCCTGCGAGGGATGCCCAGCGGAGAATCAGGGACATGAGCCAGAGCGCTGCGATCGAGGCACGGCTGAAGGAGCTCGGGATCGAGCTGCCGACCCCACCGGCGGTACAGTTCAACTATATTCCGGCGCGCCTGGGCGCCGGGACGCTCTGGATCGCCGGCCAGGTGCCGTTCCGCGACGGGCGGATCCTGGTCGAGGGCAAGCTCGGCGGCGGCGTCTCCGTGGAGGACGGGCAGCGGGCGGCCCGTCAGTGTGCGCTGAACGTGCTGGCCCAGGCCAAGGCCGCGCTGGATGGCGATCTCGGCCGGATCAAGGCGACCCTGAAGGTCACCGGCTGGGTGGCCTGCACCCCGGACTTCTTCGAGCATCCCAAGGTCATCAACGGCGCCTCGGACCTGTTCGTCCAGGTGCTGGGCGAGGTCGGCCGCCATGCGCGCTGTGCGATCGGCTCGCCGTCCCTGCCGCTGAACTGCGCGGTCGAGGTCGACGCCGTGTTCCTGGTCGACTGAGCCCTTGCGCTTTCGGGTAAGCGACGGCGTCGCCTCGCTCGATGCCGCGGCCTGGGACCGGCTCGCCGGCACGGGCGACCCGTTCATGAGCTATGCCTATCTCTCGGCCATGGAGCAGTCCGGTTCGGCCGCTACCGACACGGGCTGGCAGCCGCTGGCGGCCGTGGTCGAGGAAGGCGACACGCTGCTGGCCGCAGCGCCCGTCTATGCCAAGAGCCACAGCTGGGGCGAGTATGTGTTCGACCATGGCTGGGCGGACGCGTTCGAGCGCGCCGGCGGCAGCTACTATCCGAAGCTTCAGGTGGCCGTCCCGTTCACGCCGGTGCCAGGCAGCCGCCTGCTGGCGAGCACGCCGGAGGCCCGCGACCTGCTGGTGCGCGGGCTGGACGACATGCTCCAGGCGACCGGCCTGTCCTCCCTCCATGTCACCTTCTGCAGCGAGGCGGAGTGGACGGCGCTGGGCCAGGCCGGGTTCCTCCAGCGGCTGGGCCTGCAATACCACCTGAGCAACCCCGGCTATCGCGACTTCCAGGACTTCCTCGGTACGCTGCGCAGCTCCAAGCGCAAGATGATCCGCAAGGAGCGCGAAGCGGTGGCCAGCTCCGGGCTGGTGGTCGAGACTCTGACCGGCGCCGAGCTGGGCGAGACCGTCCTGGACGATTTCTGGCCCTTCTATCTCGCCACGGTCGAGAAACGCTGGGGCAACGCCTATCTCACCCGCGACCTGTTCCGCCGGCTCGGCCGCACCATGGCGGACCGGGTCGTGCTGATGCGGGCACGGGAAGGCAGGCGGACGGTGGCGGTGGCCCTGAACCTGGTGGGCCAGGAGGCACTCTACGGCCGGATCTGGGGCAGCCTGGAGGAGTACCGCTTCCTCCATTTCGAGCTGTGCTATTATCAGGCGATCGAGTGGGCGATCGCGCACGGCCTGCCCCGGGTCGAGGCAGGTGCCCAGGGCGTGCACAAGGTCCAGCGCGGCTATGCACCGATCCTCACCTACAGCGCCCACCGCATCACCCATCCGGGCCTGCGGGACGCGATCGACCGGTTCCTGAAGAGGGAGCGCCGGGCGATCCAGGTGGAACGGGCAGAGCTGGAAGCCGCCCTGCCCTATGCCACGCGGCCGGAGCCGGCCGCCTGATCCCCGGGAGCCTTTCGGACCCGGTGGATCAGGCTCGAAGAGTCAGGCGTCGACCGTCAGCTGCTGGTCGTCCTCTTCCTCCTCGTCATCGTCCGCGGCCGGACCGGGCTTCGGCAGCAGGGCCGGGCCGCCGCCGGTGGGCGTGATCTGGAAGGCGGGCTCGCCGTCCTCGATCGTCACCACGACCTTGCCGCCCTTGACCAGCCGGCCGAACAGGAGCTCGTCGGCCAGCGGCCGCTTGATCTTCTCCTGGATCAGCCGCGCCAGCGGCCTGGCACCGAACAGCGGCTCGTAGCCCTTCTCCGCCAGCCAGTCGCGCGCCAGATCGTCGACCTCGATCGCGACCCGCCGGTCGGCCAGCTGCGCGCCCAGTTCCTTGACGAACTTGTCGACCACGTTGCGCACGATCACCGGAGTGAGGCCCGCGAACGGGATCACCGCGTCCAGCCGGTTGCGGAACTCAGGAGTGAAGAGGCGGTTGATCGCCTCCTTGTCCTCGTTCTGCCGCACCGAGCTGCCGAAGCCCATCGCCGGCTTGGCCATGTCGGCAGCACCCGCATTGGTGGTCATGATCAGGACCACGTTGCGGAAGTCGACGGTCTTGCCGTTGTTGTCGGTGAGCTTGCCGTAGTCCATCACCTGCAGGAGGATGTTGAAGACGTCGGGGTGCGCCTTCTCGATCTCGTCCAGCAGGAGGACGGCGTGCGGGTGCTGGTCGATGCTGTCGGTCAGCAGCCCGCCCTGGTCGAAGCCGACATAGCCCGGAGGTGCGCCGATCAGCCGGCTGACCGCGTGGCGCTCCATATACTCGGACATGTCGAAGCGGATCAGCTCGATGCCCATGGTCTTGGCGAGCTGACGGGCCGCCTCGGTCTTGCCCACACCGGTGGGGCCGCTGAACAGGTAGCAGCCGATCGGCTTCTGCGGGTCGCGCAATCCTGCCCGGGACAGCTTGATCGCCGAGGACAGGGCCTGGATCGCGCTGTCCTGGCCATAGACCGCGCCCTTGAGGTCGGCGTCCAGGTGCTTGAGCGATTCCTTGTCGCGCGCCGAGACCGCCTTGATCGGCACCCGGGCGATCCGGGCCACGATCTCCTCGACCTCCTTGGCCCCGATGGTCTTCTTGCGCTGGCCTTCCGGCTTGATCATCTGCGCGGCACCGACCTCGTCGATGATGTCGATCGCCTTGTCGGGGAGCTTGCGGTCGTGGATGTAGCGCACCGCCAGCTTCACCGCGGCCTTGAGCGCATTGTTGGTGTACTTGACCTGATGGTGCTCCTCGAAGCTCGGCTTCAGGCCATGCAGGATCTTGACGCTCTCGTCCTCGGTCGGCTCGGGGATGTCGATCTTCTGGAAGCGCCGGACCAGGGCCCGGTCCTTCTCGAAATAGTTGCGGAACTCCTTGTAGGTCGTGCTGCCGATGCAGCGTAGCCCGCCGGAAGCCAGCGCCGGCTTGAGGAGGTTGGACGCATCCAGGGAGCCGCCGGAGGTGGCGCCCGCACCGATCACGGTGTGGATCTCGTCGATGAACAGGATCGCGCGGCTGTCGTTCTCGAGCTCGCTGATGACGCTCTTGAGCCGCTCCTCGAAATCGCCACGGTAGCGCGTGCCGGCCAGTAGCGCGCCCATGTCGAGCGAGTAGATCACGCAGTTCTTAAGGATTTCCGGCACATTGCCCTGGACGATCCTGAGCGCCAGGCCCTCGGCAATCGCGGTCTTGCCGACGCCTGGGTCACCGACGAACAACGGGTTGTTCTTCGAGCGCCGACACAGGATCTGGATCGTGCGCTCGATCTCGTTGTCGCGGCCGATCAAGATGTCGATCTTGCCTTCGGCCGCCTTCTTGTTCAGGTGCACGCAGTACTGGGACAGCGCGTCCTTCTCGTCCTTCTTCTGTGCCGTCGGAGCACCCTCCTCATCCCGCTCGTCCGCACCGCGCGGGCGACGATCCTCGGACATGCCGGGCTTCTTCGAGATACCGTGGCTGATGTAGTTGACCGCGTCCAGCCGCGAGCAGTTCTGCTCCTGCAGGAAGAACACGGCGTGGCATTCACGCTCGGAGAACAGCGCCACCAGGACGTTCGCACCGGTCACCTCGTGGCGGCCGGACGACTGGACGTGGATCGCCGCGCGCTGGATCACGCGCTGCAGGCCGGCGGTCGGCTTAGCATCGGTGCCGGCCTCCACGATCAGCCCGCTCATCTCGTGCTCGAGATACTGGCTGAGCACGAGGCGGAGCCGGTCGAGGTCGACGGCGCAGGCCTTCATGACCGCCATCGCGTCGGGATCCTCGGTGAGCGCCATCAGGAGGTGCTCGAGCGTGGCGTATTCGTGCTGCTTGGCATTGGCCAGAGCCAGTGCCCGCCTCAGCGACTTTTCGAGATTGCGCGACAGCATGTTCGGGTCACTCGCCTTGCTGGGGTGGGCGGACGGCAAAAAGGGCTGAGGGGCCGCCTGCCCTTGCCATGACCCCTCGGGTCGCCGGCCGGATGGCCGGGATCTGGCCGATCGACCGGATGTCGATCGCCATGACGCTCATCATTCCTTTTCCATCGTGCACTGGAGAGGATGCTGGTTCTGCCGGGCG
Source organism: Geminicoccus sp. (assembly GCF_035556675.1). GTDB lineage: Bacteria > Pseudomonadota > Alphaproteobacteria > Geminicoccales > Geminicoccaceae > Geminicoccus. The sequence goes on along the minus strand of NZ_DATMFZ010000335.1, from coordinate 2,349 downwards.
AAGTCGATGACCTGCATCACTTTCGTCTCCGCCACCTCGAAGGTGTAGACGCCGCAGACGCCGACGCCCTTCTGGTGGACGTGCAGCATGATCTGTACCGCCTCCTCCTCGCTCTTGCGGAAGAAGCGCTCCAGCACGTGCACGACGAACTCCATCGGTGTGTAGTCGTCGTTGAGGAGCAGTACCTTGTAGAGGGATGGCTTCTCGGTGCGGGTGTGGGTCTTGGTCGCCACCCCGCCGCGCTCGATGATGCCCCGATCCTGGTCTCTGTCGCTCATCGCGATGGTCGTCTCACAGTCCCACGCCTCAGGTTCGATGCTACCTGCTCGGGGTCCGAGGAGACCCGAGTTGCTCCGGTCCGTCCGAACCATAACCCCCGTTGCCGGCTGAGGACAATCGCCCTGCAGCCTCTGCAAGTCGGCTTTGTTCGAAGCGGAGCGCGGGCGTCGTTCGGCTGCATCGTAGTGGCATATGGGGTCCCGCAGTCGCTTCGTCATCCTCTGGCCACCCTTGGCCAATCCGGGAACCGTGTTGTAGCACCGGCCGCGCCGGGTCGTGCCGACGCGGCTTACCAACGCTGGAACCGGCATGCCGTTTCGTCCGCTCGCCGCCTTTCGCTCGATCTCGGCCCTGCCGCTCCTGGCCCTGCTGGTCCTCATCGCTGCCGGCAGCCCGGCACTCGCGGCGGATGCCGGCGGGCACGGCTTCGTCGGCGCGGAGCTGGCAGGCTGGTGGGCGCTGCCGTTCGCCGGGCTGCTCCTGTCGATCGCGCTGATGCCGCTGCTGATGCCGGACCTGTGGCACCACCACTACGGCAAGATCGCCCTTGGCTGGGCGGCGCTGGTGATCCTGCCGATGCTGCCGACCCTCGGCCTGGACGGCAGCCTCTACGAGCTGGCCCATGTCGGCCTGCTGGAATACCTGCCCTTCATCCTCCTGCTCCTGGCGCTGTTCACCGTGGCGGGTGGCCTGCGGCTGGACGGCTATTTCGACGGGAGCCCGGCGTCCAACACCGCTTCCCTGGCCGTGGGCACGCTCCTGGCCAGCGTCACCGGCACCACGGGGGCGGCCATGCTGCTGGTCCGCCCCCTGATCCGGGCCAATGCCTGGCGGACCCGCCGCGTCCACACCATGGTGTTCTTCATCTTCCTCGTCGCGAACATCGGCGGCTCGCTCACGCCCATGGGTGATCCGCCTCTGTTCCTGGGCTTCCTCAAGGGCGTCCCGTTCTTCTGGCCGACCGTGCACCTGCTCTTGCCGATGCTGCTGTCCGCCGGTCTGCTTCTGGGAGGCTACTACCTCCTGGACCGGCGACTCGCGATCGTGGACGGCGCGCCGCCGCCCAGGGGCCAGCGGATCTTCGAGGGCAAGGCCAACCTGGTCCTGCTGGGTGCCATCATGGCCATCGTGCTGTTCAGCGGCATCTGGCAGGGGCCGGTGGTGATCTCGTTCCTCGGCGTCGAGCTGACGGCCCAGGCCCTCCTGCGCGACCTGGTGCTCATCGCGATCACGCTGGTCTCGCTGGCCCTCACGCCGAAGAGCGCCAGGCTCGCCAACGAGTTCGGCTGGGGACCGATCCTGGAGGTGGCCAAGCTGTTCGCCGCCATCTTCGTGACGATCGTGCCGGTGCTGGCCATGCTGAAGGCCGGCCTTGCGGGGCCGTTCGCCCCGCTGGTGCAGGCAGTGAGCGATCCTGCCGGCGCGCCGATTCCCGCCGCCTATTTCTGGGCGACCGGCATCCTCAGCTCGTTCCTGGACAATGCGCCGACCTATCTGGTCTTCTTCAACCTGGCCGGCGGCGACCCGCTGGTGATGACCACCGGCAAGGTGGCTACGCTCACCGCAATCTCCGCGGGTGCCGTGTTCATGGGCGCCAACACCTATATCGGCAACGCGCCCAACTTCATGGTCCGCGCCATCGCCGACGAGATGGGCATCCGGATGCCCAGTTTCTTCGGCTATATCGGCTGGTCCGCCGCGATCCTGTTGCCGGTGTTCGTGCTGCTGACCCTGGTGTTCTTCGTCTAGGCTGGGGCAGCACCTGCCCCGGAAAACGCGAAAGCCCTGCCACCTTGTTCAGGCGCAGGGCCAGCTCGATCTCATCGACGGATGAGGGTCGGCAACGCGATCTGGACCGGCACCCCGCCGTGACCAGCGGCAGCCTCGAGGGCCACCGCCTGCCACTGCCTGACGCGACACCGGCCAGATGGAAGACGACTACCCGACGATGCGCAGGTTCTCGGCCGAGAGCTTGCCGCTCCGGCGGTCCTGAACGAGTTCGTACTCGACCTTCTGGCCCTCGCGCAGATCACCGATGCCCGAACGCTGGACGGCGCTGATGTGAACGAA
>NZ_DATMFZ010000334.1:0-18790 GCF_035556675.1 Geminicoccus sp. | reverse complement strand
TCGTCCATCGATGGCCTGCTGGCCATCTGGACGAACCGGCAGGTGGAACGGATGAATCGCACGCTGAAGGACGCTATTGTCCGCCGCTACCACTACGGCAGCCACGACCAGCTCCACAAGTTCGTCATGAGCACGACCTGGAACGACGCGCCGTTGCGGCTTCTCCTGGTGGAGAAGGCAGATCGTCGGGTGGGCGGGCCGATGCCGTGTGGGTGGTCGGCGACCCGGCTCTGCCCGGCAGGGCAGGCCCTCGGCAGGTGGGGTGCGCCAGTTCCGCTACCGGTGGGCCTGCGGCGGTTCCTGCCGGAGATCTGGATGGCCGATGCCGGTCGCGCTGCGCCGCAGCCGGCATCCCGCCAGAGCACCGGCCAGCCCCGGCAGAGGCCGGCCTCGCCCTGATGGAGATCGACCGGCTTTGGCAGCCGGCGCTCGTTTTGGCCAGGTGGTCGCTGCTGCCGGCCAGGGCAGCAGCGCCGCCTTCCGCTCTGGCCTGAGCAGGCGCGGTCTCCTCTGGGCTGTCGGCAGGTGCACAAAACGGCCATGCGACGATGGTGGCACTGCCCTGGTCTGAGGCCGGCACCGGCCGGCCGCGCCAGCCCCCGGTGCCGAGCGAGAAGCCGGTGCCGGCCGGGCAGGCGCTGGCCGAGGCCTTCTGCCATCGCATTTCCTGACGCCGCGGAACGAGGAGCCGCTTGCCGCCGAGTTCGCCGCCGTGCGCGTGCAGCCGTCCTGTGGTCTCGCACTGGGATCCGGCAGGCTTCGTCATCCCGGCCCGACCAGGCCATCTGCGCGAGGTCGCGGCTGCCTGCCGGCGCCCGTTCCACGAGCAGGGCGCCCGTGGACGAAGCGAAGACCTTCGCCGCACCCTGACTGCCCATCGGGAATGTGGGCGACCTTCAGCATCCGGGACAAATCCTCGTGCCGGACCGGGAGAACCCCCAGCTGGAGCGTGTGGTCAGCAGCGGGCCGTTCGGGGACCAGGCGCCACCCCCTCAGGAACTCCCTGACCTTCGGGGGAAGGCCAGCACGCAGGCTCGAACTCTCCTCGAGTGGCCCGCCCGCCATGGTGCAGGGCATGCGGGAGGCCGTCAGGGCATGGCCATCGTCATGCGCGGTTGCCGGTGGCCATCACCTGCAGGATCGCCTGGACCAGGCGGCGCTCGCCGATGGGCTTGCCGATGCTGACCGCCCCGGCCAGGACGGCACTGCCCTGCAGACGCGACGGCTGGTAGGCGGTCGCCAGCACGAACGGGATGTTCTGCCGCTCCAGGGCTTCCGCCACCGGCGTCACCATCACGCCACGGAGGTTGACGTCGAGCACGGCCACGTCCGGAAGCCGGGTGTCCAGCAGGTCGAGCGCTTCCTCGACGCTGGTCACCGGCCCCAGCACCTGCCAGCCCTGCGCCAGGATGATGGCCTCCAGCTCCATGGCGAGCAGGAACTCGTCCTCGACGACCAGCACGGTGGGCGCGGGTGATGGCGCATGTGAACCCGCCCGGTCGGGCACTGTTCCTCCTGATGCTCAGCGCATCGGCAGGGTGATCTCCGCCTGCAAACCGTTGGTTGCGAAGGTCAGTTCCGCCCGCCCGTGCAGATCACGTGCCGCCGCGTCGATCAGCCGGGTGCCGAAGCTGCGCGCCGCCGGCTGCCGGACCGCCGGCCCGCCTTCCTCCCGCCAGTGCAGCGACAGGTGCTGATCACCTACGGCATCGCTCAGTGTCCAGCCGATCCGCACCCGGCCATCCGGTACCGACAGGGCACCATGCTTGACCGCGTTGGTGCCGAGCTCATGCAGGATCATGCCGAGCGGCAGCACCTGTTCGGGCGCCAGTGCCACGCTCGGGCCTGATTCGATGACCACCGCCTCGGTGCCCAGCATGGTGGCAACCCGCGAGGCCAGCTCGTGCAGGTCGGGCCGGACCTGGCCGGGGATGGACAGGTCGTAGGTCCTGATGAGGGCGCCGAGCCGGCCGAGGAAGGTGTCCCGGTATTCCTGAGCGGAACGGCCGTGCACCTCGGTCTGCCGGGCCAGAGCCTGGACGATCGCCAGCAGGTTCTTCAGCCGATGCTGGATCTCGCCGATCACGAGATCCTTCTGATGATTGATCCGGCGGCGCTCGGTGACGTCCTCGATGGCGATCAGCAAATGCGGGCTGTTGTTGTCGGGATGGAACAGGCGCTTGGCGCTGAGCAGCATGGTGCGCTGCCCGATGCTCGGGAAGTCGTGGCTCAGCTCATAGTCGACGATGGCATGCGCCTTGGGCACCACCTCCTGGAGCAGCCGGCGCAGCTCGGGGATGTCCCACTGCCCGTTGCCCAGCTCGTAGATCGGCCGGCCGACCGTCTCGTCCCGGCTGACCTCGAAGGTCTCGTAGAAGGCGCGGCTGGCGGTCTGCACGCACAAGGTCTGGTCGAGGACCAGCAGGGGATCGTCGATGGTGTCGATCATGCTCTGGGCCTGGACATGCCCGGTGCGCAGCAGGCGATAGAGGTCTTCCAGGTTCATGCCTGCCATCTTTTCTGGTCGAGCGCCGGCGCTGGCTGCCCAAGGCAGGCTAACGATTTTCTTCCCAGATCGCACGGCCGGGGTTCCAGGGGCGCCCGGGGTCGCGGGCGCGCCGGCTACCTGCTGGTTTGGGTGGTATGACGGGTCGGGGCGGAGACGTGGGGTAGGGCCAGGAACAATATAGGCGGGGCGCTTAGCGCAGCACGCGAAGGCAGAGGTAAGCCAGGCCGGGGAGCCCGGCGCCGACCGCCAGGAGAGCATCATCATGGCCCAGTACCGGCGTCGCCTGATCCAGACGAGGCCGCCGGCGGCACCCCAGATGGCGGCGGCGAGGAACGGCAGGACAGCTCAGATCAGGGCCCAGAAGTAGAACTCCGGCGCCTCGTCCAACTCGCTGCCGGTCGTCAGCAGCATGAAGCTCGGGATCGCGACGAACAGGAACAGGAGCGGCAGGGTGAGCACCGCAGCCGCGATGATCAGGAGGACCGTGGTCAGGATGTCTGCAACGGCTCTTGTCATCGCCGCCTGCCGGGATCCGAATGCGGTTTATGACGTAGAGGCTCATTGATAGGCCAGTGCATCCTATTGCTAGGCCGCCCACGGAACGGCTGGACCGTGATCTTGTTGCAGAGGCCTTCTCCCTTATTGCATTGGAACCACCATGATTGCTGCTGTCATCTTCGACATGGACGGCACGCTGATCGATAGCGTCGATCTGCACGCGGCATCCTGGCAGCGCACCTTCGCCCAATTCGACCATCAGATCGACTATGCCGCCATCCGCGCCCAGATCGGCAAAGGCGGCGACCAGCTGATGCCGGTCTTCTTACCAGACGAGGAGGCCGAGCGGGTTGGTCCTAAGATGGAGCGGTTTCGCAAGGACCTGTTCAAGCAGGACTACTTGGCCAAGGTCCGCGGCTTCCCGGAGGTCCCGGACCTGTTCCGACGCATCCTGGCTGACGGCAAACGCACCGCTATCGCCTCATCAGCCAAGCAGGATGAACTCGCTGCCTTCGAGAAGGCGGCCGGGATCGAGGGCCTTGTTAGCGAGCAAACTTCATCGGACGATGCCGAGCGCTCCAAGCCTTTTCCGGACATCTTCCAGGCGGCCCTTCAACGCCTTTCCCTTCCGGCCGACCAGGCCGTGGTCATTGGCGACAGCCCGCATGACGCCGTCGCTGCCCGTGCGGCGGGGATGACCATTATCGGGGTTCGATGCGAAGGCTTTGCTGAAGCCGATCTTCGCAAAGCTGGCTGCGTCGAGATCTACCAGGACCCGCAGGATCTGTTGAGGAACTACGACCGCTCCCTTCTGGGACGAGGGTGAACCCCCAACCACCTGTCTCCTATCACGCGCAAGCGTCAGGCTGATGATCGTCAAGCCATACAAGGCATGCGCTGCCTTGCGTTTGCCTCTGCGGATGAGCCAGCACGGCTATTCAGTAGCAGCCGCGAGCAGGGACCTGCCCAACTGGGCAGGTCCGGCACTTCGATCCGCAACGGTCGCAATCGCCGTGACTACCTGCTCTGGCACCGCGTGGTGGACCATGTGCCCTGCCCCTGGAACCAGTTGCAGATCGCTGTGCGGGATCTGCTCATGGAGCCGGATGGCATGGCGGCCGACATCCACCACCCGGTCCTGGCTGCCGGCCATGATCACCACCGGCATGCCCAGGCTGGAATAGCCCTGGCGCATCGACGCTGCTCCGTAGGCCATGGTGGCGCCATCCTGCGCCTCGGCCCGGATCTGCGACGGCCGCACCGCCATGCCATGCGCGAAGCCCTTGGCGAAGCGCCCCGGCACGGATAGCGGCGCGAACATGCCCTTGATCAGCAGCGGCAGCAGTGCGGCACCGAGCAGCGGCGAGACCGTGTAGCGCAGCAGGTCGCCCAGCACCGGGACAGCCACCGGCGCCACCAGCAGCGCATCTGCCCGCAAGGTCGGGTGATAGTAGCCGGCCAGCAGCACCAGGCCGCGCACCGCCGCCGGCTCGGCCAGGGCCAGCGCCAGAGCAACGTTGGTGCCCCAAGAATGGCCCACCACTATCGGGTCCTCGATGCCGAGGCGCGCCAACGCGCGGCGCAGCAGCTCCGCCTGCCTTGCTGCCGTCCAGGTCGAGCCCTGCGGCCGGGCACTGTAGCCATAGCCAGGGCGGTCGAAGGCAATGACACGGTGCCGCTCGGCCAGGCGGTCGAACACGCCGCTCAGGATCCAGTCCTCGGCAGTGACGACGTTGCCGTGCAGCAGGACGACCGGGGTGCCCTCGCCCCGCTCGAGATAGTGGAGCCGGACACCGTCGACGTCGATGAAGCGCCCGGTGGGTGGGTGCTGCCGCTCGACCTGGCGGGACCGGTAGATGTTGTAGAGGGCAGCCACGGCCAGTGTGGCCACCGAGGCCGTCAGGATCTTGCCGGTCCGGGACCGCCCCGAGGTACGCCCGATCAGGCCGAGGTGCGCGACGCCTGGGATCTTGGTCAGCAAATCTTGATTCCTTATCCAGCAGCGTGCAAACGCTACTTCTTGTGCCCTGCAACATGCCTGGACCGCCAATGCTGTCGGCCAGGCAGAGTTCCGCTCGGCTTTTGGCGACTGGCTTCTTGCCGGCCGATCCCACGTCGTCTCCTGGGAGCCTCCGACCATGAGGCACCAGCCGAGCCAGCACTGGATCGGTTCACGATCAGGCAAGGAAAAGCCCGACACCGATGGCGCCGGGCTTCCTTCAAACGCGTCGCGCCGGCGTATTAGCGCTTCTTGGCGACTGCCGGCTTGATCTTCTCGACCTCGACGTCGGTGTGCCGGACCGTGTCGCGCACCTTTTCCTGGCGCTCCTCGACCCGCTTGCTGAGGGTGACCTCCTCGGTCACGTAAGCTTCCTTAGCGACCTCGACCTCTTCGGCCGTGCCCAGCATCTCGACGGTCTTCCCCGCAAACGCGGCTTCGGCTTCCTCGGGCTTCAGTTTCCGCTCGGTCGGCTGGCGCTCGACCTCAACATGCTCCTCGCGCAAGGTGACGGTCTTTTCGACCGGCTGCTCGCTCACGCTGGTGGTGGCGCGTACCCCGCCGGTCATGCCCTTGCTCTTGCCGACCGAAAGCTCCTCCTTGACCTCCGTCAGAGTCGTCTCCTCGGCGAGATCGGCGGCCTCTTCGTCCTCCGCTGCCTCATAGCGCTCGAAAATGGCGGCAGCCTTGGCCACCTTGTCCTCGGCAACGGCCGCGGCCACTACGGTCTTGCCGTTGCGCACGGCCTTGGCATAGTCGCTGGCGTCGCTCTTGCCGAAGCCGAGCTCGACGATCTCCGCGACAAGTTGGTCCTGGTCGCCTTTCAGGATCTGCACATCCTGGCTCTTGAAGCCAGCCTTAGTGAGCTCGTCGATGAGCCGTTGGGCGATCTTCGGGGTCTCGATCGTGCCAATGACGGTCGTAGGCATCTGCGACATCCTTGATGATAGGCTACCGCTCCAGGGGTGGATCGGCGGCAAGTATGGTCAGTCCGGGTCTTTGCCGGTCGCTGGATCCAGGTCCTCGACGACCAGTTCCTCACGCCGGAGCGTGACATGCTGCGGCACGCGCTGGATCGTCTGCCGTTTGGTCAGCCGGACTTCTTCGATCGCCCGCAGGCGCTTTTCCACCACGACCACCTCTTCGTGCAGAGTGATGACCATGGTCGCACCTTCCTGCCGGACCGGCACGGGCTCCTCCACCCAGCGATCCAGCGCCACCCGCTCCACCTCGGCCTGCTCGCTGTGGAGCAGCGCGTCGATGAGCTCTTCGTCCTCCCGGACCAGAGTGCGTACGCGCACGCCGCTGGTCAGGTTCTTCCGCTTGCGGATGACCGCCCGCTCCTCGACCACTTGCAGGGTCTCGGCCGGGTTATCGCCGGGCTGATGGGCTACCTGAGCCACTGGATCTCCTTCCGACATGGGGGGTTCCAGCTGATCACAGCGCTGGATGAGGTTGGTCTTGCGCCTGCCGTCGGCAGGCGTGCCATGATCACCGACGGGAGAGCGGCGACAGGTCCACCTGCGTCCTGGTCATTGCCGAGAACATGGTCGCCTGGGCCGTCTCGAGGTAGCGCCGGGCGAACTGCGCTGAGCGTTCCATGCTGGCGTGCAGGAAGTCCGCCTGGATCTGCGCAGCTTCACTCAAGTTGAACGTGCCGGTCAGCTTGGTGAAGACCTCGAGATTGTGTTGAGCCTGCTCGCTCAACAGCTGCGAAAGCGCCTGCCCGAATTCCTTCGTATCCTGCGCCGTCCGGCCAGCCATCGCACGCCCGGTCTCGAGTGTCGCCGCAGTGCTCTTCTGCATTTCTGTCACGCCGCTGCGTGCGGCGTCCTGGGTTTTGGCGACCCTCACGCCGACTGCGTCTGCCGTCTGGTCCGTCATGCGCTGGCTGAGTTCGGCAACGTTGTCACTGGCTTTGCCGGCCTGGGTCTTGGAGATTTGCGCCATGAAAGCTGGCCTCGCAGTATCAGAATGGGAGCAAGCAGGAAGCCTGTGTGTCGAAACATCATGTAGTTCGCTATGCTGCATTGCACAATGGCGAATAAAAATAATATTGAGTTCTACGAAATAAACAAATTATTTGCAATTTATTAAGCTACATATTCATATATGTAGTCTATTTTAGATCGTATTAAACTTATATTTACCCAATCCTGCTAATTTACTAGTCTGCATCTCTTCGGTAGTATTGCGTCGGGGCAGATGCTCATTGTCTGCCTTGTTTTTATTTCGCCAAAGTAGAGATGATTAAGGCTCACCAGTATTATGCCGAACTGTTTTAGCTATCACACTAATCAATCAACTGATTTATGTTATGAGCATTTATTTTTTACCCTATATGGTAAAAATAGTTAGTTTACCATAAACGTGCAAGCGTACTTCTTGCTATTAATTCTAACAAGTAATCGATATACTAGAAATTCGTTTCCGATATGACACTACATAATAAGATATAGTGTAATCAACGTTTGGATGGTAATAATATCACACTTGCTTTATGCATCTTGAGAACTACTTAAAGCTAAGGAAGGCAGGTTATGTCGCCCAATGTTCCGAGGAGGGGCATTCGGTCGGATGATTGTTTTCCTGACAAAAGGCTCTTTTGTGGGTCGCACTTCGTGATCCAGACGTGCCTATCTAAAACGGAATCTTCATGACTATCGGAACCGTCAAGTGGTTCAACCCCGGCAAGGGCTTTGGTTTCATCGCTCCGGACGAAGGCGGCAATGATGCCTTTGTTCATGTCAGCGCTGTTCAGCGGGCAGGGCTCAGCGATCTGCACGAGGGCCAGAAGGTCGAGTTCGACCTGGTGCAGGATCGCAAGAGCGGCAAGCTTTCCGCCGACAATCTGAGGCTCATGGCGTAACCGAGCTGACGGCGCAGCACCTATGAAGTCGGCCAATCGGTGAGCATCGAACATCCAGACTGGCGGCCATTAGGCAATGAGCCCTGATCGATATGCTACAGTAGCCTTCTGATAGGCCTGTTGTCTTGATGGCCCTGCACCTGGAAAGGTAGCAGGGCCTTTGTTTTTCTGCTTTCTGCTTTCTGCTGATCAAGCGGCAAGTACTAAATGCCGCTCCTGGCAGGAAGAGGGGAGTCGTTAGTTGAAAGCGAGTATCGCCCTCGGCTTTCACTGAGATCGGCAGCTTTTCGCCGCCCAGCGGGAAGGGTGCCGGCTGGAAAGGTAGCCTTGAACCTGATGCCGCTATGGTGTCCCTTTGGCCGACGCACCCTGCCCTCCCCCTGGGATGATGCTCCCGTTCGTGGGGAGCTCTTCGGCATCGAGCGGCTCGAACAGCATGGGCAGAGCCTGGCTACCGCGCAACAAGGAACAGGACAGCATCCAGCAGCCCTGTCATTGCACGCTCGACTGAATGACAATGCTGCGGTTCTTCTTGCTGCCTACCGGGCTAGTGCCAGGGAGCTGGAAGGCGGGCGGGAGATCGTTCCTGCTGCCGAATGGTTGCTGGACAACTATCATCTTGTTGAAGAGCAAATTCGCGAAATTAAAGATGATCTTCCGATAGGGTATTACCGGCAGCTGCCGAAGCTGGCCACGGGGCCGTTTGCGGGATACCCGAGAGTGTTCGGTATCGCCTGGGCCTTCGTGGCCCACACGGACAGTTATTTCGATGCCGATACGCTGCGCAAATTTGTTCTGGCCTATCAGCGCGTTCAGCCACTGACCATTGGTGAACTGTGGGCGATAGCGATCACGTTGCGTATCGTGCTGGTGGAGAATTTGCGCCGGCTTGCCGACCAGATCACGGTCGGCCTTGCCTCGCGCGCCGAGGCCGATGCTCTGGCGGACAAGCTGCTGGCCTCAGGCAGTTCCGCCCGATCCGTGCTCGAGGCGGACATCGGCGCGCGTTCCATGGAGCCCTTGTCCGAGCCATTCGCGATGCAACTCGCCAAGCGGCTGAGGAACCAGGATCCGCGCACGATGCCGGCACTCGAATGGCTGGAAGAGCGCTTGGGTCTCCAGGGTGCTTCGGTCGAGGAAGTGGTGCACCGCACCCAGCAGCGTCAGGGCGCTTCCAATGTCTCGGCGCGCAACGTCATCACCAGCATGCGGCTGATCTCGGACACCGATTGGGCGGAGCTGTTCGAGAGCGTCAGCCTCGTTGATGAACGGCTGCGAGCGGGCAGTGCGTTCGGCGCAATGGATTTTCCGACGCGCGATCTCTATCGGAGTGCCATCGAGCAGCTGGCACGTGGCTCCTCGCTATCGGAGCTCGAGATCGCCGATCGCGCCCTGGCCGCATCACATGCAGCAGATGGAGCGGCAGGTTCAACCGATCGGGCGCGTGCTCGCGATCCCGGCTACCACCTGATCGGCAACGGTCGGCATGGGCTGGAGCAGGCAATCGGATTCCGGCCATCTTCCCGGCTCCGGATCAGTCGCTTCAACAGCCAGCTGGGGATCGGCGGCTACATCGCCGCCACCCTCGTCGTCGCTGCGATCCTGATGGCAATCGCACTGTGGACCTTGGCAATCCCCGGTGTCGAAATCGGCTGGCTCGTGCTGCTTGGAATGGTGGCATTTCTGCCGGCGACGGAAGTTGCCAACGCCCTCGTCAACCGCATCGTCACCATGATGTCCGGCGCAGCACCGCTGCCGGGTCTCGAACTGGCGGAAGGTATTCCGCCGTCGCTTCGGACGCTCGTGGTCGTGCCGACCTTGCTCACCAGCAAGGTTGATCTGCTCGAACAGATCGAGCGGCTCGAAGTCCATCACCTCGCGAGCGCCGGCAGCGACTTGACCTACGCGCTTCTGTCGGACGGGATCGATGCGGATCAGGAGATCCTCGAAAACGACGAGCGTCTGCTCACCATGGCTGACGAAGCCATCGCGCAGCTGAACCGCCACTACGGGCCTGGCCCCGATGGCGACCGCTTCCTCATCCTGCACCGGCGCCGCATCTTCAATGCGGGCGAGAACAAGTGGATGGGATGGGAGCGGAAGAGAGGCAAGCTGCACGAGCTCAACCGGCTGCTGCGCGGTGCCACGGACACCAGCTTCGTGGCGATTGCCGGGCGTGATCCGGCCGTGCCGGTCGATGTGCGCTACGTCATCACGCTCGACGCCGACACCCGGCTGCCGCGGGACGCGGCACGCCGCCTGATCGGCAAGATGGCGCACCCGCTCAATCAGCCTGTCTTCAGCGAGACCGAGCAACGCGTTGTCGACGGCTACGGTATCCTGCAGCCGCGCGTCACCCCTTCCCTGCCAACTCGGCGGGAAGGGTCGCTGTTCCAGCGGGTCTTCTCCAGCCCGGGCGGCATGGATCCCTATGCCGCGGCCGTCTCGGACGTCTATCAGGACCTCTTCGGCGAGGGCTCCTATACCGGCAAGGGCATCTATGATGTCGACGCCTTCAGGGCAGCACTGGCTGACCGCGTGCCCGAGAACACGATGCTCAGCCACGATCTCTTCGAGGGCGTGTTCACCCGCGCCGGCCTCGCGTCGGACGTGGAGGTCGTCGAGGATTTTCCCGCACGTTATGACGTCGCCGCCCGGCGCCAGCATCGCTGGACCCGCGGCGATTGGCAGCTTCTCCCCTGGATGCTCGCATCCAGAGCAGGAAAGTGGTCGGTTCCACCGATCGGCCTTGGCAAGATGGGGGACAATCTGAAGCGGTCGCTGGTGCCGCCGCTGACCCTGCTCACCCTCGCCATCTGCTGGATGCTGCCGATGCCGGCGGCATTGCAGGGAACATTGCTTGTCCTTGCAGCCGCTGCGATCCCGGCGTTCCTGCCGACGGCTTTCGCGCTGCTGCCGCGGCGGCCCGGGATCCGCCTGCGCAATCATCTTCGTACCCTTGCTGCCGATCTGAGGCTGGCAGCCTTGCAGACGGTTCTCTCCATCGCCTTCCTTGCCGACCAGGCCTGGCGCATGGGTGACGCGATCATCCGGACGCTCACCCGGCTGTTCGTGACACGCCGCAATCTGCTCGAGTGGACCACCGCTGCCCAGTCGATGCTGAGCCCTCGCCTCGATCTGGTCGGGTTCTATCGCCGGATGGCAGGTGGCACCGCACTCGGCCTTGCCGCCGTGGCCATTGCTGTCATCTTCGCCCCGGACTCCTGGCCGGTCGCCCTGCCCTTCGCGCTGCTCTGGCTGGCGGCACCGGCCATCGCCTTGTGGATCAGCAGATCCCCGAAGACTACAGCGCAGCTCTTCGTCCCCGAGGCCGACCGGCACCAGCTGCGCCAGGTCGCGCGGCGTACTTGGCGGTTCTTCGAGGCCTTCGTCACGCCGGCCGACAACATGCTGCCACCGGACAATTTTCAGGAGGATCCGGAGCCCGTCGTGGCGCACCGGACGTCCCCGACCAACATGGGCCTCTATCTGCTTTCGGCGGTCGCCGCCCGGGACTTCGGCTGGGCTGGAACGATGGAGACCATCGAGCGGCTGGAAGCGACGCTCACCTCCATGCAGAAGCTCCCGCGCTTTAAAGGCCATTTCTTCAACTGGTATGAGACGCGCGACCTGCGCGTGCTCGATCCTGCCTATGTCTCTTCCGTCGACAGCGGCAATCTCGCTGGCCACCTGATCGCGCTCGCCAATGCCTGCGAGGAATGGATCGAGGCGCCGCTCGCCGGGCAGGCACGAAGCGGCATGATGGACGACCTTCGCTTGACGCGCGACGCCCTGGGCACGCTGCCGGTTGCACCCAACGGCCATCAACGACAGCTCGCCGCCAGTCTCAACGAGATCGAGGCGCTGCTGAACAGCGCGCAGGCGATCGAAACGTCCTCTCCGGCGTTGCAGCGCCTTGCCGACAAAGCGGCTGGCGCGGCCGCCCTGACCCCGACGATCGAGGACGGGAATGCCCCGGACCTGGTGTTCTGGATCAATGCGCTGCGGGCGGCCGTCGCCGAGCATGGCCGCGACCGGCTCCAGCTCACCGAGGCACCCCATGCCCTGAAGCGCCGGCTGCAGGCGATCGCCGACACTGCGCGCGAGCTGGCGCTCGGGATGGATTTCGCCTTCCTGCTCGATCCCCAGCGAAAGCTGCTCTCGATCGGCTATTCCCGCACCGAGAACAGGCTCGATCCGAACTGCTATGATCTCCTGGCTTCCGAGGCGCGGCTGGCGAGCCTGTTCGCCATCGCCAAAGGGGATGTCGACACCCGGCACTGGTTCCGCCTTGGCCGCGCCGCGACGCCGCTTGGTGGTGGCTCGGCGCTGATCTCCTGGTCAGGATCGATGTTCGAGTATCTGATGCCATCCCTGGTGATGCGCGCACCGGCAGGCAGCCTGCTCGAGCAGACCAATCGCCTGGTGGTGGCCCACCAGCAAGCCTACGGGCGCTCCCTGGGCGTTCCGTGGGGCATCTCGGAATCCGCCTACAATGCCCGCGACCTGGATCTCACCTACCAGTACTCGAACTTCGGCGTGCCGGGCCTCGGGTTGAAGCGTGGCCTTGCCCAGAACCTGGTGATTGCGCCCTACGCGACCGGTCTGGCCGTCATGGTCGACCCGCGAGGTGCCCTGCAGAACTATGACCGGCTCGCCGGCATGGGAGCCCGAGGCCGCTATGGCTTCTATGAAGCCGTCGACTTCACTCGGTCGCGCCTGCCGGATGGCGAGAACTGCGCGATCGTCCGCAACTTCATGGCTCATCACCAGGGCATGACCATCGTCGCCATCGCGAACGTGCTTCAGGACGGCTGCATGCGTGCCCGCTTCCATCGGGAGCCGATGATTCAGGCGAGCGAGCTCCTGCTGCAGGAGCGCATGCCGCGGGATGTCGCCGTTGCTCATCCTCGGGCCGAAGAGGTCAGGACGGCCGCGGCGGAGGCCGGCGCCGAGGTTCCGACGGTGCGCCGTCTGGTCGAAGCTGCCGGTGGCGCGCCGGTTACTCATCTCCTTTCGAACGGGCAGTATGGCGTCATGCTGACGGCGGCAGGGTCGGGCTACAGCCGCTGGGGCGAGACCGCCGTCACGCGATGGCGTGAAGACGCCACGCGCGACGATTGGGGCTCTTACGTCTTCTTGCGCGACACGCAGAGCGGGGCCGTCTGGTCGGCAGGCGCGCAGCCGGTCGGGAACGATCCGGAACGCTACGAGGTCCTGTTCGGCGAGGACCGCGCCGAGTTCGTCCGGCATGACGGCACGCTGACCACGGCACTGGATGTGCTGGTCTCGGCGGAGAATGCCGAAGTGCGCCGGGTATCGCTCACCAACACCGGGCGTCGCCCGCGCGAGATCGAGCTTACCTCCTATGCCGAACTGGTGCTGACGACGGCCGCCGCCGATAACGCGCACCCTGCCTTCTCGAAGCTGTTCGTCCAGACCGAGTATCTCGCGGAGTTCGGGGCACTCATCGCTACCCGTCGCCCGCGCACACCCGGAGAGCCGGAGATATGGGCAGCCCACTTCGCCGTCATCGAGGGCAAGGTCACTGCCGAGCCGGAGTATGAGAGCGATCGGGCCCGCTTCATTGGCCGGGGCCGGACCATCGGCACGGCTGCCGCCATGACCGGCGGTAACTCCCTTTCGAACACGAGCGGCACGGTCCTGGACCCGATCTTCGCGCTGAGACGCCGCGTCACCATCCCGGCCGGCACGGTTGCACGCGTCGCATTCTGGACCGTTGTCGCATCGTCGAGAGCCGAGCTTCTGGATCTCGTCGACACGCACCATGACCGTAGCGCTTTCGACCGGGCGAAGACCCTGGCCTGGACCCAGGCCCAGGTCCAGCTTCGCCACCTCGACGTCAAGGCGGACGAAACGGCCGACTTCCAGAGGCTGGCTGCACCGATCATCTACGCCGACCCTCGCTTCAGGGCACCCTCCGACAGCATCGCACGAGGTGCCGGCGGCCAGTCAGGCCTGTGGCCGCACGGTATTTCGGGTGACCTGCCGATCGTTCTCCTTTCGATCGACGATATCGAGGATCTGGCCCAGGTCCGCCAGCTTCTACGCGCTCACGAGTACTGGCGCATGAAGCAGCTCAGCGTCGATCTCGTGATCATCAACGAGCGCGCCGCCTCCTATGTGCAGGATCTGCAGATCGCGATCGAAACCGCGGTGCGCAGCAGCCAGTCGCAGCTGCGACCTGGTCAGGAACTCGCCAAGGGCTCGGTTCACGTCCTCCGTGCCGACCTGCTGAACGTGCCGGCGCGCGCCCTGCTGCTGTCCGTCGCCCGGGTCGTGTTGCGCGCCAGGGCGGGAAGCATCGCCGATCAGCTGCTACGCCTGCCGCCGCCGCGCCCATCGGCCCCAACCGGGCAGCCAAGGACTTCTGTGTCTGTGCCGGCGCCCCATCCCGAGCCGACCGGGCTGGAATTCTTCAATGGCCTGGGAGGTTTCGCGAAGGACGGCCGGGAATACGTCACCATCCTCGACGCCAGCCGATCGACGCCGGCGCCCTGGATCAACGTGATCGCCAATCCCGGGTTCGGCTTCCAGGTCGCGACGGAAGGCAGCGGCTATAGCTGGGCCGGCAACAGCCGCGAGAATCAGCTCACTCCCTGGTCGAACGATCCGGTGAGCGATCCGACCGGCGAGGCCATCTATGTTCGCGACGAGGCGACGGGTGAGCTTTGGAGCCCGACCGCGCAGCCGATCCGCGACGGCGGGACCTATGTGGCCCGGCACGGCCACGGCTACAGCCGTTTCGAGCATACGGTGAACGGGATCGAACTCGACCTCCTGCAGTACGTGCCGCTGGAAGACCCGATCAAGATCACCCGCCTGACCCTGCGCAACCTGTCGGGGTCGCGCCGCCGGCTCTCGGTGACCGCCTATCTGGAATGGGTGCTCGGCACCTCGCGCGGCGCATCGACCCCCTACATCACGACTGAGATCGACAAGGATACCGGTGCGATGCTGGCGTGCAATCGCTGGAGCAGCGCCTTTGGCGACCGGGTTGCGTTCGCGGACCTGGGCGGCCGGCAGACCGCCTGGACGGCAGACCGCACCGAGTTCCTTGGCCGCAACCGGACGCTGGCCGCTCCGGCCGCACTCACGGCAAAAGCACCATTGTCCGGACGGATCGGGGCCGGCTTCGACCCCTGCTCGGCGCTGCAGACCGTCATCGAGCTTGCGCCTGGCGAAACCACCGAGATCCTGGTCCTGCTCGGGCAGACCGGATCGGCCGAGGAAGCCCGGGCACTGGTCTCCCGCTACCGGGAGGCCGATCTCGACGCCGTTCTCGATGAGGTGCTGCGCCATTGGGACGAGGTCCTGGGGGCGGTGCAGGTGAAGACGCCCGACCGGGCGATGGACATCATGCTGAACGGCTGGCTGCTCTATCAGACGCTTGCCTGCCGCATCTGGGCGCGCTCGGCGTTCTACCAGGCGAGCGGCGCCTACGGCTTCCGCGACCAGCTCCAGGACGGCATGGCCCTGGCCTTTGCCCGGCCGGAAATGACCCGCCACCATCTGCTTCGCGCCGCTGCCCGGCAGTTCGTCGAGGGCGATGTCCAGCATTGGTGGCTCCCGCACTCGGGCCAGGGGGTGCGGACCCGGATCTCCGACGACCGCGTCTGGCTCGCCTTCGGTGTCGCCACCTATGTCGAACGCTCCGGTGACGCTGCGATCCTGGATGAGATCGTCCCGTTTCTCGAAGGGCCGGCCCTGGCTCCAGGCGAGCACGACGCCTTCTTCCAGCCAATGGTCGCCGACCAGGCAGCTTCTCTCTTCGAGCACTGCGCGCGCGGACTCGACCAGTGCATCGAGCTCACTGGCGAGCATGGCCTGCCGCTGATCGGCACCGGCGACTGGAACGACGGTATGAACCGGGTCGGGGAGGGCGGCCGAGGTGAAAGCGTATGGCTCGGCTGGCTGCTCCTGCGAACGATCGACCTGTTTGCTCCGCTGGCGGAGACGCGTGACACCGAGTGCGCCCGACGCTGGCGCGCCCATGCGGCATCGGTGCGCGCAGCACTCGAGCGGGATGCCTGGGACGGCGAATGGTATCGCCGGGCGACCTTCGACGACGGCACCTGGCTGGGCTCGGCCGGAAGCGATGAGTGCCGGATCGACTCCATTGCCCAATCCTGGGCAGTGCTCTCGGGTGCCGCCGATCCCGAGCGGGCCGCCATGGCCATGTCCTCCCTGGAAAGGCATCTCATTCGCCAGGACGACGGCATGGCGCTCCTGTTCACCCCGCCCTTCGACAACACGCCGCGTGATCCCGGCTACATCAAAGGCTACCCGCCCGGACTGCGCGAGAATGGCGGCCAGTACAGTCATGCGGCCATGTGGGTGATCCTGGCCTTTGCCGAACTCGGCCAGGGCGACCAGGCGGCGCAGTTGTTCTCCTTGCTCAACCCGATCAACCACGCGCGGACGATGAAAGAAGCTGGCCGCTACAAGGTCGAGCCTTATGTTGTAGCCGCCGACGTCTATTCGGTCGCCCCCCATACCGGGCGCGGGGGTTGGACCTGGTACACGGGCTCCGCCGGCTGGATGTACCGGGCGGGCATCGAGGGCATTCTGGGCATCCGCCGCGAAGGTGCCTTCATCACCGTGAAGCCCTGCATACCCGGCACCTGGTCCGAGTTCGAGGCGACCATCAAGGAAGGGCCGGCAGTCTACCACATCCGGGTAGAGAATCCCGGGAACTGCGGCGGCAGCGTCTCCGAGGCTTTCCTGGATCAGCTCCCTGTTACGAGCGTCGGTGGCAGCGTCCGCATCCCGCTCGACGGAGGCAGCCACAGCCTGCTGATCCGCCTCGGCGCGCCATCATCTCAAGCCAGCAGGTGTACAGTCCCTGTTGAGTCCTGAGGCGTAGTGATCCATTCCACCGCTGACCCGGGAGGGGGACGCGCCATGGGCCGGGTCCTCCATGGCCGCACCACCACGGCACCGAAAGATCCAAGCTGGCCGGGCAACCGCCGGGACGAGGCTCAGGCAAGAAGATCGGTGACACTGGCAAAGTAGCTGAGATACCGGGAACGCTGCTCGTACAACAATGATGCAGGGCACGCAGACTGCACGGGAGCAGGCATGGTCACGTTGAGAATCCGCCACCGGACGACCTATCGCTACAGCAAGCCCGTCGGTCTGCGCCCCCATCGTCTGATGCTTCGGCCGCGGGAGAGCCGCGAGCTCCGCCTGCGGTCCATGGACCTAACGGTTGAGCCGCCCGCGGCGGTGACCTGGGCGCAGGATGTCACAGGCAACATGGTGGCAACTGCCGCTTTTCAGGCCATGACCGACAGCCTGATCATCACTAGCAACGTCGAACTCAAGCTTGACGCCTCGGCCTGGCCCGTCTTTGACATCGCCGCCTCCGCGATCTTCTATCCTTTTCGCTACAGTGACGACGAATGGACGGATCTCGGAGCTTTGGCGGTTCCGCAACATGCTGACCCTGCTGGGCGACTGCGGGAATGGGCTCAGGCCTTCGTCCATAGCAATCCAACCGATACGCTTTCTCTCCTGAAGGACATCAATGCCGGGATCCTGGCTTGGATCTCGTATCAGGAGCGCGAAGAGGAGGGCACCCAGACACCCGTGCAGACGCTGGAACGCGGCTGGGGCTCCTGCCGGGACTTGGCCGTTCTCTTCATCGACGCCGTGCGGACACTAGGATTCGGTGCCAGGATCGTGTCAGGTTATTTGCACAACCCAGCCCAGGACATCGTGGGACGAGAAGGCTCAGGCACCACCCATGCCTGGGCGGAAGTCTACGTGCCGGGTGCTGGCTGGATCACCTTCGATCCCACGAACCGAAGCGTCGGCTCCGCCAACCTGATCCCCGTCGCGATCGGTCGCGATATACGACTGGTGATGCCTGTGGTCGGCAGCTTCGTTGGGATGACCGATGCCTTCCGCGGAATGTCGGTCGAGGTCTGCGTCAGCGCGAAGACATAGGCGTCGTCAGCCTCGGAGAGCCGTACCCTTTGTAGGCCCTCTACGACAGTCGTTGGCGTCCGCCAGGAGAGGTCAGCCAAGCCCAACGTTAGGAAAAGCCGGCTGTCGCCGAGATGACCGAGGCGCTCAACACGCCAAGCTTGACGGCGTTCAGAACGATCGACCTCGAAAACCAGTTCGGGCAATGACGCATTGTCACCGCAACATCCAGTTGGCCGACCAATGAAACGATGTTCTTAATAGGAAAATTCTAATTATGCAGATGTTATATACTACTAGGGCATAATTATATTTTGCACGGTAAGATACATTATTATCTATATTGCTTTTTGTCATAATTGGACCATATCTATATCAGGCTTGAGTCTTAATATGCGTTAATTGGCTGGAGAGAAGATCATGACTGATATCATTATTTTACATCTGGGACTCCACGAGCCTTACGGTGTGCACGAGCGTCTGTTGTTGAATGCTCTTGACGACGTTGGTTGGCGTCGTGGGAGCGGGACAGCCTGGCTGCCACCGGCTGGACGACGGCTGACAGCTGGCCTCGAGGCGCTGCACCAGAATCTCAGCCCCGCTTCCGGTTTCGCTACCGAACAGCGGAACGCATCCTGGCAGGAGCTGCAACAGTTTGTTCCTGCTCCACAGCTTGGCAATCGTGCGTGGGAGATTATTTAATTATTACTTGAATTACTTCATCTGTATTCATCGCTATTGCAGCCTCTCCTGGAGGGGATAACTGCCCCAGCTCTCTCACACCCAGCCAGGATAGCTGCGTCCGCAACTGTGGTCGCGACAGCGCAGTCAGGATGACCAGCCGACCTGGCCCATGAGCGGACCGACCGGCTGCCGGCCCGCATCAGATCATGGCGTTACGGTGGCGGCCGCCTGCGGTGCCGGGGCCGCGACGAGCTGGGCGGCACAGCTGGTGGCGGCCGCA